>JBGPGA010000051.1:0-12642 GCA_041483635.1 Thermoplasmata archaeon
TACTTGCACTCGCGGTTTCATAGTGCGAAAGTCTTGCGATTGGATCGCGTTCGGAATTCGCGAGCCCCAGTTCGTATGCAGCGAGGATTCCTCCAGCGGCAAGAGTGGCAACTGTTCCAAGCCTGAGCGTAGCCCCCTCCCCAAAGAGCCCACCTCGGAAGAGTCTCTTTGCCAGTTCCACATTACTCCTTGCGATACCGAACACCGACACCGCGCCCGCAGCGCTGAAGACCGCACCCTTAACCGTATCTCCATCAAGGTAAGCCAGCACCGCTTGGCTCCCGAAAATGACCAGAGTTGCGCCAATCGCGGCTCCCTGCAATCCTGTGCGGAGGTTGAAGTTCCGGGCACCGGACAGGAGGACCGAATCATCTAGATCATCCAGAATCTCGGCGTTCCCCAGCTCCCACTCCATTGAGAACGAGTCCGTGGTGGGATACCCGATGTCCGGACTGAACGTTTGCACATTCACGGTCCTCGTTCCGGAGGCACTGACGAGATAGATTGGGTTCCACTCGACGGCCCCACCAATCGTCACCGCTGTAACATAGGATCGGTCGAACGCGAACTCACCTCCGGTCCACGTCGGCAAGGCCGCCGTTGTCGGGATGAGGCGGGCGACCAGCTGGCTCGTCAGGGAGACCCCGCGACGGATAATCTTCAGAATCGCGAGGTTCGTGCCGAACGCGTCGCGGCCATCGCGCACCCACTGGTCCGGAGATGACCAGACAATCGTCGCCTGGAACTCGGCAAGGTCCTGCTCCGTGTCTCCGGACAGCCAGATGGCATTTGCGGATTGAGCCACGGCATCCTCGAAGTCACCTCCGACACGGTACACATACACGGAATACGGGCCGTAAGTATGCAGGCCATTCGAGACTCCATCGATCGACCTGGGGAGCGCGACGTTCAGATCCGTGAGGTCGACGTCGAGCCGCGCCAGGATACGTTCCGCCGACTGCTCGACTTTCGTGATGGCCGCTCCAACCGTCATCGCTGCAGCGTTCAGGGCCGTCTTCTCGATGTTGCCGCTCGCACTTCGAAGCCAAACCGGCGCCACGTCGAGCACCGCGTACGGTTTCCCGTCGCGCAGAATCGCGTTCCCGGGTTTCGCGACCTCCTTCGGGATCCGGAGGACGAACTGGTACGCGTGGTCGTCGGTCCTCGCTCCAAGGGCCACGCTCCGGTAGTACGGAGGTGCGACGAGGAAATCGGTACTCCGATGCAGCGAATACTGGAAGGCCGGTACGATGACGACCCCTTCGGGGGTCCGGGTCCCCCGATCCATCTCGGCCCGGAGGGAAATCTGCAACGTGAGCGTCTGCGTTACATCCGGGACGAGAGGAATCTCGAGAGTCGCGTGCTCCAAGCCGGTCCCGTACTCGTCCGTCACGCGGACCGACGCGACGTTGACGAAGTCGACGTCCCAGAGGTGGTCATGGTTCGTGTACTCAATGATGTACTTGCGGGGGGCGGTGACGGAACACGCTCCGGACTCGTAGGTGAAGAGGCCGGAGTCCTCGAGCCCGACATAGCGCATGCTCAGGACCGTGTAGTTCGTCTCCCCACCCTGGGTGAACGTCTTGTTGATCCAGCCGCCTACGTTCGCGGCCGACTCGTCGCTGCTGCGCGTTGCCTCCGCGGTGTGCTCGGACAGGAACACGCAGCTGCCATCGTCGACCTTGTACGTCCAGATCGCGGCGTAGGCGCCGTGCACGTCCAGTGCATGGAAGCGCTGGGTGAATCGCACGAGCCCCGGATCGAACGACTGGGTCCAGGGGAAGCCCCAGGTCTCCGTGGGCGCCAGGTCGATCCCGTCAAGGAGGCCGTCCGAGTCGGAGTCCGAAGCGAGCGGGTTCGTCGGTCTCCGGTTCGTGCCGCGGAGCTCGTCGCCGTCCGACAGGCCGTCATGGTCCGTGTCCGCATCGGACGGGTCGGTCCCGAATCCGGTGAGGCGGACGCCCTCCCACTCGTCTGCATCCCCGAGGCCGTCCGCGTCCGTGTCCTTCGAGACCGGGCTCGTCACGACCGATCGATCGGTCCGCACACCATCAATCGTCAGGGACAACGTGTGAGGCATGACCTCGAAGCCGTCTGCCAACCCGTCGCCGTCCGTGTCGGTCCGCGTCGGATCCGAGCCGTATGTGAACCGCTCGGGACCATCGGAAACCAGATCGCCGTCTGTATCCGCCTCGTTCGGGTTCGTTGCATTCCATCCGGCCGGGGGATCGACCTCATCCCCGTCCACGAGGCCATCCGAATCGGTGTCCGGGTTCAGGGGGTCCGTCCGTACGGTCCGCTCCCGGGTCGTGCCATCCACCGTGTAGACGATCGTGTGCGCGACGGACTCCCATCCGTCCGAGAGGCGATCTCCATCGAGGTCCGCGAGCACGGGAGACATCGTCGGGAGCGCACGCTCCGCTCCGTCCTTGATCCCGTCGCCGTCCGTGTCCGCCCGGTTGGAATCGGTCCGGCTCGCGAAGCGCACGGAGGCCCGCTGGATGAATCCGGCGAGCCCTGACCCGTGGTCCCGGACGACGATCCGCCACATCCCCGAGCGTGCGAAGTCCGACGCGGTCAGATGGGACGCGACGACGCCATCCGACGCGGCTCCGGGCCGGTCCTGGAGCACATCGAGGATGAGGGAGACGCCGTCTGCGGTGTACACGACGTGCGGTTGCCATGGAATCTGGAAGCCTTCCGAGACCTCGAGCCGGTCGCCGGAGGCCACCGTGAGACCCCACGCCCGCGGGTCCGCGCGGAGGGGGGCGAGGTTGCCCACGGAGGTCCCGCCCGTGAGATTGCACGCGGGGTAGCACGGAGGCGGCGGGGTCGAGACCTTGTTGCTCACCCTCACGTTGACGGAGCGGCTCGCGACGTTCCCCGACGCATCTGCGGCGCGGACCTCGATCCGGTGGTCCGCGTTCGTCAGGTCCACGGTCTCGAAGAGGAAGACGAAGGGGTCCTGTTCCCGCGCCTCGACCCGCGATCCGTCGATGAGGAACTCGACGGAGGCCACCCCCTGCGTGTCGTAGGCCCCGACCGAGACCTCGAGGAGTCCGCTGACGGTCGCCCCCTCCGCGGGGGAGAGAATTCGCAGATCCGGAGGCGTCCGGTCCACGACGACGGACAGCAGGGCGGAGGCCGCGGTCGTCTTCCAATTGGCGGTGAAACCGGTCGCCTCGACCTGGAGGGTCACGGTCCCTTCAGGGGATGCGTCCGTCGGCCACTCGAGCGAGAAGATCCCTGACGGGTCGTGGGGCTGGACCGGCTGCCTCACCCCGTTGACGAGGAGGCGGACCCATCCTGCGGCGACGAGGGGCGAGACGCGTCCCGTAACCTGGACGGTCCCCCGGACGCTCACGCTCGGCCGGGGTGAGGTGATGGCCACCCCGCGCTCATAGGCGCCCGGATCCCAGAGAAGACGGGATTCCTCGCGCGTGCCGTTGCGGATGACGAGGCTCACGGACAGGTCGTCGGGCCGCGGGTGGACCAGATCGACCGCAACGACTCCGGAGACCAGAGTGCCCGAGACGGGAGGGCCGATCAAGGAGGCATTGACCGCTCCCGGAGCCGCGAGGACGATGGGGACATCCGGCTCGGACAGCTGGACCGCGTGGATACGGGTCTCCTCCTCGAGATCTCGCAGGCCGTCCGCATCCGCATCTCCCGAATCCGCTTCCAAGGCGAAGTCGTCGAAGTAGAGACCGTAGGAGGCTCCGGTGAGTCCCGCCGCACAAAGGAACCCGACGGCGACCTTGACAGAAGCCGCCGAACGCCATGGGGCCGCCGGGAAGTCGGCGGCCGGGTTCCGCCCGACGTCAATCCAGGAACCGAGGGTCGGGTTGTCGTCGAGGACGACGTCCGAGAGCGTGGGCGCACACCGGCCGGCGTTCTGACTGGCCCGGTAGGCGGTCACATACCGGTACGTGCCCAGGGTGGCGTGGCGCGCGTCGAGGAGCTCGAGGGAGATGCCCGCGGCGTAGGCATCCCAGGGCGAAGCAACCGTGTCCTGAAGGGAGGCATAGAGGAGCGAGAGGCGTAGCTCGCCGAGGGAGGCACCGCGGGTCGAGAAGATCGCATATCCGTACGCGGCCCCGAAGTCGCGGACGCTCCATCCGTGGATTTCGACCCGATAGGAACGGAGGCCCGAATGCGCAAGGGCGGTCGAGTACCCCGCGCTCGCGCGATCCCCCAGGTGGAAGTGGGTGAAGGGAACCCAGAAGTCGTCCTCGAAGTCGTCCACGAGCGCGTCGCGCTGGACCGGGACCAAGACGAGGAACGCGACGAAGAACACGCCAGCTATCTCAAGAGAACGCCGCACGAAAACCGACCCCCGCACAACTCGAAGGGCCTGAAAAGCCCTCTCACATCCTCCGCGGCCGGGACGTGAATTTCGGTTATATCTAGATGCGCAGCGGATGTAGTAAGAGCCTGTCACCCAGGGAAAGATTTCGGCACAGGCCTAGAGAACCGAAATCGGAAATCGCCATTTCGGCACACCGAATCGGAAAAGCCTCATGCGCAAGTAATATAACGGTGTATTATTTCTGGTCCATCCTCAACACGGTGATTTCAAATGTCCGACTACGCACATCCGGAAGTCCTCGTCGACACGGCCTGGGTCCAGAAGCACCTGGAGGATCCGAAGGTCCGAATCGTCGAGGTCGACTACGACCCCGCTGCGAACTACGTCCTCGGCCACATCCCGGGCAGCGTCCTCGTGGACTGGCGGAAGGACATCAACGATCCCGTGGCAAGGGACATCCTCTCCAAGGAGGCCCTCGAGGCCCTCTTCGGTCGCCTCGGGATCTCGAACGCCCAGCGGATCGTCCTGTACGGGGACTTCAACAACTGGTTCGCGGCGTTCGCGTTCTGGGTCCTCGCGTACTACGGCGTGAGGAAGGTCGTCCTCCTGAACGGCGGGCGGAAGAAGTGGATCGCGGAGGACCTGCCCTTCACGAAGGACGTGCCGACCCACGCGGCGTCCACGTTCGCGGCGAAGAACCCGAACAAGAGGCTCCGCGTCTACCTGAACGACGTGAAGAAGGCCGTCGAGAAGAAGGACGCCGTCCTGGTCGACGTGCGCGGCCCGAAGGAGTTCTCCGGGGAGATCACCGCGCCGCCCGAGTACCCGACGGAGCACGCGCAGCGGGGCGGGCACATCCCCGGGGCGAAGAACATCCCGTGGGCGCAGGCCGTGAACGAGGACGGGACGCTCAAGTCGGCGGACGAGCTCAAGGCGATCTACGAGCCGAAGGGCGTGACGCCGGAGAACAAGGTGATCACCTATTGCAGAATTGGCGAGAGGTCGTCTCACACGTGGTTCGTGCTCAAGTACCTCCTCGGCTACCCGGACGTGCGGAACTACGACGGCTCTTGGACGGAATGGGGGAACCTCGTGCGGACGCCAATCGAGAAGCCGTGAACTGGCAGCTTGCATAGAAGAACGGCAAACGGATTGTGGTTCGATCGGACCTCTGGCGAGAGCTCGCAAGAACTAAGGGTCCGCGCATCGTTGCCCCTCCGCTTCCCGGAAGGCCGACAGAAACTGTTTTCGGAGGGATGAGGGGAGAGACTCGGATGTCAACCCCCGCATGCGGCGGGAGGAGGTGATATTGAACGAGCGTGGAAAGCAACATGCAGACAATCAACAAGATCGTCGAAGCCTACAACACGAGGGATTGGGATCGAGTGGCGAAGATCCATGCGGAGTCCGTCGTCGGCTGGTCTCCCGACAGGCCCGAGCCTCGGAAGGGTCGAGCCGCAATTCGGGAGGAATTCGCCGGCTACGCGGCGGCTTTCCCGGACTCTCGACTCCGAACGGAGCGCGTCTTCGGCCAGGAGGACTGGGTATGCGCGGAGTTCGCGTTCACGGGAACCCACAAGGGACCCCTCCCCGGTCCCGGCGGCCAGACCGTCCCGCCCACGAACCGACCCCTTCAGCTGAAGTACGCGGTCGTGTTCAAGTTCAAGGGCGGGGAGGTCACCGAGAGGCACGAGTACTTCGACCTCCTGGGGATGATGGCCCAGCTCGGTCTCGCGCCGTAGGGAACTGCGAGAGACTCAGCGCCGCGATCGGGCATCGGACCGGACGCCTCGTGACGAAGCGTCACCGGTCGTCCCCTGCCCCGGCCTAGCGAGCAATCTAGGAAGGACAATCTGAGAGTGAGCACTCGGGCACCGTGGCCCACCCCGAAACCCCGGCGGGATCCGAAGCTTCGCTCCTACCGCGCGTCCCGGGCCACGGGAGCCGAGGTAGACAGCTGCCTCAGAGAACGATGCAGCCCATCCATGAACTTGACCCTCGCAGCAAGCCGGCCATTCAACCCGAATCGCTTGGAGAACTCCGTGGCGAGGCGTTCCTGTTCCGCAGCCTTCTCCTCCTCACCCATTGCCTTGAGCGCGACGCCGTAGAGATCGTGGGCAAAGGGAATCAACGGCCGCTCCTGGGGCGAAACGTCTCGCTCCGCATCTCGGATGGCCTGCCGGAAGGCCCCATGCGCCGCTGCTCGGTCTCCACGCGCAAGGCAATCAATGCCCTGCATGGCGTGTGCCATGACCGGTCGGGCCTCCAGCCCTCGCGCCAGGGCGGGCCGCTTCAGGCCGGCTGCGATCGCGCGATAACCTGCCAAATCGCCCAAGACGAGGGAGATTTCGGCGGCCATCCCCAGGGCCTCGACCGCGGGACCTGCGGCGCCTAGGTCGAGCAGCTCCGACGAGACGGCCTCGAGCTCGCCTCGTGCCGCGACGCAGTCGCCCGCGTGGTACACCGCTACGGCGGCTCCATAGCGTGCCAACGCGGCCGTGATTCGATCGTGTGTCTTCATCGAGAGGATGCGGGCGTCTTCGAAGTTCGCACGGGCCCCCACGAAGTCCGCCCGGAGGTCGAGATTGAGCCAACCCTTCAGCAGGAGCAGGGACTGGTGACTGCGGACGTCCCCCAGAGCCCAGGGCAATGCCTCTATGGCTCCCAGATGTTCCATCGCTCGATCGGAGTCCCCGAGTCGATAGGCGTCGAGGTTCGCGAACTGAACATGGACGTTCGCGATGAGGGCTGGATCTCCAATCAACCGAGAGAGGCGAAGCGCGTCCTCGAGCCACTGTTCCGCAACGCCTGCGTGTCCTTCGGGCGAGTTGGTCTCAACGACGGCCAATTCGATGAGCGCCTCGGCTTGCCCTCGGATGTCCCCGAACGAACGGAATGTCTTCAGGGCACCCTCGGCGTGCTGCCGTCCCTCCGACCACTGCTCCGCCCCAGCGCTCATGCGGCTCCTCACGAGACTCAGCCACCCGCGCTCCACATCGTCCCGGTCCTCCAGGGACCGCAGGGCCTCCTCGACTTCCGCAGACGCGGAGGCAATCTCTCCGCGCACCTGGAGAGCATTGGCGATCTTGCGGTGGAGCCGAGCAACGGACCCCGGAGCGGCCACGAGGCCGAGGGCTTCCCGGTATGCAATCAGGGCCGCAGGGAAGTCTCCCAACCGTCCCTCCGTATCGCCGAGGCTCTCCAGCAGGTCCGCCTTCTGGGAGGAATCCCCGGAAAGCCGGATGGCATTCGACAGGCAGTCGATGCCCGTAACGAGGTCACCCCCGGCGGAGGCCCGGACGGCGAGGGCACGCAGCTCGGCGACTGCGAGCGTTCCGAGGTTTCGAGACTCCTCGGGCGTGAGGACGTTCCCGAAGAAGTCGCGGATCGTGTCGTGGACCTCGTACCGCTCGCCACCCACGAATCGCAGGAGGGAGCGCTCCTGGAGCGTCATGAGCGCGTCATAGGAGGAACCCGGGACCGACAACAGGACGGCGCGGGGGACGGGCACCCGATAGAGGGAGGCCGCCTTCATCGCCGTCCTCTCCGCCTCGGACAGTTCACGGTAGATGGTTTCCTCGATGAAGCGATGCACATCCCGGACCGCAGCTGGGATGTCGGAGCGCTGACTCCGGACGAGCTCGATGAGGAGCGGGTGACCTGCGAGCCGCCGTCCGAGCCCCACTAGTTTGGAGGAATCGCCTCCTCCCGCCAGGAGGGCCGCCGCTTCCAAGGGGGTGAGACCGTCCAGCTCAATCTCCCGCACCATGCCGCGAATCGTGGTATCGCGCGCATCGTAAAAGGACAAGGCTCGCCGCGTGAGGATGAGGATCCTGACACCCGGCGCGGACGGTGCGGCATCCGTCAACATACGAAGGATGCCGAGGGTCTCCCGAGACGCATCGTGCGCGTCGTCGAAGACGAGGAAGGCGTGCGTGTCGGGCAGGTCTTGGCGGAGGACCTCCGCGGCGAGGCCGTGTTCGCCTCGTTTCAATACGGAACTGAGTCCGGGGCGATCCAACGCGTCCAGGAACCGACCCAGGCGGGCGAGCACCGTCGGACTCGATTCCCAGGGGCGGATCCGATGCCAGAAAAGGTTTCGCCGGCCGCGGACGAGATCGCATGCCTTCGAGGCCAGGGCCGTCTTCCCGATGCCGGCAATTCCCCGGATCACGAAGACCTGCGGACCGCCGTCCTCGCGGGTGATCTCAGCGAGTTCCTCCTGCCTGCCCACGAATGTGGTCGTTCTCGGCGCGTCGGAAATGTGCTCGACCAGGCCGGTCTCCGGAGGTCGCCGGGCCAGCTCGAGATCGAGCATTCCGGCTTCCTGCACCTGGCGCACCGCCTCCAGCAGGCTCGCGCCTGTCCCGACTTCCCGGAGAGCTTGGTCGAGGCTCCTCTCGCGCACCGCGTCTCCATCCCGGACCCGGATCACCTCCGACCGTACCCTATCGCGGAGCCGAATCGCCGAGGCCTGACCGGACGCCGTGAGGGCGTAGACCTTCCGACGCTGCCGGATTCCCGTCACATGGGCGGTCCGCTCGCGGACGAGGTCTTCTTCGATGAGAGGGTGGACGAACTGGGCGAAGTGGCGCAACTCGATCCCGGCGCCACGGGCGACTCCCTCTTGGGCAAGGTCGGGAGAGACCTCCACGTCGTCCGAGGACCGGCCGCACTCCAACAAGTGGAGGAGAACGCGTTCCTTGGCGGTGAGACGCATCCCTCTCGAGGCCCCCGTGCTACACCGTAGCCAAGCCTTGCGGTAAGTAAGTTTTGAATCGACAGTAGGGACCCCAGTGGGATTCCACAGGGTGGCTCAAGCGCGAGCACGTGAATCGGAGGGGACGTGGAATTGGAAGCCCGCCGAAGCGGGAGGAGGTGATACACGTGAAGAAGATATTGGCGACATTCATCGTCGGATGCATGCTCGGGCTCCTGGTCACGGCGGCTCCCGTCGCCACGGCGGAGGACGAGACCGGCATCCTGGTGTCGCACATGGACATGGCCTTCAGCCCGGAGTGGGGCTACTGGCGAGGGACGGCCCAGGGGCCGCTCCGCGGCACGGTCGGGTTCTGGGAGCTTCCGGCGATCATCGTCGGGAACACGGAGTACTTCTTTGAGACCTTCGTGATCACGACGTCAAGGGGCGTGATCCAGGGCACGGACGAAGGCGTCTACAACCTGACGACCGGCGTTTTCTGGGCCCATGGCACGGTCACGGAGGCCACGGGACACTGGGCGTTCTCGGTCGGATACACGACCTTCGAATGGGGAACGACCACGACTCCGTTCGTCTTCCCGATGATCGCGAGGCACATCCCGTTCGTCCTGACACCGAACGCGCCCACGCCGGCGCACGACCATGACGAGGCGGTCACGTACGGAGACATGGCCTTCGGCGAGTGGGGCTACTGGCGCGGGACCGTGTCCGGCGACATGAAAGGGACGATGGAGATCCACGAGCTCGGCGGACCGACGGTCGAGGACCGGCTGTACTTCGACGAGGTGTCCACGATCACGACGAACAAGGGGATCGTCCAGTTCGACGACCACGGCGTCTACAACTTGACGACCGGGACGTTCTTCGCCCAGGGCACGGTCGTGCAGGCGACCGGCGGCTTGAAGTTCCTGCTCGGGTACACGTCGCTCGGATGGGGGACGACCTCGGATCCAAACGTCCTGCCCATCACGGGCTACTTCCCCACCGTCCTCGTGGAAGGATGAGAGCGCAGGCCGCCCACCCGGGCGGCCCTTCCCCCTTTTCGGGAGTGCGACACGAGATGTGTTGCGTGCTGGGATCCAGCTCAGGCCTACGGACGCCCGGAACTACGACGGCTCATGGACGGAATGGGGAAACCTCGTGCGGACGCCGATCGAGAAACCGTGACATGCCGGAAGAGGGGTTTCATCCCGCCATGTGGGAGGGTATCGCCCTAGCCGGGCACTACGATTCCCTCGCGCAGCGCCTCCCGTACGAGACCGCCACGTCGTGAGAGTGCCCGGAACTCCTCGGGAGTGTAGCAGAGGAAGTCGACGGGCAGGTCGAGATCCCACTCCAGGTACAGGGGACCCGCTCGCTCGATAGCGCCCTTCCGTCGGAATCGCTCCGACACCACAATCAGGTCGACGTCGCTGGACCGCCTGGGAGTCCCGCGCGCGCGTGAACCGAAGAGGATCATCCGCTCCACCTTGAACCGCTTCCCCAGCTTGAGGCGGAAACGGCGCAAGTCCCGAATCAGACCAGCTGACGGCGCACCCATCGCACAATCCTCCTGGCCGCATCGAGGGTTGCCTCGGCCGACCGACGACTCACCTTCCCTCCCACGTCCGGGTATCGGGCGGCGACGTACGCCGGCGTGACGAGGGCCGCAAGCTTCACAATCCTCGGGGGCGCGGACAGGTCCCTGGCCAGCCGCGTCAGGTCATGGATTCGCGCGAACGTCCCCGTACGCTGCATCTGCAACGCCTTCAATGCGAACTCCGCGCCCTGCTGGGCATAGAACCCGGCCGCGTCCGGAAACCCCGCGTCAAGGTTGGCCTTCGCAATCCTCAGATTCCGGCGGGCCCGCCGGAACCACTCCTCCGGACCGCTTCCCGCCGAGACGGCGCCGACCATGTCGCCACCAGAACTTGGTAATCGTACTTATGGGTTCCCTGGAGACCCGCGAACGCTCTTTCCGGATTCACGCTCCTCCAAGGCGAGGACGGGGGAACGGCCTTTGCGGCTTCGTCATCAAGTAACGAAGGGTGATCACGTACTGCCGAATCGGGGAGCGGTCATCCCACACGTGGTTCGTGCTGAAGTACCTCCTCGGCTACCCGGACGTCCGGAACTACGACGGCTCGTGGACGGAGTGGGGCAACCTCGTGCGGACGCCGATCGAGAAGCCATGATTCCTCCGTAGAGGACACGCTTCGGACGATGGACTCATACGTTCCCGCGCCGTTCCCTCATCCATGGCGAAGCCTACGAAGCAGGATACACAAATCCTGCTCACCTTGATGGACATCTACCTGTCGGCCCCGGTGAGCGAGGCTTACCGGTGGCTGCGAACCGTGCCCGAGGGCCTGGGCCTGGAGGAATTCGAGCAGAAGTTCCCCCGCGGGAGCGAAGGCTGGGGCCATTTCTCGACAATCGCAATCTTCTGGGAGACGGCGGGCTCCCTCATGCGACGCGGGCTCCTGAACGAGGATCTCGCCTTCGACACCTTCCTCGACGCGCCTCCGTGGAAGAAGATGGAACGGCTCATCCGGGACCGTCGGGAGCGGGAGAAGTCCCCGGCCGAGGGCGAGAACATCGAATGGATCGCCGGGAAGGCGCGGGCCTGGGTCAGCAAGCGACAAGCCGCCATCACAAGAGCAAAGACGAGCGGCCGCCGTCCTCACCGATGAACCGACGAGCCGGCTGCGCGCCGCCGACCTGCTGATCCGGATACGGACCAAGGGCTCACAGCTTCAGTCGCTTGCACACGTCTTTCCATTCCGAGAATGTCTCTTCCTTGAGCCTACGAAGATGCTCACGAACGAAAGCCTCGGGGGGGGCGCTCGTCCATGAAGTCGTTCAGGACGTCGTCGTACGTGGCGCCGCCCACCTTGTAGGAACGCAGGCGTGCAAGCGTCTCCGGCTTCACAGGAATCGTTGTCTTCGCCATCACTACCAATACCTTCAATTGGATGGTATTGATAGTCTGTGTCCAGGAGCGCGAATTCCGTTCAGCTCGGTCGGAGGATCCGGCGCACCGACCCGAGCGAACCCTGCTGCAGTCTCCGGGCGCAGGGGGGATCACACTATGCGGGATCGGCGAGCGGTCGTCCCGCACGTGGGTCCTTGCTGAAGTGCCTCCTCAGCTACTCCGGCTCCTGAAGCATCTCGACGGGAACGACGACTGTCGGTCGCTCCCGCCGGCGCTTCTCCCGCAGCGTGTTCGCAGGGACGATCCGCTCAGCCACGTTCGCGAGGATCCCTGCGACCCCCTCCCGGCTCGCCCGCTCGTCCTCCTGGCAATGGACGCAGTTGTCCGGGCATCGGCTCGCGGGCGCATCGGGTTCGGGGTAGGAGAAGATCCCTCCTTCGTAGTTTCGCAGGACGACCTTCTTGTCGCTCTGGCTGATCAGGTAGTTCGGGCCCACGGGAATCTTGCCCCCGCCGCCCGGCGCATCCACGACGAAGGTCGGCACGGCATACCCGGATGTGTGCCCGCGCAGGTGCTCCATGATCTCGATGCCCGTCGACACCCGCGTCCGGAAGTGTTCGATGCCCTCGCTCAGGTCGCACTGGTAGATGTAGTACGGCCGGACCCGATTCATCACGAGCTTGTGCATGAGCCGCTTCA
>JBGPGA010000052.1:0-12639 GCA_041483635.1 Thermoplasmata archaeon
ATGCATGAGGTGTTGGATCTCCTCGGACGGCCGGTTGATGTTCTCCGTCGAGAAGGCGTACACGGTCAGGATCCGCACGCCGACCTCGAGGCACCACTCGAGGACCTCCTCGAGCTTGTCCCGGCCCTTCGAATGCCCCTCGAGCGTGTTGCCGAGGCCGATCTCCTTCGCGAACCGCCGGTTCCCGTCCATGATGATCGCGACATGGTGGGGGACCACGCCCTGCTTGACGGAATGCAACAGGCGTCTCTCATACGTCTGGTACGCTGCATCGCTGACGATCTTGGAGACGTCCACACGCATGGGTAGCCGCGTTCCATAGAGGGGCTTCTATATAGGCATATCTCGGGCCCACCCCGGAGGCCCGCGGCACGGTGTCGGAACGGCGAGCGAGCCGCAAACGTTTAAGTAGCGTGGCCCAATTGAAGCGATAATCCAATTCCTCTCGTCAGCGTGTGAATTAGCTTGCGCTTATCAATGAAACTACAAGAATATCAGGACCTTTACCAGCGGCTCGCAACCCCCGAGGACATCGACTTCCTCGCGGAGAACTTCGGGTATGACAAGGAGCTGCTCCTCGTCATCTACACCCAGCGGGTCGTCCGGGACACGACGAAGCGGTTCTACCGCGTGAAGGCCCAGGCCCGTCGTCTCGCGTTCGAGTGGCAGCACGGCGCGAGCCTCGTCAAGATCGCCCGCCAGTTCGAGTTCCCCGCGATCCTCGCATCCCTCATGATCCTCGAACAGCGGAAAGTACCCCGGAAGCAGTTCTGGAAGATGATCCGCGACCTCGAGGGTGTGAGCGATCGGCGGCTTCGGCATGAACTCCAGGAAGTCGTCGAGACGGACATCGTCTACTCCCCCGCGGGCAGCGCCCGGCAGTACGCGCGGGGCCGCTGGGGCGAACTGAAGCTCGAGTCCTGGCTCGATGCGCGGGAGCTCAAGTACCAGACGGAGAAGGACCTCCGGAGGAAGTACGACAAGACGCCGGACATCCTCCTCCACAAGCCCCTCGAGATGAACGGCTCCAAGAAGTACTGGATCGAGTCCAAGGCGATCTTTGGGGACCCGTTCGAGGTCCGCCGCCACATCAAGAAGCAGTTGGGCCCGTACAGCGAGCTCTTCGGCGACGGGGCGGTCGTGTACTGGTTCGGCCACGTGGACGACCAGAAGTACGCCCTGCCGGAAGGCGTGGACATCCTCGACGGGACGTTCTTCGAGGACCCGCTCGTGCCCTATCCCTACGTGCCGGTCAACCAGACGAAGATCGACGAGATGGTCGAGGAACCCCAGGTCGCCGACATGGAACCCTAGGCAGAATCAGTCGGAAACGTTTAAGCCACCCTGCCTCTTGTTCGCATTCGTGCCTCAGGAAGAGGTCATCCGCGTCCGTATGCCGCGCCTGAAGGAAGGCGAGGTCCTGGGGATCGCGGACCAGCTCCTCGGCGCCTCGCGGATCCGCGTGATGTGCTCGGACGGGAAGAGCCGGCTCGGCCGCATCCCGGGGAAGCTCAAGAAGCGCATGTGGATTCGCGAGGGCGACCTCGTCGTCGTCAAGATCTGGCAGTTCCAGGACGAGAAGTGCGACATCAAGCATCGGTACACGAAGACGGAAGCGTCGTACCTGAGCCGCCGCGGCGTCATCCCGAAGTCGATCAACATCTTCTAGGCCGCCTGCAAGGCGACCTGTCGCCTCTCCCGATTCGGTAGGGGAGGGATCCTCACTCCACTTGGCTCGGCGGCGGAACGCTCGTGACTTGGACGACGGTCACCGGCGGCCCGGCGCTTGGGGATCTCCTGATACCGATCCGCTTCAGCTGCAGACTCAGCAGCGTCGGGCCCAGGACCGCAAGGAAGATGAAGAGGATGGGGGGCACGAAGTACCACCACATGCCTCGTAGCATCGCAAGGCTCACATACGCGGCGTATTCCATCTCGCCCCAGCTCTCGACCGTCCCAGGGCCAGCCGGACCGAGGCCCAAGAAGCCGAAGATTGCCCAGGCCAAGATCGAGAGGGAGACCGCGAGGAAAGCGTCCGCGAGGACGAGGGCGCCCGTGCCCCAGAAGAGGTTCAGGAAACGCCTCCCTCGTTCGTGGATGGAGAGCTTCGACCTGGGATGCTTCGGCGATTCGGGCACGATCCTCGTGGTCTCGAGCAAGAGCAGGCGCGTGGCCACGGGCCAACCCAAGAGGGCCGGTGCCCAGACTGCCGAATCCCGGCCCACGGTCACGACCAAGAGCAGCGCGAACGGGATGGAGAGGACCAGGAACAAGTCGACCGGGAGGGTCAGGAAGACGGTGGCTCGCTCCCCGAAGAAGCCGATGCCCGCCACAACCGCGAACTCGGCGACCAGCGCGAGTGCGAACCCGAAGATTGCGACCGCGATTCCCGATTGGCCGCCATAAATCAGAACCGTAAGAAGATCCCGTCCGGACTCATCCGTTCCGAGCAGATGGTTCGGGGAGGGAGGCAAGAAGGGGCGAGCCAGGCCGGTCCGGGTGGGGTTGGGGCCAACGAGCAAAGGCGCCGCCACGCTCATGATTACCATGGTGAGGATGAGGGCGATTCCAACGAGACCGAGGACGCTGGTGAGGATCTTCCTGAGTACGCGCAACGGGTCGCGGACGTCGACCCTGAAACCGTCGACAGAGGCCGCGTCTCCCCGGTCCCATCGCGCCGTCATCCAGTAGTGGAGGATGTCGGCGACGAGGAGAACCGGGATTAGAATGAGTAACACAAGGACCACGACGACGCCGATCAGGAGAAAGAAATCCTGCCGGGCGATCGCAGTCCAGAGAAGCAGCCCCGCTCCGTTGATGTTGAACACCATCTCGCCCACCAGCACCCCGCCGAGGGTCCAGGGGAAGAGGATGGGAACCGCCGCGAGGAATCGGGGGATCGCCCCCATCACGCGAGCCGACAAGGGCGGATTGGGGCTGCGCCACTCGCCAGGGGGCGGAGGCCTCAGATCCTCTTCCGGCCGCAAGGGATGGTCCCGCACGACCCAAGCAAACAGCCCGACGGTCGTCCCGAGAATGGCGAGCTCGGGCAGAACATCGTACCAGAGTTCGTTCGCGAGATTACTCAGCGGGTCGGCCGTACGCTGAAGGGTCAGCGGGAACACCGGGTAGAGGAAGGCGAAGAGATAGACGGCGATGAGCCCCAGCATCGCCGTCGGCACTGCGAACGGCAGCGCGAGCAGGAACGATGCGATCGTGTCGAAGGCTCGTCCCTTACGACGGCCCATCCGCAGCCCGAGAGGGAGCGAAAGGAGGGCGAGGAGGAGCATCGTGACCGCAACGAAGGCCAATGTCATGGGCAGCACCGGCGCGATCAGATCCCACACGGGGACTCCGAACCGGTAGGTGAGCGACACACCCAGGTTCCCAGTCAGGATGTTCGTCAGAAAGATGACATAGCGGTCGAAGAGCGGTTTGTCAAGCCCCCACTGGTTGATGATCGACGGCGGGCAGGCGGGTGACCCGGGACTGCAGCCACCGCCCCTGGGGAGGAGCAGGCGCGCTGGGTCAAGCGGGACGACTTCGACCACGTAGAACACGAGCGTCAGGAACACGAAGAGGACGACGAGCGCCCCGACCACGCGCCAGAGGATGTACCACGAGAGCCTCCAAGGTGCGGCGCGACCTAAGGCCGTTCCCGGTCCAGGGAAGAGCAACCGCCCCGTCTCGCTCGAAGGAATCATCCACTGCCCTCCACAGTCCCGGCATCCGCCCGAGAGGGCTTGGTCTTTTCGCCCTGTCGGTACCTCGTGTCCAATGGCTCCCGCAACGTTCTTAGTCCACGGACCGGTACGATTCCGGCACGCATGATTGACGATCGGCACATGCAGAGGCTCGAGTCCCAGGTCGACGCCCTGAGGACGCGGGAGAAGGATTCGGACTCCCGGAGGACCTACGATCAGGTGTTCGACCACGCCTGCCTCCTGGTCCTCCAGGGACTCATCGGGGACGGGGTGTTCGCGACCCTGGATTATCCGGTCAGCACGGGCAAGGAGGCGGTCGTGTTCCACGCGACCGATTCGGCGGGGAAGGGGAAGGCCGTCAAGATCTACCGCATCACGAACTCGACCTTCAAGACGATCGCGGTGTACATCGACGGCGACCCGCGGTTCAAGCGCGTCAAGAAGGCCACGAAGCCCACGATCTTCGCCTGGGCCCAGAAGGAATACCAGAACCTGGTCCGGATGGGGGACGCCGGAGTGCGGGTGCCCGAACCGGGACGGGTCGAGGCGAACGTCCTCGTCATGGAGTACATCGGGGACGAGACGACGCCCGCTCCCCTTCTCCGCAACGCGACCCTGGACAATCCCCGGGCCGTGCTGAACGACGTCATCGTCAACCTGCGCGCGATGCGCAAGGCGAAGCTCGTCCACGCGGACCTGAGCGAGTACAACCTTCTGTTCTGGGAGGGCAAGGTCGTCGTGATCGACGTGGGCCAGTCGGTCCCGGTGGATCATCCGAGAGCCGCGGAATGGTTCAAGCGGGACCTGGGCAACATCGCCCATTTCTTCCATCGGCTTCGGGTCGACGTGACGCCCGCCTCCCTGGAGCTGGCCGTCCTGGGGGGCTGACATGCTCTACGCTCGCATCCCGCAGGACCGCCTCGGCGTCCTGATCGGTCCGGAAGGCGGCACGAAGAGGCGGCTCGAGGACCGTACCGGGACGCAGGTCCTCATCGACTCCGAAAGCGGCGAAGTCACGATCGACGAGGCCGGCGTCCAGGATCCCGTCCTGGCCCTTAAGGCACGCGACTTCGTGCAGGCGATCGGCCGAGGCTTCTCGGAGGAACGTGCCTTCCGCCTCTTGGAGGACGACGTGTACCTTGAGGTCCTCGACATCAAGGATTTCGCGCGGTCCAAAGCCCGCCTCGAACAGATCCGCGCGCGTCTCATCGGGACGCACGGCAAGACGCGTCGGATTCTCGAGGAGCTCACGAGCGTCGACGTCTCCGTTATGGGCCACACGATCAGCCTCCTCGGGCCGACGTTCGAGATGGCGATCGCTCGCGAGGCGGTCGTCATGCTCCTGCGCGGGAGCGAGCACGCGACCGTGTACCGCTTCCTCGAGCGCAAGCGGGCCGATATCAAGGCTTGGCAAAAGGGCTTCTAGGGCGTTCCGACCGAGGCTTTTAGCCCCCTTCCTGCCATGACCTGGTCATGGCGCAGAGGGATGCCGCCGACCTCGTGGAGGGCTACCGAATCGCCTTCCGGGATTGTCTCCTTCAGATAAACGAGCCTTCCTTGCTCCGTCTCCGGGGGGAGTTGCAGGTGATCGTCCGGTGGCTCGAGGCCCGGAAGGACGCGCCGCGTGCCGAGGCCGCCCGGAAGGCGCTCGACGCGATCTCCCGCTTCTACTCGTTCGGAGTGGAGATTGGCGGGTTCGAGCGGTCGAGCAAGACGGCGAACCAGGCCAGCCTCTTCGACCTGGCCTCCGTCGGAGTCCTCGGGATCGAGAACGTCCTGACCGCGGAGAACCGGTCCCTGATGCGCTACCTGATGAGCGGCCTGTCGGAGGGTCTCATGTTCCTCGCGAGCCGCCAGTATGTCGCTGGGAGCAATGCGATCCTCGAGGGGACCTACAAGGCGAACGCCCTGTCCGTCCGGGACGCCCTGTGGGGCCTCGCCCATGACTTCCGGTCCACGGAGGATTTGTCCTCAATCCGCGAGGCACGCGAGGCGGTCGACGACCTCTTCTCGAAGCTGGATGCTCCCGAGGTCGACCTACACACCAAGGTCGGCCTGCTGGTTCAGCTCTACGGTGTCGTGGCGATCATACGTTGCGCACAGCTCCACGAGGAACTGCACGGCCTCGCGTAGCGGCGTCGGTCGGTCCCCTTGCGAAAAACCGTTATATAAGCCACGGGACTACCGCAACGTTCGGGGGGTAGCAGCCTGCCCAAGTACGTCTACTTATTCGACGAGGGCGACGCCTCGATGCGGGATCTCGTCGGAGGGAAGGGCGCGGGCCTCGCGGAGATGACCCGCCTGGGACTCCCCGTGCCGCCGGGGTTCACGATCACGACGAAGGCCTGCAACGCGTACAGCAAGAGCGGCCGTTTCCCGCCCGGGCTCCTCAAGCAGGTCGATGAGGCCCTCGCCGTCCTCGAGTCGAAGGCGGGGAAGAAGTTCGGCGACCCGGCGAATCCCCTCCTCCTCTCCGTCCGCAGCGGCGCGAAGTTTTCCATGCCCGGGATGATGGACACGGTCCTGAACGTCGGCCTGAACGACGAGACGGTCCTCGCCCTCGCGGCGCTCTCGGGGAACGATCGGTGGGCGTGGGATTCCTACCGCCGCCTCGTGTCCATGTTCGCGCGGATTGTCAAGGACATCGACGCCCGCAAGTTCGATGTCGTTCTCGAGCGCCACAAGGAGCGGACGTCCGGGAAGAAGGACACGGACTTGACGACCGACATGCTGAAAGCCGTCGTCGAGGAATACAAGGCGATCTACCGCTCCGAGCTCAACGAGGAGTTTCCCCAGAAGCCCAAGGACCAGCTGAGGGAGGCGATCGGCGCCGTGTTCCGTTCGTGGAACGGGAAGCGGGCCGTGGACTACCGGAACTTCAACAACATCCCCCATGACCTCGGGACGGCCGCGAACGTCCAGATGATGGTCTTCGGGAACATGGGCCCGGACTCCGGGACCGGGGTCGCCTTCACCCGGAACCCGAGCACGGGCGACAAGCTGCTCTACGGGGAGTACCTGTCGAGCGCCCAGGGCGAGGACGTCGTCGCGGGCATCCGCACCCCGTTGAAGATCGCGGATCTCCGAGACAAGGCCCCCGTGGTGTACGAGCAGTTCTCCGGGGTCGCGCAGCTCCTCGAGAAACACTTCCGCGACATGCAGGACGTCGAGTTCACCGTGGAGCGCGGGAAGCTCTTCATCCTCCAGACCCGGACGGGGAAGCGCACCGCACAGGCCGCGGTGAAGATCGCGGTCGACATGGCGCACGAGCGCCTCATCTCGAAGGAAGAGGCCCTCCTCCGTGTCGAGCCGCTCCATGTGGTCCAGCTCCTGCTGCCCCGCTTCGATGAGGTCGCGAAGGACGCGGCCGTCAAGGAAGGTCGGTTCCTTGCGAAGGGCTTGAACGCATCCCCGGGTGCCGCGACCGGTTATGTCTCGTTCGATCCGGACGAGGCGGAGCACCTTGGTCGCGACGAGAAGAAGGCCGTGATCCTGGTGCGGACGGAGACCTCCCCGGACGACGTCCACGGCATGCTCTATGCGAAGGGAATCCTGACGGCCCACGGCGGGGCCACGAGCCACGCGGCGGTCGTCGCCCGAGGCCTCGGCCTCCCTTGCGTGGCGGGCTGTGAGGCGCTCCGCATCGACTACGAGAAGGGCCAGTTCCACGTGGGTGAGAAGGTCGTCCACCGCGGGGACTCCATCACGATCGACGGGACGACTGGAGAAGTCTTCGAGGGTTCTGTCCGGACCATCGACCCGGACTTCGAGCAAGACCTCGACCTGAAGACGCTCCTCGAATGGGCGGACGAGACCCGCCGCCTTCAGGTCTGGGCGAACGCGGATTATCCCCGGGACGCGCAGAGGGCGCGCAAGTTCGGCGCCCAAGGCGTCGGCCTCTGCCGGACGGAACACATGTTCTTCGAGACGGACCGGCTGCCCATCGTCCACGAGATGATCCTCGCCGCTCCGGAATACCGTCGCACGAGGAACCGGGTCGGCGCCCTCCGCGTCGAGATGGATGCGTCGAAGGAGGAGAAGCGGGCGCAACTCGCGAAGCGAATGTCCGTCCTGGAGCCCGTCCTCGAAGACCTCTCCCGCCGGTACCTCGGCTCCCTCGAAAAGCTCGGCGAGCTGCAGCGGGAGGACTTCGTCGGGATCCTCCGCGCGATGGCCGGGCTGCCCGTGATCATCCGCCTCATAGACCCGCCCCTCCATGAGTTTCTCCCGAACTACGAGACCCTGCTCGTCCAGGTCACGAAGCTCCGACTGGGCCGGGGGGCTCCTCAACTCCTCCGGTCGACCGCCTCCTCGAAGGAGGACAAGGAGCTCCTGGAAGAGATCGAAGAAGCGGGCCAGGGGGACCTCGCCCGTGGCATCGAGGCTCTCCTCCCCAAGAAGGAGCGGCTCCTCGCGGCCGTAGCGGAGACGAAGGAGGCGAACCCGATGCTGGGCCTCCGCGGGTGCCGCCTCGGGATCACGTACCCGGAGATCACCCAGATGCAGGTGCGCGCGATCTTCGAGGCCGCGTGCCGCCTCAAGAAAGAAGGAGTCGACGTCCACCCCGAGATCATGATCCCGCTCGTCGGCCACGTCCACGAGCTCGAGGACCAGCGCGCGGCCCTCGAGGCCGAGGCCAAGAAGGCGATGGAGCGCGAAGGGGTCACGGTGGACTACAAGTTCGGGACGATGATCGAGATCCCAAGGGCCGCCCTCACCGCGGACGAGATCGCGAAGTACGCGGAGTTCTTCTCCTTCGGGACGAACGACCTCACGCAGACGACGTTCGGGTACAGCCGCGACGATGCGGAGGGCAAGTTCCTCCTCGAATACGTGGAGCACAAGATCCTCCCGTTCAACCCGTTCCAGACGATCGATCGGGAGGGCGTCGGCCAGCTCATGCGGATGTGCGTCCAGAGGGGACGCAAGGTGCGACCGAGCCTCGAGATCGGGATCTGCGGCGAGCACGGCGGCGATCCCTCGAGCATCGAGCTCTGCGACGAAATCGGCCTCAACTACGTCTCGTGCTCGCCCTTCCGGGTCCCCGTGGCGCGCCTCGCCGCCGCCCACGCGAAGCTTCGCGGCTCGGTTGCGATCACGAAGGACCGCTAGCCACGGAGCCCCATGGCCGACCTCGCGATCTCGCCGACTTTCTTCATCGTCATGGTCGTCTCGGCCTTCTCCCTTCCTCTCCTGTTCGTGTGGTGGGTGCGGAACACCCCCCGGTACCGGCGCGAGCCGATGCGAGTCGTCCTGAAGGTTTTCGGCTGGGGCGCCTTCGTGAGCGTCGTCATCGCGCTCATCTTCGAGCTCGTCCTCACGGCGCTGGCCATGGAGATCGGCCCTCTCTATTCGTACCTCGCGAGCCACTTCGCGATGGATCCCACGGTCGTCTTCGGGTTCCTTGTCGCAGCGCCCTTCGTCGAGGAAGCGTCGAAGGGCCTTGGCGTCCGCTCCGCACGCCCGAACGTCCGGGGCGTCTCGGACGGGCTCGTGTACGGCGCGGCCGCAGGTTTCGGCTTCAGCGCGATGGAGAACCTCCTCTACGGCCTGTCGGCCTGGGTCCTCCTCTCTCAGCAGGGTCTGGACCCGTCCGGCTCCCTCCTCGTGATTGCGGTCCGCTCCTTTTCCTCCTCCTTGTTCCACGCGAGTGCCAGCGCGGCGGTCGGCTACGGCCTCGCGAAGGGCTGGTTTTCGGGGCGGCGGTACGCGTACGTGCCCTTCTACCTGCTCGCGGTCGTCATGCACGGGGCGTTCAACTTCACGTCCAACCTGAGCGGCCTCTATCCCGGCCAACTCGGCGGGCTCATCGACTACGTCAGTTTCTTCGCCGCGGTCGCGTTCGCGGTAATCGCGATCACGATCGTCCGGTTCAAGCTGGCCTCGCGCCGGCCGGCCCCGGTCCGGTGAGGGCAGGATGCACCCGATCCACGTCGACGGACAGGCCCTGGAGGTCTCGAAGATCGTCTGCCTCGCGCGGAACTACGCGGAGCACGCGAAGGAGCTGGGCAACGTCGTCCCCAAGGAACCCGTTTTCTTCCTGAAGCCGCCGTCCTGCCTCCTGCCGGGAGGCGGGGAGATCCGGATGCCGATGGACATCGGCCGGGTGGACGTGGAGACGGAGCTCGTCGCGATCCTCGGTCGGGGCGGCCGCGACGTCCGCGCGTCGGCTGCGATGCAGCTCGTCGCCGGGTATGCGGTCTTCTTCGACATCACGGCCCGGGATTTGCAGGGTCGGGCGCGGAAGGAAGGGCAGCCCTGGACCGCGGCGAAGGGCTACGACACGTTCGGGCCCATCTCCCCGCCCGTCGCGGCCGGGAGGGTCCCGGATCCGCACAACCTCCCCATCCGCCTCCGGGTCAACGGCGTGGTCCGCCAAGACTCGAACACCCGCCACATGGTCTTCCGCATCCCCGAGACCCTCGCCGCGATCTCCCGCGTGATGAGCCTGGAACCCGGCGACCTGCTCGCGACGGGCACGCCCGAGGGCGTGTGGCCCCTCGCGCCCGGGGACACGCTCGAGGCGGAGATCCCGGGCGTGGGATCCCTGCGGTGCACGGTCGCCGCGCGAAACCCGTAAATGCCCGCATGGCCTCTCGTTCCGTCGCATGCGCTTCCGGTTCGAACTGGCGGGAGAGGCCTACTCGAAGAACAAGGAGGCCTTCAAGCGGATCCTCGCGAAGCACGGCCTGCGGTGGCAGGGGAGCCTGGAGCACCCCCTCTGGAGCAGCCGGGCCGACCGCGTGTCCGCCGTGTTCGAACGCGACGAGGCCCACGACGCCTTGCGGGGCGCGACGCTGGTCTGGCAGGGCCAGAAGAAGTCAGAGCTCCTCGAAGACCTGAAGGCTTGGACCTGGGAGGTCGGTGGCCGCGCGGTGGAGGAGACGGGACCTGCGGCGGACGACGTGAGCGAGGAGGTCGAACAGGCCCTCCAGGTCTGGGACATCGTCTACAAGCCCAACGTCGACTGGCTCGCGTCCCAGGGACGGCCCAAGGCGTGGATCGACGAGGATCTCAAGCGGTGGAAGCACCAGCGGCAGACGCGCCAACGCGAGCTGATGGGACAGGCGACCGACTAGAACGTCGCGGACCTGCGGATCTCCATGGAGTCGTAACAGTCGAAGCAGAAGCCCATGCGCTTGTCATCCGGGGAGAGGACGATCCGGGCATGGCAGCGCCGGCAGCGAGCTTCTCGGTCGCCTCCTTGGGAAAGGGTTCGAGTGTCCGGCTTGAGCTTCCACGCGATGATCTCCGCCCCCCTGTAAGGCAGCGGAGGCACGGAGCCGTTGAATTCTATAAAAACGTTGGCTTGTGCCCTGAGCGACATCCCCCGTCGACGCCTTAATGCGGCTCCCCACGTTGTCCGCGTCGGTGCTCCGCGGATTCGTCACCTTCGAGGGGATCGACGGCTCGGGGAAGACCACCGTGAGCCGTCTCGTCGCGAAGACGCTCACGGCGCGCGGGGTGCAGGTCTTCTGGACGGGCGAACCGACCCGGCGGTGGACCGGCCAGGCCGTCCGTCGCTCCTACGCGGATGACGTCGGACCCCTCGCGGAGTCCTTCCTGTTCCTCGCGGACCGAGCGGCCCACCTGGAGGAGATCCGCCGCCATCTCGACGCGGGGGAGCTTGTCCTGTGCGACCGATACGCGGACTCGACCTACGCGTACCAGGGGGCGCGGCTCCGTGGGATCGTCAAGCGCCCCATTCTTTTCCTCCAGGGAGTGACCGAACCGTGGCTCCTCCCGCCGGATCTGACCCTCCTCCTCCGGGTTCCTGCCGCTCTCGGCCTGCGACGCATCGCGGACCGTCCCGAGAAGGTGCGGTTCGAGGAGCTCGCCTTCCTTCGGCAGGTCGCCCGCAACTACGATGGCCTCGCGAGGGACCGCCGATTCGTCGTGCTCGACGCGCGAGGCTCGAAGGAAACCGTGACGGAAGCGGCCATCCACGCGATCGAGCGACGTCTGACCCGCCGCCGCTGATTCATGATCCGGGAGACGGTCGGCCGCGCTCTTTCAGGAAGGCTCGGGCGAACACGGCGGCGTTCTGCAGGTTCCCACGCTCGAGCTCCAGAAGGAACGCCCGGCCGAAGAGCATCTGCAGTCTGAGGTCCGCCGACTGGGCCGCCATGGCGGCCGCCCTGAGCGTCCCCGGCGGACTTGAACCGCACACTCAGGAATATCAGCGGCGATTATCACGACGCTGAAGAGTCCGCGCGACCGCCGCGCGTCTCCGCTGGACAAATGTTTTTAAGTCCGCCGCCGGTTATCGCGCCGTCCATGGGATGCACACATGGAGTCAACCGTCCATTCTAAGGTATCCTCTCATCACAGTGAAGAGGGATTCATCGGCGTGATCTATGGGGACGTCGGCTCGACGTCCTTCCGGTGCTCCGTCCTGTATCCTGTCGACCGGTACGACTTCGTCCAGGTCCACCACGAGACCTGCGGGACGGTCCTGGGCCGCGTGGACGAGATCGAGCGCAAGACGGACCTCTCCCTCGACCGCGCGATGTCCGAGGACGCGGAGGCCTCTCCGATCGAGGAGCGGGTCTCGGCCCAGGTGTCCGTGATCGGCTTCCGCGACGACCGCGGGCTCCTCCAGGTCCCCCGGACCCCCTTCCGCGCGGGAGAGCCCGTGCGCAGGGCGGAGAAGGCCACGATCCAGGAGGTCATCGGCCTCACGGAGGACAAGAAGCACGGCGCGTACGTCGGGCTCCTCTCAGGCCATGACGTCCCCGTGTATCTGGACATCAACGCAATGGTCCAGAAGCACGTCTCGGTCCTCGCGAAGACGGGAGGCGGGAAGTCCTACATCGCGGGCGTCATCATCGAGGAGCTGATGAAGCACCACGTGACGACCGTGATCATCGACCCGCACGGGGAGTACGAGACGCTACGGGAGAAGGGGAAGGTCTCCGACCGCAGCGGCCGCTTC
>JBGPGA010000053.1:0-12611 GCA_041483635.1 Thermoplasmata archaeon
AGGTGTACCAGGGCTTGTCCGGGTGGTAGTGGATCCCGCGGGCCAGCATCCCGAAGTCGAAGAGCTGGCGCAGCTTCTTGTCCGCCTTCGCCGCGTCGCGGTAGTTCCGCATCGGGCCCTTCGCGAACACGATGTTGAACGTCGACCCGGGGCCGATCGCCTGCGCATCGAACCGGAGATCGGCGAACAAGCCGTTCAGGCCATCCCGCAGCTGGTCGCTGATCCGGTTCAGGTAGGGATACGTTCCCGGTTCCTCCAGGACGTCGAGGGTCGCGAGGCCCGCTGCCAGGACGGTCGGATGACCGTTGAACGTCCCGCCGTGGAAGACGCGCTCGTTCGGGGGACGGGTCACCGGATTGACCGCATCCATCGTCTCCTGCGTCCCCAGGAATGCGCCGCAGGGGAATCCGCCGCCGATGATCTTCCCGAGCGTGAGCAGATCCGGCTCGACGCCCACGACGGTCTGGACGGCTCCCAGCTTCTCCATGCGGAAGCCGGACATGATCTCGTCGAAGATGAGGAGGATGTCGAGCGCCTTCGTGGTCTCCCGCAGTCCCTTCAGGAAATCCGTGTCGGCGACGAGGAACCCCCGCTGGACGGGCTCGAGGATGAGGGCCGCGAGCTCGTCCTTGTGCGCCTTCAGGATGCGGTCGCACGCGTCGAGGTCGTTCAGCGGCAGGACGATGGTGTTCTGCAGCTCGGCGGGCGTCGTGCTGACGGATCCGGACATCGGCTTGGGCGTGTCGGCGGGTCCCGCGTCGGTCACGGCGGGCGTCAGGCTCACGAGGACCTCGTCGTAGCTGCCATGGTACGCGCCCTCGAACTTGGCGATCTTGACGCGGCGTTTGACGCCCCGGGCGATGCGAAGGGCGTGGAGGGTCGCCTCGAGTCCGCTATTCGTGAAGCGCACGAGGTCCGCGAACGGGAAAATCCGCTTGAGGCGCTCGGCCATCCGGACCTCGAGCTCGTGGGGTGGCCCGAAGATCACGGTGCCGTCTCGGTCGATCTGCTTCCGGATCGCCTCGAGGACCTTCGGGTGCCCGTGGCCGAGGATCATCGGCCCGAAGCAGAGCATGTAGTCGACGTAGTCGTTCCCGTCGAGGTCCCACAGGTGCCCGCCTTTGGCCCGCCTCGCGTAGACCGGGTACGGCGAGTAGAACTTTACGTTCCCCGTGACGCCGCCGGGGAGGTGCTTGCTCGCCTCGGCGTGCCACGCCGCGCTCTTCTTCGTGCGCGCCAGGTACTCGGCAATCGGGTCGAAGGTCCCCATGGCGGTTCACCCGAGGTAGATCCGCTCTGGGTCCAAGGAACGCAGGGTCTTCAACTCTTGGGCCGTCGGCGCCGGGTTCTGCTCGAGGTGGTCTGCGACTTTGAGGTTCCAGGGTGTGTTCTCCCGGACCTGCTCGACTGTGACTCCGGGGTTCAGGGCCGTGAGCATCATCTCGCCAGTCACGCCATCGAACTTCATCGTGCAGAGGTTCGTGATCACCGCATAGGGGCCACCGCCTTGGAGATGGAGCGCCTCCCACCTCGGCTTGCCATCCAGGAATCCGGGGCTCGTGACGAAGTCGACCTTCTCGACGAAACGGCGCTTCTCGTGGGGCGTGATCACGATGATCTTCTTCACGTTCGACGCGGTCTCGCACGCACCCCCGCTGCCCGGCAGGCGCACCTTGGGCTGTTTGTAGGACCCGATGACCGTGGAATTGATGTTCCCGAACTTGTCGATCTGCGCGCCGCCCAGGAAGCCCACGTCGATGCGGCCTCCCTGGATGTAGTACGCGAACTGCTCGTACATGGAGCAGATGGACTTCGCCCCGGTGACGAGGCAGGGGTCGCCGATGGACAGGGGCATGCGGCTCGGGTTCGATCCGATCGTCCCGGACTCGTAGACCAGGATCAGGTTCGGGGCGTGCATCCGCTTGGCCAGGTTCGCAGCGAGGTTCGGGATGCCGACTCCGACGAGGACGCTCTCACCGTCCTGGAGCTCCCGCGCGGCGATCGCCACCATGAGCTCGCTCGGGGTCACCTGCTGGATGACCTCCATCGTCACACACTCCCGTAGTTCACGGGTACGCTCATCATCGGCTTCGGGCGGAGCTTCGCCAGCTTCTCGGGTCCGAGCTTCCTCACATACGCGGCCCGGTCTTCGACGCCGTAGACCCACTCCTGCAGGTAGGTCATCGTCGTGTCGTGTTCCTTCGTGACCTCGTCCCAAGACACGTAGAATTCGTTGTCCCGATCGTAATATCCCTGCGTGTAGGACGGATGCGCAGCCCAGGGTTCGTGGACGACCGCGTGGACGATGAAGTCCGGGATGAGCGTCCGGTTCGGGTCGGAGCGGATGATCGCCTCGTCCACAATCTCTTCGGCCGTCAGGATGACTCTCTTCGCGGCGAAGGCCGCGTCCTTCTGCTCACCGACGATGCCCCAGATGTGGGCGTTCCCGGCGGCGTCACAGCGCTGCACGTGGACGACCGCCACGTCGGGTTTCAGCGGCGGGACCACGGACACCGGGTGACCTGTGTAGGGGTCGACGACGACCTGGATGCGCGGGTTGTTCGCGGGCAGGTCCGAGCCGAGGTTCGAGCGCACGGGAAGAAACGGCATGTTCGTGGCGCCCGCGAAGAGCCGCCCGGACAGATCGAAGTGCGTGTACTCCTCGATCTCCAGCGGCTTCGGGACGCCCTTCTCCGTGGCACGGCGGAAGCAGCGCAGGCTGCCGACGCCGGGGTTGCCTGCGTAGGAGAAAACGATCTTCTTCGCGCAGCCCGCGGCGATCATCTGGTCGTAGATGATGTCGGGCGTGGCGCGAGCGAGAGTGAGGTCCTTCTTCCCCTGGCGGATGATCTCGTGCCCCGCCGCGAAGGGGATCAGGTGGGTGAACCCCGCCAGGTACGCCGTGTCGCCGTCGTGCACGAACTTCGCGATCGCCTCCTTCATGCTCATGACCTTGTGGCTGTCCATGAGATCACGCTCCCCCTGCGACGGGGACGAACTTGAAGCCGTAGCGGACGACACCCTCCTCCTCATAGATTCGGCGGAGCTCCGCGCGGACGGGCATGCCGATCGTGACGTCCTTCGGGTTCACGTCGGCCATCTGGCCGATGACCTTCGGCCCCTCGTCGAGCTCGACGATCGTGACGGGGTAGACCCCGCCCGCCTTCTCCTGCTCCGCGAACTCCGGAGGCGCGCCTCCGGCCCCGATCAGGGTGAAGGTGTGGACCTTGCCGCGCCCGGAGAGCCGGACCTCCGCGAAGTCGGAGGACGCGTTGCAGTACTTGCAGACTCCCTTCGGCGGGAAGTTCACCTTGCCGCACTTCTTGCATTGCAGCCCGACGAGGCGGTATCGCTGCGGGATCGTCCGCCAGTACATCGGGACGGAAACGTGGGCCATTGTGGTCACCTCACCGGATCGCTCCTTTGAGCTTGAGATACTGAACGTAGTCAATGTACTCCTTGCGCGCCGTTTCCTTGGACACCGTGAAAGCGGGCTTGCGGTCCGAGACCGTCTTGAAGCTGAGCGCGTCGGACCCCGCACCGCTGCCGTAGGAGATGACCAGGATCCGGTCGCCGACCTTCGAGGCCTCGAGGGCCGCGGCGAGGCCCATGGGGGTGGACGCCGCGCCCAGGTCGCCGAGGTTCACGGAGACCATGCCGGCGGCGAGCTGCGCCTCCTGGAAGCCGAGCTTTCCCGCGACGGAGGCCGGCGCGCGTGCATCGGGCTGCTGGATGACCACGTGGGCATAGTCCTCGGGCTTGCGCCCGAGCTTCGTCATGAGGGCCGAGGCCGCCTTCGTCGTGTTCGTGACAAAGGAGCCTTCGGAGAACTTCTTGACATTCAGGTCGCGGGTCTGCAGCTCCTCCCGCGGCCGGAAGCGCTCGCCGAAGTGCTCGCTCACATTACTCGCGGCGCCCTCGAGCTCCGCCACGAGCGCGAACCCGGAGAGGACGAAGGCCACGGCGCCCGCCCCCATGCCGTGCTCGATCGAGTCCCACATGCTCGCCCGGGGCGCGTCCGCGGCGGCCACGAGGACCTGCCCGCCCGGACTTCCCGCGAGGTGCTCGAAGCCCGCGCGGAGCGCCTCGGTTCCCGCTCGGGTGGACGAGATGTGGTCCGTCGCGAACGTCTCGCTGGGTGCGCCCAAGCCGGTGAGGATCGTCCCGGAGAGCAGCTTCTCCGTGTAGGGGGGCGTCGTCGAGGCGAAGGCGAACCGCGTGAGCTTGTCCGGGGTCAGCGGCACGGACTCGAGCGCCCGCTGGGACACCTTGGTCGCGAGGGTGAGCATGTCCTCATCGAAGCCTGCCACCGCCTTCTCGTTCACCCCGGCGGCGGAGAAGGAGCCCCATGCCTTGGCATAGTCCTCGCGCCTGATCCGCAGCCGCGGGACCGCGACCCCGTACCCGGAGATGCCGAGGGTCATGAGGTCACCTCGCGAGGACCGTCACGACGACGGTCCCCCCCGATCCGCCGACATTGTGCAGCAACCCGCGCTCCACGCCCTGGACCTGGCGCGTTGGCTTCTCCACGCTCCCCCGCAGCTGGTGGAACATCTCATAGGCCTGGCCTGTGCCCGTCGCGCCGATGGGATGGCCCTTCGACTTGAGGCCCCCGGAGGCGTTGACCGGCTTGTCGCCCGTGATCTCCGTGTGGCCCTCTGCGAGGTACGGACCGGCCCGGCCCTTCTCGCAGAAGCCGAGGTCCTCGTAGGCGAGGAGCTCCGCGATTGTGAAACAGTCGTGGACTTCTGCGATCTGGATGTCCTTGGGTCCGACCCCTGCCATCTGGTACGCCTGGGCAGCGGCCCGCCGGGTGCCCTCAAGCGTCGTCGTCGAGGCGCGGTCGTGGATGGCCAGATAGTCGCTCGCGGTGCCGAATCCCTCGATGTAGATCGGCGTGTCCGTGAACTCCTTCGCCTTCTCCGCGGACGTCACGAGGACCGCCGAGGCGCCGTCCGTCGTGGAGCAGCAGTCGAACAGGTTCAACGGCGCGGCGACCATGGGGGCCTTCATCGCCTTCTCGAGGGTCGTCTCGCGCTGGAACTGGGCCTTCGGGTTCTGCGCGCCATTCTTGTGGTTCTTCACGGCGACCATGGAGAGGTGCTCCCGCGTCGTTCCGAACTCGTGCATGTGCCGCTGCGCGATGAGGGCATAGAGCCCGCTGAACGTGGTCCCCGCGAGGCGCTCGTACTCCGTGTCGCCGGACACGCCGAGCCAGTACTTCGTCTTCAGGCCCGAGACATCCGTCATCTTCTCGACGCCGCCCGCCAGGACGATGTCGTGGACGCCGGCCATGACGTCCATCGCGGCGGTCGCGAGGGCGTACCCGCCGGAGGCGCAGGCGTTCTCGATCCGCATCGCGTGGATGTACGGCAGCCCGACGTATTCGGACACGAGGGCGGACATGTTGCCGAGCTGGAATCCACCGCAGCCCAGGTTGCCGATGTACGCGGCGCCGATCCGCTTCGGCTCGAAGTTCCGGTCCACGCTCTTGGCCATGTCCGCGTAGGCCTCGTGGAACAGCTCCTTGATGCTCTTGTCCGGGAACTCGCCATAGCGGCTCTGGCCAGCCCCGACGATCGCGACCTTCCTCATCCGAACGCCATCCTAGATCGGTCAGATGCTCGCACGACGGGAGGGGAGTCCTCCCGCTCGCGCAGTGCACTCTGGCCGCGCATCGATGCCCACGTGGCCGATATAACCCTTCCCCCCTTAGCTTCCATACACCACAACACGGGTTATATGTACCAAACTTCTACGCTGGCCCACGCCACATTCGCGGTAACATGCCCTGCGAGTACACGTGTCCGCCGAGCCACGATCCCGCGGGCTTCCGCGACTGTTGCCACACGTGCACCTACTTCATGCACGAGACGTGCGTCGCGCCGAAGGGATTCGGCTTCTTCCCCCGCGTGATGCTCCGCATCTACCAGGAAGCCTGAGGGCACGCCTTCAAGTGGGTCCGGCCCATCGGGGACGCCCGTGCCGCTCCTTTCGGGCTCTCGTCGCGCACGGCGCTTCTTCGACCGCCTCGCGCCCCTGTACGACTGGATCAACGCGCGCCTCTACAAGGAGGAGTGGCTTGAGAAAGTCCGGGCCGCCTTGAGTGGTCGTGTCCTCGATGTCGGGGTGGGCACGGGACACACGACGGGGCATCTCGCGGATGCGGTCGGCGTTGACCTCTCGACGCAGATGTTGCGCCGCGCACGGTATCGGGGCCGTTTGATCCACGCGAACTTCATGCGGCCCCCGTTCCGCGACGCCTCGTTCGACACGGTCGTCCTCGCCGGATCCTTCTACTATCTCGCCGATCCCCAGCAGGGAGCGGATACCGCAAGCCGCCTCCTGCGTTCCGGAGGGAGCGTCGTGATCCTTTCGCCCGCCACGTGGGCTCTCAAGCCCTTTGTCCCGATCTACTCCCGCGACGAGTACGAGGGATTCTTCACGCGAGCAGGCCTCCGCCTGGCCTCGTACGAACGCTTGAACTGGGCCGCATGCCTCGTCACCGCGACGAAGGGTTAGACCCGTCCTTGTTATGGAGAGGACACGGTCGCCCGGCCTTGCAGAAGCGGCACTTCTCCGGCTTCGTGACCGGGAGGGGCTTGATCATCCGACCGTACTTGCGGCGCGGCATGAGACGTCCGCGGCTCAGACCGCCTCGACGAGGGGCATCTCGGCCTGGTGCAACTTGATCATCTCCGCGACCTCCTCGAAGGCCGCCAGGTGCGCCTCGACGTCCGCCTTTGTGTGCGCGACGGAACAGGTCCACTGTTCGTCGGGCCCGGTCGCCATGGGGATGACCCCGCGGTTCAGCATCGCGGTGTTGTAGCCCCACCAGCGCCCCACGTCGACGCCCTGGAACGAGCGCCAGTCCACGACGGGCTTGTGCGTGAAGTGGACCGTGCCGCTGATCCCTGCGTACTGGACCTTCATGAAGAGGTGGTGGTCGGTGATCGTGTCGATGTAGCCCTTCGCGAGGCTCGTCCCGATCCCCTGCGCGAGCTTCATTCCCGAGGGCGTCAGGATCTTCGTGAGGGTCACGAGTCCGGCCGTCATGCTGACCGGGTTCGCGTTGAACGTGCCCGCGTGGGCGATCTGGCCGGGGACGACCTGGTCCATGATCTCGGCTTTACCGCCGACGGCGCTCAGCGGGAAGCCCCCGCCGATCGCCTTGCCGAAGACCTTGACGTCCGGCGCCACGCCGAATGCCTCCTCGGCGCCGCCGTACCACTTGCCGCACGTCTTGACCTCGTCGAAGATGAGCACCGCGCCCGTCTCGTCCGCGAGCTCGCGGAGGCCTGGGAGGAAGCCGGGCTTGGGAAGGATGAAGCCCATGTTCATGGGCACGGGCTCGAGGATGATTCCCGCGAGCTCGTCCGCGTTCTCGCGGATCAGCGCCGCGGCGGCGTCGAGGTTGTTGAACGGGGCGACGACCGTGTTCTTCGTGAGCTCGGGAAGGAGGCCCTTTGACGACGGCACGGGCGTCGGGCGGCGCGGATCGCCCTGTCGCTCCGGCGTCGGCTTGATGGAGATCATGAGGGAATCGTGGCTGCCGTGGTAGCAGCCCTCGAACTTCAGGATCTTCGAGCGGCCCGTCACCCCGCGCGCGAGGCGAATCGAGAAGAGAGTCGCATCGAGCCCGGTGTTCGAGAACTTGATCCGGTCGATCGCGAAGCGCTTGCACATGTGCTCCGCGAGGGGCGCGGCCTCGTCGCCCTCAAAGCCGAAGATCGTGCCGTTCGCCACACGCTCCTTCATCGCCTTCGTCAGGACGGGGTGGCTATGCCCCGCGACGAGCGCACCGAAGGCCATGTTGAAGTCGATGTACTCGTTGCCATCGACGTCCCAGAGCCGACTCCCCTTCGCGCGATGCACGTAGATCGGGTAGGGGTCGAGGAGACGGTAGTTGCTGTTCACCCCGAACGGGATGTGCTGCTTCGCCGTCTCGAACGCTTTCGCAGACTTCTTCGTGCGCACACGGAACGCCTCGAGTTCTTGTTCGACCGTTTGCATGGTATCGAATAATCCTGCGAACGGCGGCAAGGTATAACAACGTTCGGGCCGACGCCCCGGGAGGAGCATATACCGGAGAAAGGGGCGCCTACGATTCCGAGGATGTGAGCGGGGCGACGGCGCGGGACACATCGACGAGGATCGAGCTGCGCGGCGGGTCCTCGAAGGTGCTCTTGCACAACGCGTCGATCGCGAGGACCGTCGACGTCGGCGTGACGGACTGGAGCATGGCCTGTACGCGGTACGGGTCGACGATCGATGCGTTGCGGCGGACCGCGAAGACGAGGATCTCCCGCAACATGGATCGCACCCGCGCGAGATTCACGGGGGCACAAATCCACCAGCCTCGAAGAGGTTTCGGCAACGAAGGAGAAGTGGAGGCTCCGAGGGAGCCCAGGGAGCAGGATGGGAGGATGCGCGCTGAGTCAACCTTAAACAAGGTTGACTTCCCACGCGCCAGATCGCCCCCGAGTGGGCCTTCTGTCGCGAGGCATCCCGGCGAGTTTAACGTCCGGGGTGGATTGCCGCCCCGCATGGCCTTCGATGCGATCATCCGCAACGGCCGTCTCCTCGATGGAACGGGGATGCCCTGGGCGGTGCGGGACGTCGGCGTGCGGAAGGGGAAGATCGTCCGCGTCGGGCGTCTCGGGCGCGGCAAGGCGGGCGTCGAGATCGACGCCTCGGGCAAGTACGTGGCCCCGGGCTTCATCGACATCCACACGCACAGCGACATCGGCCTGCTCGTCGAGCGGACCGCCGAGGCGGCGGTCCGTCAGGGCGTCACGACCCAGGTCATCGGGAATTGCGGCGATTCGCCCGCGCCGATCAGCGACCGCTATCGAGAGCTGGCCGTGCGGCGCTTCACCTACTACGCGCAGGCCTCCGAGTGGACGTGGTCCACGTACGGCGAATACCTCGACTTCCTGGAGAAGGGGGGCGTGGGGATCAACGTCGCGGGACTCGTCGGCCACGGGTCCGTGCGGCTCGCGGCGATGGGCTTCGAGGAGCGCGCGCCAACGCGGGCCGAGCTGCGGGAAATGAAGGGCAGCGTCGACGAGGCGATGCGCTCGGGTGCCTTCGGGATGAGCACGGGCCTCGTCTACCCGCCGGGCTGCTTCGCGTCGACGGAGGAGATCGTCGAGCTCGCGAAGGTCGTCGCCCGCCATCGGGGGTTCTACGCCTCGCACATCCGCGGCGAGCGCGAGACGATCCAGGACGCCGTGGCGGAGTGCATCGCGATCGGCGAGCGGGCCGGCTGCCCGGTCCAGATCAGCCACAACGCACCCAAGTACGGGGCGACGGTCCCCGCGGTCGAGGTCCAGAAGCTCTGGGAGGCCGGGCGGGCGCGGGGCGTCGAGGTGACCGTGGACAACGACATGCACACGGACTTCGGGCCGAACCTGAGCCATGGGCTGCCGCAATGGACCCAGAAGCTGCCGACGGACGAACTCCTCGCGATGCTGCGGGACCCCGCGAAGCGGGAGGAACTCAAGCGGGAGATCAAACAGGACACGAAGCCCGCGGCGGGCTACGTCGGCCTCTTGGTCCACGAGCGGTTCGACCGGATCTTCCTCCTGCGCTGCCCGCACGACAAGACGAAGGAGGGCCTGACGATCGCAGCCCTCGCGAAGAAACGAGGGGTGGACCCCTGGACCGCGTACTTCGACGCGATCGTCGAGGAGCACGATGAGGCCGTTGGTCTCTTCGACTACATCGACATCGAGGAAGTCAAGGCGACCCTGCGCCACCCCCTCGTCATGATCTGCTCGGATGGCTGGATCATACCGCGGGAGCAACGGACCGCCGAGCTCGCGCCCTACCTCCCCTGCACGTTCGGCGAGTACCCGGGGCTCCTCGAGCGGTTCGTCGTCAAGGAACCCGTCCTGCGGCTCGAGGAGGCGATCTGGAAGAGCACGGGGATGCCTGCGGCGAAGCTCGGTCTTGCGGACCGCGGGCTCGTGCGGCCCGGATTCAGCGCCGATCTCGTCGTGTTCGACCTGCCCCGGGTGCGCGACCACGCCACGAACCTCTGGCCCCACCCGTATCCGTTCGAGAACTACCCGCACGACTTCCCGGAGGGGATCGACTGGGTCCTCGTGAACGGCGAGCCGGCGGTCCAGGACGGGCACCCGACGGGCGCCCGGTCCGGACGGGTCCTGCGGCACCGATGACCGCCCGACGGCCGCATCTCACATCTGATAACGGGGAGGGAGTGTTGATACCCGCCGAAGGCGGACTCGCGTCCGCTTGGAAGTCACGGGAGTCCTGAAGGCCAAGATCTGCCTCATCGGCGAAGCCGCGGTCGGGAAGACCTCGCTCATCCGCCGCTACGTCGAGGATTCGTTCGACGACCGCTACATCTCGACGCTCGGCAGCAAGGTGAGCCTGAAGCGGATCTGGCTGACGGCCCGCAGCGACCCGTCCAAGAACATCGAGGTCCAGCTGTCCATCTGGGACCTGATCGGGGAGCGGTCGTACCTGGACACCCTGCACCAGGAATACCTCAAAGGGGCCCAGGGCATCATCGCGGTGTGCGACGTCACGCGATACTCCACGTTCGAGGCCCTCGAGGAGTGGATCTCGGCGGCCTTCAAGGTGGCCGGCGAGGTGCCCCTCGCCATCGTCGTGAACAAGGTCGACCTGAAGGGCGAGATCATGTGCCTCTACGACGAGAACGAACCGCAGGAGAGGGCCGAGCGGAACCACGGCTTCGCCCTCTGGGCGTCCGCGAAGACGGGAGAGAACGTGAACCCGATCTTCGGGAAGATGGCCCTCGCCGTGGTCCGTCGCATCGCCTCGCCGGACATCGCGTGAGGCCCGGGCGAACGCCAGGTTTATCGAGTTGCCAGACGTCGCCCCCCGCATGCCCCGCCCGATCGAACCGGAAGACCTCACCGCCTACGCGCTGCTCTCGGAGCCCTCCCTCTCCCCCGACGGGACGGTCGCGGCCCTGTCCGTGCATCACGCCCTCCTGGACAAAGACGAGTACGAGGGCAACCTCTGGCTCGTCCCTCTGGAGGGCGGAGCGCCGAGGCAGCTCACGACCGCTGGAAAGGACTCCGCGCCGAAGTTCTCGCCGGACGGCAAGCGCGTCCTGTTCACCTCGCGGCGGGAGATGGGGAAGGACGACAAGGGGAACGGGCTCTACGTGATCCCGGTCGACGGCGGTGAGGCGAAGCTCCTCCTGCGTCGCAAGGAGGGCATCGAGGCTCCGGCCTGGTCCCCGGACGGGGCGCGCGTCCTCTTCCTATCCAACGTCGGCGCGGACGACGAGGACGTTCGGACGATCCGGAGGATCAATTTCTGGTTCAACGACAAGGGCTTCATCTACAACCTGCGCAAGCATGTGTTCGTGCTCGACCTGGCGACGAACGAGGCGAAGCCGCTCACCCAGGGCGAGTTCGACGTGCTCCATGCGTATTGGTCCCACGACGGCACGCGGGTCGCCTACGTCGCCACGACGGAGGATGCGCGGCCCTTCATCCAGGACCTCTTCGTCCTGGACGTGGCCTCGGGCTCGGCGAGGCAGCTCACGAAACACACGATGGAGATCGGCGGCGTGGCCTGGTCCCCCGATGACGGAACCCTCGCGTTCACGGGCGACGAGCTGCCGCGCGGGTTCGCGTCCCACGAGCACCTCTGGCGAATCGACGTCGCGGGCGGAACGCCCGAGCGGATCGAGGGCCTGGATCGGAACCTGGCGAACAGTCTCAACTGCGACGTCCGCATGGGCGGCGTGAACACGGAGCCCAAGTGGGTCGGGGACCGTGTCTACTTCGTCGTCGCGGAAGGGGGAGCCGTCCGCCTCCATGCTGTCCACCCCGGCAGCCGCACGTCCGAGGTGGTCGTGGGTGGCGACCGGAGCATCGAGGCGTTCCAGGTGAAGGGGGACACGGTCGTCTTCACGGCGATGGACCGGGTGCGCCTGCCCGAGCTCTACGCATCCGAGGGCACCGTGCGCGCGCTCACGTCCTTCAATGCGACGGTGGCGGAAGACCTCGACATCCTCGAGCCCGAGAGGTTCACGTTCCAGGCCAGCGACGGCGCGACGGTGGAGGGATGGATCCTCAAGCCCCGCAAGGAGGGCAAGGTCCCGACCGTCCTCTACGTCCATGGCGGGCCGAAGACCGCGTTCGGCTTCTCCTACCTGCACGAGTTCCAAGTGTTCGCCGCGAAGGGGTACGCGGTCCTGTACACGAACCCCCGCGGGAGCGACGGATACTTGGAGGCGTTCGCAGACATCCGCAAGCACTACGGGGAACGCGACTACCAGGATCTCATGGAGGCCATGGACTACGCGATCTCGCACTACCCGTTCGTCGACGGATCGAGGCTCGCCGTGGCGGGCGGCTCGTACGGCGGCTTCATGACGAACTGGGTGGTCACGCAGACGGATCGCTTCCGCGCCGCGGTCACGGACCGCTCGATCTCGAGCTGGTGGACCTTCTGGGGGACGAGCGACATCGGACCGTACTTCGGCCGCGACCAGATCGGCGCGGATCCATGGGACGACGAGGAAGCGACGATGGCCAAGTCTCCGCTCCGGTACGTCCGGAATGTGAAGACGCCGCTGATGCTCGTGCATTCCCTCGAGGACT
>JBGPGA010000054.1:0-12598 GCA_041483635.1 Thermoplasmata archaeon
GAGGCCGTGCGGGACGCGGACGTCGTCTACACGGATGTCTGGGTCTCCATGGGCATGGAGAAGGAGACGGAGGAGCGGGAGCGGATCTTCCTCCCGTACCAGGTCAACGCGAAGCTCGTGGCCGCGGCGAAGAAGGACGCGGTCGTCATGCATTGTCTTCCCGCCCACCGGGGACTCGAGATCACGGACGACGTCGTGGACGGTCCGCAGAGCATCGTCTTCGACCAGGCCGAGAACCGCCTCCACGCGCAGAAGGCGATCCTCGTCCGCCTCCTCGGCGGCGAATGATTCCCCGCGGCAAGCCGTATATAGAGCTTGAATCCTGCCGGGCCGGATGGCCGTCACCCGGAACCGACTCCGCGCTGGGGCGGCGGGCCTGTTCGTCCTGGCGGTGGTCGCCGCCCTTCTCTTCCCGAACGCCGCTCTGGACGCCGGATACCTCGCGCTCCTCGCCCTTTTCTCGACAATCCGGATGTCCCTCGCGTTCGTCCTCTCCCTCGTCTTCGCGATTGCGGTCGGTACGGCCGCGGCGACGAGCAAGCGCGCGGGCGAGGTCCTAATCCCGATCTTGGACATCCTGCAATCCGTCCCCATCCTGGCCTTCTTCCCGCCGGCCCTCCTCTTCTTCTACTACTCCCTCGGGGGAAGCGCCGTGGGCGAGGAGATCGCGGTCGTCTTCCTGATCTTCACGAGCATGGCGTGGAACATGGCCTTCGGGGTCTACGAGGCCCTGACCACGCTTCCCGCGGACCTGAAGGAGGCGGCCTCCGTCTTCGGGGTCCGGGACTGGTTGCGCTTCCGGCGTCTCTTCTTCCCTGCCACGATTCCGAAGCTCGTCTACAACTCGCTGCTTTCTTGGACCGTCGGATGGTTCTACCTGGTCGCGAGCGAGGCGATCAGTTCCGGGACCTTGGCCCTCAAGCGTCCCGGCCTCGGGTCCTTCATTAGCGATGCAGGGCAGCGGGGCGATGTGGCCTCGATTGTGGTTGGGATTGGCGTACTCGCGGTCGTCGTCCTCCTTCTCGACACGTTTCTCTGGCGCCCCCTCAGCGTGTGGTCCGAACGATTCCGCATGGAGCAGACCGCCGGAGGTCCGAACACCCATGCCTCCGCCGGGTACGAGCGGCTACGCTGGTTGCCTCGGTTCCCCCGCATTCGCAGCTGGCTGGGCTCCCGGCTCACACCGCTCGCCCATGGCTGGAATCGCGCAGCGTCCCCGCTCGATCACTACTATGTGTCGCATCCGAAGCTCATCCGCACCGTTCGGTGGGTCGACCTGACCATGTTCGCCCTCATCCTCGTGTCCGTCGTGGTCACAGGAGTCGTGGGAATCGCGGCGGTCCTATCCAGTCCCATGCCCGCGCTGGCGGGCCAGATTCCGGCTGCGATTGCCTCCTCGCTCGGACGACTGGCCCTCGCCTATGCCACCGCCCTCGGCTGGACGATCCCCGTCGCAGCCTGGGTCGTCCGGAGCCCGCGAGCCTCTCGGTTCGTCACACCCTTCCTGGAGGTTGTGGCGTCGATCCCGGCGACCGCGCTCTTCCCGCTGATCCTTGCCTTCTCCGTGCTCGCGGTCGGAGCGTTCGGGCTGGAGGCCGAACTCGCCGCCTACCTGGTCGCCCTGTTCGCGATGCAGTGGTACCTCCTCTTCAACCTGATTGCGGGGATGCGCAGCATCCCGGGCGACATGCGGGAGGCGGCGAAGGTCTTCGGCCTGCGTGGCTGGACGTACTGGAAGCGGGTCCTCCTGCCCGCGATCATGCCCTCCCTCCTAACGGGGAGCATCACGGCCTGGGGGGCTGGCTGGAACGCGCTTATTGTGGCCGAGTACATTTCCTACGCGGGGCACGTCTACCGCGTCAGCGCGGGGATCGGATACCTCATCGCGTACGCCACGTACACGCCCGGCGACCAGGGGAGGCTCCTCCTGCTCTCCGTGCTCGCCCTGGTCCTCGTCGTCCTCGTCATGAACAAGCTTTTGTGGCGCCCCATCATTAAACGCGCCGCGACGCGATTCCGGATCGAGATCCAATGACCGACGCCCGCCCGATTCTCCAGGTGCAACATGTCTCGAAGTCCTACTCGGAGAACGGGAAGGAGTTCCACGTCCTCGAAGACATCACCTTCGACGTCCGCGAGCGGGACTTCGTCTGCATTGTTGGGCCGTCCGGCTGCGGGAAGTCGACCCTGCTCCGGGAGATCGTCGGGTTGGACCAGCCGACGAAGGGACAGATCCTGTTCGAGGGAGAGCCTGCGCGCGCGGAGAACCCGCGGATCTCGATGGTCTTCCAGTCCTTCGCCCTGTTTCCCTGGCTGACCGTCACCCAGAACGTCGAGCTCGGCCTCGAGGCGCACAAGGTCCCTGAGGAGGAGCGCCGAGGCAAGGCGAAGAAGTACATCGACGCGGTCGGCCTCACGGGCTTCGAGAACGCGTACCCCCGCGAGCTCAGCGGCGGGATGAAGCAGCGCGTTGGCATCGCCCGCGCCCTCGTGATGGACCCGACCCTACTGTGCATGGACGAGCCCTTCTCCGCGCTGGACGCGCTCACGGCGCAGAACCTGAGGGACGAGATCCTCCAGCTCTGGGCGACCCCGGACCTCCCGCCGTCGGCCGTGCTCATGGTGACCCACAGCATCGACGAGGCCGTGTACCTCGCGGACCGGATCGTGGCGATGTCCCCGCGACCCGGCCGGATCGTGAAGATCGAGACGGTGGACCTGCCGAGGCCCCGGAACCGCAAGGAGCCCGAGTTCTACGGCTGGGTCGACGAAATCTACTCGCTGATCGTGTGAGGAGGACCAACAAATGCCAAATAGTCCGCCGGCGAATGGACCGTCGAAGCCCTTGTCGGACATGCACCCCATTGCCAAGGTCTCCGTGGGCCAGATCCTCGGCCTCGTGGAGGCGATCGACGAGGTCGGCGGATCCGCGGACGTCGCCACGATCTCCCAGGAGGTCGAGATGGACATCGACCGCCTCGGCCCCATCATCGACGCCGCGGAGCTCCTGAACTTCGTCAAGGTCAAGGAAGGGGACCTCACGATCACGGACCTCAGCCGCAAGGTCCTCCACGCCGACGTGCGGGAGCGCAAGAAGATCATCCGCGTGATCATCGACGACGTGCCGATCTTCAAGCAGGTCATGGAGATGGCCAAGGCCGCGGGCCGACCCCTGTCCCGGGAGGAGGTCCTGGGAACCATCTCGGCGCAGGTCGGCACGCATAACGCGGACGATCTGTTCAACGCCCTCGTGTATTGGGGACGGTACACGGAACTCGTGAGCTACGACAGCGAGTCCGAGGAACTGACGATCCGCGTCCCATCCGAGTGAGCCGCGCCCGCGTCACTCCGTCTTGCCGAAGAACTGGCGCAGCACGGGATGCATCTCCATCATCTGCTCTCGGCCGATCGCCTCGTAGGTCTGGATGAAGATGCCTACGGCTAGCAGCACCCCGGTCCCAGAGGCGTTTCCCACCGTGCCGATCATGTCGGCGCCTGCAGCCAAGGCCCCCACCGCCGCACCGGAGATGACGGCCACGACCGGGATATACCGGTCGAGTACCCGACGGAGTACCCTGGGATCTCTCCGGAATCCGGGGATCTGCATGCCGCTCGACTCAATCTGTCGCGCGACGTCCTCCGGCCCCATGTTCGTGGTCATGATCCAGAACTTCGCGAAGAGGACGGAGCCGAAGATGAAGATGCACAGGTAGACGGCGAGATGGAGGAGGACCTGCCAGTACGCATGGCCTTTCAGATACACCCCGTAGGTGACCGGGTTGAAGAGCGGTAAGAGCCAGTCCGCCACCCCGTTGACCGTCGAGACGTAGAACGCGAATCCTCCGACGGGCGTCGTCTGCTGAATCTGGCCGGCCGTCACACGCGGGTCTGTGGCAAGGGGGTAGGCGCCGAGCCACGATTGGTGACCGATCAGAGGCCACTCCGGGTGCTGCCAGAAGAGGAGGGAGAACATGCTCACGTTCGCGAGGACCGCGGCGACCAGGATGACCGGGATGTTCGAGGCATACATGAGCCGAATCGGGTAGCGGCCCCGCGCGCCCCGGGCGAGGCCGTGGGCGAGGGGCAGTTCGATCCGAGTCGACTCGACATAGGCGACCATGAAGAAGATCGCGATCGTGCCGAACAAGGCGATGAGCGGGTTCGGCTGGCCCACCATGATCTGCTCGATGCCCGTCTGGGACAGCTGGGCCGCGGGCATGTGGCCCAAATAGTACAGGGTCTTGGGGATGGCCCCCGCCGGCACGGCCGAACTCGCCGACGAAGGCTCCCAGTTGAACGTCCCCGTGAAGATCTGCTGGGCGACGCCTCCCGCGATGAAGAGGGAGATGCCGGACCCGATGCCCCACTTCGACACGACCTCGTCCATCAGGAAGACGAGATACGAGCCCATGAAGAGCTGCACGATGATGAGGAACTTCGCGAGCTCTGCCCCGTTGCCTGCCGGGATGAGGCCAAAGACCGCGGTACCGTTTAACCGCGTGACAAAGCTCGCGGCGGGAGTCAGGAACCCGTAAACCTGGGGAATCGCCTCGACGAAGATCATGATGATGACCAGGAACTTCTGGGTCCCCTGGTACACGCTCTTGTCCTCGTCGTCCTCGAGGTTCAGGTTGATAATCTTGGCGCCCGCGAAGAGCTGCATGATGATCGAGGCCGTGACGATGGGCCCGATGCCCAGGTGCATCAGGGATCCCTGGGCCCCCGCGAGGATCGCACGCAGGCTCGAGAAGAAGTCGATGACGTTCGTGCGGTCGAGCCCGTAGATGAAGATGTTCGTCATGACGAAGTAGAGGACCAGGATCGCGACGACCCAGAACATCTTCGTCCGGAACTGGACGTGGCCCTCGGGCCGCGTGACGGCCGGAAGGCGGTCCGTCAGCGGCTTCAGGGCGTAGAGCCGACTCTTCTTCTGCTCCTCGAGGGGCATCGATTACTCCTTAGCTTGCTCGGGAAGGAGGACTTGCCCGCCGGCCTCTTGTACTTTCGCCCGAGCCTGCTCGGAGGCCGCGGCTACGGTGATCTGGAACGCGGAAGAGACCCGTCCGTTTCCGAGGAGCTTGCCGATGCCAGCCGCGGTCAGATCGACCTCGATCCCGGCGCCCGCCCTCTTCGCGTGGCCCTGGGCCTCGAACTCCGCCACGCGGGCCGCGAGCTCGTCCAGGTTGATGACCGTGACCTCGTGCTTCATCGCGTGCCGCGTGAAGCCGTGCCGGCCGAAGTGGTCCGGATCGTACTTGATCATCCACTTGAACTTGTGCTTGTGGAGGCCCGCGTTCCCGGTGCCGCCTCGGCCCCCGGCACCCCGGCCGTGCTTCTTGCCGCGGCCATGGGTGCGGCTCCCGCGCATCTTGCGGGTCCTACTGACCATCCTTCGAGCCTCCTTCGAACAGCATCCGCTCGATCAGCTCGTTGATCGCCTTGCCGCGGTACCCAAGGTCCCCACCGTCGTTGTAGCCTCGCTTGATCCCGCGGAGCCCTTTCACGGCGGGATGGAGCCGCAGGACGGGGCGGAGGTCCGTGACCTCGCGGAGGGTCGCCTCTCCCTTCGCCACGGCCTGGCTCAGATCCCACACGGACTTGAACTTGCTGTGCTCCTTGACGAAGGCGTCGTCGATCGGCCTGTCGCCGACGGCGCGGCCGCGCCGGAGCAGCGCCTTCGCGAGGGTCTGCTCGTCGACCTCGCCCCACGTCACGAAGTCCTTCACGACCTTGAGCATGCCCGTGTACGTCGGATCCTGGGGGATGATCACGCAGTGGTTCTGCCGCGTCAGGTGGAGCATCGTGAGCGTGTCGTGGACCGTGTCCCGCAGATCGTGCTTCCCGCGGAGGCGGATGACGGCAAAGCTCATGGTTTCTCCACCTTATCGTCCGGCTCGCCCTCCGTGTCGGTGGGCTCCTTGGGCGCCTCGGTCCCCTCCGCCAGGTCCGTCCCCTCGATCCGGGCGTCCGCGGTGAGTTCGGGCTCCTTGGCCTCCGCGGGAGCGGTCGCCGCGATCTTGTGGATGTAGACCTGCTCCGCGCCCTGGCGGATCTTGAGCCTCTCCGCGAGTTCGCTCGGCACCTTGACCCCTGCGGTCTTCTGGAGCGCGCCGAACACGGCGAGGGCGTAGTTCACGGTCGTCTTCGTGTGCCCCTTCGTGAAGCCCCACGCATCCGTGATGCCCGCGAGCCGAAGGATGCTCTTGGCGATGTCGCCGACTGCGAGGCCGACGCCCTGAGGGGCCGGCTTCAGATAGACCTCCACGGACCCCGAGCTGGCGACGACCTTGAACGGAAGGGAGTGCGCGCGGAAGCAACCGCATTCCCAGGAGCCGCATCCCCGCTTGACCTCGATCATGTTCGTCTTTGCGTTGTCGATCGCCCGGCGGATCGACGGCCCGACTTCGCGTCCCCGGGCGCGTCCCAGGCCGACGAAGCCGTCCTTGTTGCCGACGACGCAGGTGATCACGAAGTTCACCCGGCGGCCCGAGTCGGTCATCCGCTGGACCATGTTCACGTCGAGGACCTCGTCCTCCGTCTCCGGGAGCAGGATGTCCACGATCTCCGGTTCCCGGATTGGGAGCCCGCTCGAGATGGCCTCGCCCATCGTGGTGACGGTCCCGCTCAGCACCATCTTCCCGAGCTTCGTCTTCGGGTTCCACTGGCTCAGATCGCGCTGAGGGCGGGAGTCGCGCGGCGGCCGGCTGCCCCGCCGTTGCCTGCGTCCGCGCATCAAGCCGCCTCCAGCTTCGCCTTGACGGAGTCGAAGGATTTGACGACCTCGTCCCCGATGTGCTCGCCCCGGATGCGGGCTTTGGCGGGCAGGATCTCCTTGCTATGGGGCACCTGCACGCCCGCGTCGAGCAGTCCCTGGAGCGCCGCGAAGACGCGGCCCCCCTTCGTGGGCACCTGGACGCCGATGTCGAGGACCGCACCCTTGACGCCCTTCGCGAGGGCGCGCTTCCCCGCGAGGTATCCGGTGAGATAGGCCGCCGGCACATTCCCCGTCCCGACGGACCAGCCATGCTCCTTCAGGTCCAGAGACTGGGCCGACGCGAGGACGCGGTCGCCGCCCGCCTCGGCCTCGACGATCTGGACGAGCGTCTGATTGAGCGTCTTGCGGACGACGGCGCGGGGCATCGCGCTCCGGAGGAGGCGCTGCCTCCGCCGGTAGTCCGTTTTCCCCTCGCGCCGGCGTCGGAACGCCACGCGGAAATGGGGCCCCTGCTTCTTCGATTTCATTTCGTTGCCTCCTTCAAGACGCCCGCCAACTGGAGTTGCTGGGTCAGGTGCGCCTTGGACTTGAACATGCCGCCCTTCGACTGGCGGTAGAAGCGTCGGTACGTGTGCACATCGATGCGGCCCTGCGTCTTGAGCTCGCGGAGGTACGCCCGGAGCCGGCGGATGTTGCCCATCCACTGGGCCTTCGAGGAATTCCGCGCGTTCGCGGAGCCCCGCCGCGTCCCCTGTCCCCGCTGGCGGCCCTTGCGGCGCTGGGCTGCGCGGATGCGCGCTCGTCCGCGGGAGACGCCTCGCTCCTCCCGCTTCGTGATCACGTTCCTGCGGATGAGCTCGCGGATCTGCTCCCGGGTGATCGCGTCGAAGATGTTCTCCTGCTCCGCGGGGTCCGTCGTCATCCGCACGCGGTTCAGGCCGCACCCGATGATCGCGGCGGCCAGGCGGCGCTGGTGGTCGAACCTCATTCCGTCACCATCCGGTTCAGGACCCGCAGGCCCTTCGTCTCGCACGCCTTCTCGATCAGATCGCGCTTCCGCGCGCCGACGTCGTGGGCGATGCGCACGGCCTGCTTCGCGGGGTCGAGCCCTTCGAGCTGGCGTTCGTTGTGGATCAGGACCTCCTGGAACCCGCTCGGGTGGAGCCCGCGGACGGCCTTGGGTCCCCGGTAGCCCACGGAGGGGAGGTTCCAGCGGTAGCCGAAGTGCCGGCGCAGCTTCGATTGCCCGCCCTGGGGCTTGCGCCATTCGTCGCCGAACTTCTTGTACCGGAACCACTCCTGGCGGCGGAACTTGGGCCGGGCCGCGGACCGGGCAGCGCGAACGGCGAGGAGCCGCTTCATCTTCGGGTCGAGCTTCGGCTTGAGGTTGGGCTCGTACTCCTCCTTGGCCTCCTCTTCCGCCTCCGCTTCTTCTTCCTTCGCGGCTTTCTTCTCCGGCTTCTTCGCGGGCTTCTTCGGCTCTTCCTTGGCGGGTTTCTTGGGAGCCTTCTTCGCCGCGACCTTCTCTTCTTTCCCGGGGAGCTCCTTCGGCTCCGGCGCTTCCTTCTTCGGGGCGGCGGGAGCCGCAGCCGCCTTCTTGTGGGAGAGCGCGTACTCGGCGACCCGCTTGCGAAGGTCGTCCACGCGGCCTTCCGTGCTGAGCCCGAAGGATCCGCTCCAGCGCACGAGGTCGGCCTTCTTGGCCTCTCGGATCTCCTGGGCGCTGGGGAGCTTCGGTTCCGCGGCGGCCTCCGGAGGCGCCTCGGGAAGGGCCTTCTTCACCTTCTTCGGCGGCTCCACGGGAGTCGCTTCCTCGTCAGCCATGCTCAGACCTCTCCCGCCTTCTTCGTGATGTAGATGCCATCCTGGAACACGCGCGGGTCGAACCCTTTGATTTTCGTCGCTTGTTCGATGTTCGCTGCGCTCTGGGAGACCGCCTCGATGTCGGGCCCGGTGAGGATGACCTGATCCCCCTTCACCTCGACCTTCGTGGCCCCGCGGATGTCGGCCTTCCGCGGGAACTTCTCTCCGAGGAAGTTCTCGATGATGAACACCTCACCCTTCACGGTGGCCTTCACGGGGAAGTGGCTGTAGACGATCTTCATCTCGTACGTGAAGCCCTCGGTCACCCCGAGGATCATGTTTCGCACATGCGCCGCGAACGTCCCGACGAGGGCCCCGTCCCGGCGGTCCGGATACTCGCTCCGGATCTTCACCTCGCCGCTCTCGACGGCCATCGTGACCCGCGGATGGGAGAGGGTTCGCTGGAGGGTGACGCCCTTCCCGGCGACGAGGACCTGGTCGCCCTCGAGCTTGACCTGCACGCCGTCGGGGATCTTCACACGCTCCTCCTTGAGACCGGTCAGCGGCATGGAACACCTCAGTACACGTAGGCGAGCAGCTTCCCGCCCACCCCGATCTCTTTCGCCTTCGTCTGCGAGATGACACCTTCCGTCGTCGTCAGGATCAGGACGCCGAAGTCCTGGGCGGGCAGGTAGCGCGCCTCGTACTTCTCCAGGTCCGTGCGCCGCACGGCGAACCGCGGCTTGATCACGCCACAGGAGTTGATCGAGCCGACGAGCTGGACGCGGTAGATGCCTCCGCGGCCGTCCTCGACGAGCTCGAACGAATGGATGTACTGGTGCTCCTGCATGACCTTCAGGACTCGGCCGATCAGCTTGGACGCGGGGCGGACGAGGCACTCGTGCTTGCCTGCGGTCTCCGCGTTGCGGATCGCGACCATCGCATCGTTCAAGGGATCGTGCAACATGGGGTCACCTCAGCTGTACTTCCGGAACCCGAGGTCGTACGCGATCTCCCGGAAGCACTGCCGGCACAGGTGCAGCCCGTATCGCCGCACGATCCCGCGCTTCCGGCCGCATCGCAGACAGCCCTTCTTCCGGCCGAAGTCCTTCGTCCTCTTCACTCGACCACCTCGACGCCGAAGTGAGTCTTGATGAACGTGATCCCCTCGTCCCGCGTGATGCGGTGGCGCGCGGGGACCGGGTGGGCGCGGACGCGGCGCTTCGCGACCCGGAATCCGGGCCGCTGGAGGCACACGCTGATGTCCATCCCGAACACGCCGATCTCCGGATCGTACTTCATCCCCTCGAAGTCCGTGTAATCCGGAACCCCGAACGAGAAATTGCCGCGGGGATCGAAGCTGTACCCCGGGAGGCGGTTGTTGCGGATCGTGAACGCACGTTTCAGGAACGCCTCCGCGTCCGTTCCGCGGAGGGTGACCTTCGTTCCGATGGGCATGTTCTTCCGCACGCCCCAGTCGCGGACCCCCGCGTGGGCGAGGGTCTGGGTGGGCTTCTGCTTCGTCACGAGCTCGAGCACCTTCTGGGCCTTCACGAGCTTGTCGCCCGCCTCGCCCACGCCGACGTTCACGACGACCTTCTCCACTCGGATCTCGCGCATGTCCGCCATGGTCCCACCTACAGCGCCGAGACCTCCGGCACCCTGACTTCGGCCGCTTCCTTGCCGACGACGAACACCTTGTCGATGTCCGTGGAGAATCCTTCTTTGAACGTGACGACGTTCGCGCGCGGGTTGCGGGTCTTCTGGACGGCGAGGACGTGCGCGAGCTCGCCGACGTGCTTGCCGCCCGTCACGAGGACGCTCGCGCCTTCCGCGAGGTCGTAGTGGCCGAGCACCTTCTGGTCCGGGACGCTGACCTTGAGGGTCGTCCCCGTCTTGTGCGCGTCCTTCTCCAGGAGCAGGTTCCGGCCATCGTGGAGGTTGATCTGGGTCTTCCCGCCACGGACCGTCGTCTTGTCCTGGATGCGGCACAGCTTCCACTTCGCATCGGGCGCCTCAATCGGCTGGAGGTTCATCCGGCCCCGGCCGTCCACGAGCATCCGGTAGAATGCCTTTGTCTCCTCGAGAGACAGGACGTCCATGAGCCCCACCGGGAACTTCGGGTCCGTCACGGGTCGTCCGTCGACCAGGACATGCCGGCCGTTGAGGATGTGGCGCGCCTCCCGCGCGGTGTCGCAGACCTTGAGCATGTCGCGCAGGATTAGCCCGAGCGGGACGCACCGGTCCACGGGGTGGGGCCCGGGCGAGGGCTTGGAGACCCAGAACTCGGTTTTGCGTGCGATGGCCCAGGATCGGGGCGCCGGCAGCCGCTTCATGTGCTTCTTCAAGCTCTCCTCACTCCTCGTACTTCTTGCGCCGCCATGGGTCCGTGTCGTCCATCTTGATGATCAGGAGGTTCGATGCGTGGATCGGCCGCGGGACCCTCTTCTCGTCCGTCTTCTCGATCGTGATGCCCTCGATGACGGCCGTGCCGTGCTTCGAGTCCACGCTCACGATCTTGCCCTCCTTGCCGCGGAAACTTCCGCGCATGATCCGGACGACGTCGCCCTCGCGGATCGGGAGGGCGCGCGGGAGGTGGAGCTTGGATTTCCCCGCGAGATCGGGGTCGATGTGGGCCCCCAGCATGCGGTGGCGTTGGTCCGTCGTGGCCTGAAACTGCCGCTTCCTCTGCAACCGGGGTCTCGCGCTCGCCATGCGGTCCCCCTCACACGATCATGCTCGCCGTGGCGGCGATGCGAGGCCATCGCTCGGCCGCCTCGCGGGCCACGGGGCCCTTGATATCCGATCCCTTCGCCTCGCCTTCGGGCGTCACGATGACGCACGCGTTGTCCTCGAACGCGACCATGATCCCTTCCGGACGGCGGAAGGGGCGGCGCTGGCGCACGATGACCGCGTTGAAGAGCTGCTTGCGCGTCTCGGGCGTGCCTTTCTTGACCGTGACGACGAGGAGGTCCGCGATCCCCCCGGACGAGATCCGGTTCCGAACGCCGCGGTACTTCTTGACCTCGACGATCTCGACGATCTTGGCGCCCGTGTTGTCGATGCACTCGAGGCGGGCTCCCTTGGGGAGGCCGCGGGTCTGGCGTCCGGGGAGCCCCTTCATGCCGCGACCCCCTGGTTCCGAACCGCGACGAAGTGCACGGTCTTCCCGAGGGGCCGGCACTCCATGATCGTCACGCGGTCCCCGACAGAGAGGCCCAGGCAGGGGGGCGAGTGGACGTTCATCCGCCGGGTCCGCTTCTCGAACCGCTCGAACTTCTGAAGGTAACGGAGGTACTCGCGTTCGATGACCGCGGTCCTCTGCATTCGTGTCGAGACGACGACGCCCTCGAGGATCTGACCACGGACGGAGAGCTTCCCGTGGAACGGGCAGTGCTCGTCCGCGCACGCCTTCTCGGGGAGCGGGACGTCGATCCCGATGTCCCGCGCCGCGGGCGCCTTACGTGCCGCGGTCGCCGGGGCGGGGGCCGCCGCGGTCTTCTCCTTCTTCGCCGCCTTCTTCTCTGCCATCGCTGATCACCGTGCCTTCTTGACGCGGTCCTCGGGGCGGAAGCGGATCTCGTCCCCCTCCACCTCGATACCGCCCTGGATCTGGAATCGGAACCGGGCTCCCTGTTTCGGGATGCGTTTCTCGACGCCTCCCGCTTCGATGACGAGGAGGTTCCGGGTCTCGTCGACCACGCGGCCCGCCATATGGGCCTGTCCGGGGTCCGTGGCCCGGAGGATCTCGACCTGGAGTCCGATGAGCTCGTGCTTGCGGAGGTTCACGTCAGTTCACCTCTTGACGCGGTATCCCATCGATTCGAGGACTTCCGCGACCTTCTTCTTGTGCTCTCCTTGGAGCTCGATGCGGCCTTCCTTCGCCGTGCCGCCCGCCGCGCACTTGTTTTTCAGGGTCCGCGCGAGCTCGACGATGTCGATGTCGCCGACGTCCAGCCCTTCGACGACGGTCACGGTCTTCCCGTACCGCCGCGTGTCGTTGTGGACCCGGATCATCTGCTGCTCCTTCGCGAGCTCCTCGCACATGCAGAGCTCCTCGGGCAGGCCGCAGGTCGCGCA
>JBGPGA010000055.1:0-12199 GCA_041483635.1 Thermoplasmata archaeon
ATGACTCCATCGACGGGGACGCGCTCTCCCGGACGGACGACGAAGAGGTCGTCAACGGAGACGAGCTCGACAGGGACCTCCTCTTCCTGGCCGTTCCGGATCACGTGCGCGGTCCGGGGGGCGAGGTCCATGAGCTTCCGGATCGCGTCGCCGGCTCGCCCCTTCGCAATCTCCTCGAAGTACTTGCCCAGCAGGATCAGCCCGATGATGGCCGCGGCGGTGTCGTAGTACGTCGCGGGGTTCGCGACGGGAACCCCGACGTACGGAAGGAATGTAACGACCGTGCTGTAGGCCCATGCCGCGGACGTGCCCATCGCAATGAGCACGTCCATGTTCGCGCTGCGGTTGCGGATCGCGTCCCACGTGCCTCGGTAGAACCGCCAGCCTGCGACGAACTGCACCGGCGTGGCCAGGGCGAAGGAGACCAGATTGACGGGTCCCGTGAGGTCCGTGAGCCACCAGCCGAGTCCCATCCCAAACGCGAGGACCGCCATCGGGAGCCCGATCGCGAGGCTGAACGCGGAGAGCCTCTTCAGCCGTCGGAGCTCCTTCTCCGGCGCGGTGAAGGTCTCTCGGCAGGTCTCGGAGCAGAAGTGGTACGTCCGCCCGCGGACCACGGCGGTCAGCTTGGACGTCCTCTCCTCTACGTACATGCCGCAGACCGGGTCGGTCGCCATCCTTCACCTGCTCGCGGTCCCGCGAGAACCGGGGGACCTATCGGATCGGATTGTCATTCTCATTGCGCTGGACATTTGTAAAGCGCGCCATAAAAGGGCTTTGGTCGACTCGACCCGGCCGCACGAGGGCAGGCCCGTCGCTTCCGGGAGCAGATTCGGCCATCCCTCTCCCGGGAGGGGCCTTGTACCCGAGACGACCTCACGCGGTCGTCGATGGCATACGACGACTTGAAGGAGTTCGAGGGGGAGGAGTACAGCGGGATGCCCGTGGGCGGGCGCCACACGTGGCACTACACGGAGGCCCTCTGGCGGGAGCGGAAGGTGGCCCCGGACGCATGGGAGTTCACCCTGACCTCGGTCAAGAAGCGCGACCGGCCCGCTCCCGTGGGGTCCGGCGCGGCGGTCTTCTCCGAGTACCACTGGTACCTTCTCGCCCACCAGTGGGCGCGCAAGATCGACACGGACAGCTACACCACGTTCATGTCGGGGATGAAGTACAAGGTGGCGCACAAGCGCCCGCACTGGCGCGCCTGGAGCTCCGCGTATCTGGGCCGAGATGCCGAGCGGGATCGCATCGTCGGGATCCTCGAAGCGACGCTCGCCCGCCTCCGGGGCCCGGACGACGCCCCCCCCTGAGCTGGTCCTCTCCGATCCCTGAGTTGGGCCGTTCAGCGGTACATGTCGGCCGGGGGCGTCGCTTCCTTCGAGATCACGGGCGTGGCCTGCTGCTTCAGCCGCTGTAGGAATTCCTCGAGTTGCTGCGCTTGCTGCTGGAGCGGTTTCAGGTCGACGTCCACGTCCTCGAGCAGCTCGTCGAGCGCGTGCACGAGCGCGACCGCCGCGTGCGCGTCTGGAAGCTCGGGGCGGGCCTCGGCGAGGAGGGCGATGACGTCCGCGTTGCGCCACCTTCCCTCGTTGAGGAGTACGCCCGTCACGCCCGCGATCATGCCCGTCTCCAGCTGGACGATCTTGTGCTGCTCGAGCGCGGCCCGAGCCCGGTCCGTGCTTCCCACGCCCCAGACGGACGGTTGGCCTGTGGGGGCTCCGTCCCCCTCCATCGGCAAGCCTTCGAGGGAGACGATCTGGCGGCATCCGTGAGCCTTCACCCAGTCGAGCAGGGTATAGGCCACGGCACGATGGATCCGGGTCGGCAGGGGCATCTCGCACACGAAGATTGCGATCTTGTGCTGCGGCGAGGCGTACACCCGCGCGGGGAACTTGGGCTTCTTCGCGTAGATCATCGAGACGGACGGGAAGTCCTCCGATTCGAGGGCGCAAACCTGGTCGACGGGGAGCATCTGGATCAGGTACGTCGCCGAGATCGTGCTGACGAGCCCGACGCTCGGGAAGGCGGCGACGACCGTCGCGCCCTTCAGGTCCACCTCCTTCAGGGTCCGAACCTCAACCGTGGGCATGGAGAAACCTCGGCGAGGGATGCGGGCGGGGCCGTAAGTAGTTTGGGAGTGCGCGGCTAGAGGGCTTCGACGGTCTTGATCGCCTCTGCGATTTCCCTCGCGAGTTTCGCGCGGGCCGCAGGCTCGTGCCAGAGGTAGGTCAGGTCCGGACGCGTGCGGCGGCAGATGCCGATCATCTCCTCGACGCTCGTCGCGCGAAGGACCTCGAGGACGACCGGTTTGAAGGCCCGGAGCTCCGTGGCATGGCGGCTCACGACGTCGGGGTAGAGCCAGAACTCCCCCTTCATCCAGCGCTCGACGTACCCGCGGGAGAGCGGCCTCACGCGCTTCGCGACCTGTTTCGCGAACGCCTCCTTGGCAAGCTCGAGGAGCAGACGGCGCTCCGTCTCCTGCTCGGTCGCGGCCACGGAGCTGCCTATGCGACCCGTGACAAATAGAGGTTCGTGTATCCGGCCCCGGCGATTCGGTTCATCCCTGGCGGCAGCGGGATCTCCCGGGGGGCGAAACGTATTTCTGCTGGGAGGCGAATCGGTCCCTCGGAGGGATTCACGCGACACCGAGGAACTCCTGGATCGTCTGGGCCTGTGTTCTTGTCATCGCCGCGAGTCTCATCGTGGCGCCCCATCTCTCCTCGCCCGCCGGGCTCGGCACCCCGGGTCTCCGCGCTGCGTCATCCCTGACCCTGCCCGTGCTGTTGCGGCAGGGTCTCGTCCTCCCGATGGGCGATGCCAATGCGGCCGACGGCCTCCAGGTCGCGTATCCGTCCGTCCTCGTCGACCAGGGCGTCTACAAGATGTGGTACTTCGAGGTGGATACATCCTACTACGCTCAGATCGCGTACGCGACCTCGGCCGACGGGCACACCTGGACGAAGCATGGTGCGGTCCTCGGCCCCACGTACATGAGCGAAGGCCACGACGTGGCGTACCCCTCGGTCGTCCAGGTTGGAGGGACGTACTGGATGTGGTACAACGGGTTCGACGGCGCCACATACCGGATCTTCGCAGCGACGAGCTCGGACGGCACGAGCTGGACGAAGGCGGGTGTCGTCCTCGACGTGGGCCCGATGGGATCCCAGGATGCCACATCCGTGGTCTACCCGTTCGTCTTGAACGTGAATGGCACTCTCCACATGTGGTATACGGGGCTGACCTCGTTCTCGCCGCCGGACAACGCGGCGATCATGCTCGCGACCTCGACGAACGGCCTGAACTGGACCAGGGAGGGCGTCGTCGTGTCGCCGGGCGGGGGCGGATCGCTCGATTCGTACAATGCGTTCGCGGGCAGCGTTGCCCGGAACGGCTCGACGTTCGTCATGGTCTACACGGGCGAGTCGGCCTACGGGACCTCGCGGCTCCTCTACGCGGTTTCGACGGACGGGATCCAGTGGGTGAAGAGCGGTGTCGCCCTCGCGAACGATCCGCCGCGGGAGAACTACCTCGCTCAGCCCGATCTCGTCATCCGGTCCGATGGCAGCTGGCTCCTGTACTACGTCGTCCGGAACGATACGAGCGATTTGCAGATCTACCTGGCCACCGGCCCGACCTCCTCGTCGTCTCCTCCCCCGCCCGATCAGGGGTCGTCTGGATTCCCGGTCGCGTTCCTCCGGTCCCTTCCGCCCGCCCTCGCCGTCGCCCTCGTGACGGGACTCGGCGCGGGGATCGGCGCGGGCGTGCAAGTCGCCCTGAACCGGGTGCGTTCCCGCCGCCCGGGCTGAGGATCGCCGGATCCTTCGAGTCGCTTCCCCCCCCGGTCCCCCTCCCTCCTCGATACTCTGCCGTGCGTTGCCTGTCATTTAGGGGTTGTAAGTGTAATCAATACCCATGTGCCAAATCGCGCGGGGACGGCTAGGTCGGCCAGACTCCGAGGGAGTCGACAGAGTGCACCCGCTCCGACGTGTGGGGGATCGGCCCAGACGTCCCCAGCGGCTCTCTGGCCTCGGGGGGACCCCTGTGAATGACGAGAACGAGCGGCTCATGTCGGCGAAGGCAGGAGAGACGCTTCTCCTCCTCGGCAATGAAGCCATCGCCCGCGCCGCGATCGAGGCGGGCGTTGACCTCGCCGCCACCTACCCCGGGACGCCCTCCTCGGAGATCGGGCTCGTCCTCGATGACGTCGCGCACGACGCCGGGATGAAGTTCCAGTACGCCGTCAACGAGAAGGTCGCGATGGAGGTCGCCGCCTCCGCCGCGATCGGCGGCCTGAAGTCCCTCGTCTTCATGAAGCACGTCGGAATGAACGTCGCTGCCGACGCCCTGATGACCCTCGCGTACAGCGGGGTGCGGGGCGCCATGGTCATTGTCACAGCGGACGATCCCGGCTGCCACTCGAGCCAGAACGAGCAGGACAACCGGATCTTCGCCAAGTTCGCGAACCTGCCCCTCCTCGAGCCCGCCACGGCGCAGGAGTGCCTCGATTTCACCAAGTTCGCGTTCGAGTTCTCCGCGTTCCTCGAGCTCCCGGTGATCGTCCGCACGACGACCCGCGTGAGCCATGCGCGGGGTCCCGTGACGGTCGGCGATCGGATCCCTCCGAGGCGCACGGCCCACTTCGACCGCGAGCCGGACCGCTTCGTCATGCTGCCCTCGAACGCGCGGGAGGGCCACAAGCGGGTCCTCCAGAAGATGCGACTTGCGGAGGGAATCTCCGAGTCGACCCCGTTCAACCGCATCGAGGACCTCGGGAAGAAGGGGGATATCGGGATCGTGGCCTCGGGTCCCGCCTACCTCTACCTCATGGAGTTCGCGGACGGCCTGATGGGCCGGGTCCTCAAGCTCGGCCTCACGAACCCCGTCCCGAAGACGAAGATCACCCAGTTCATGCGAAGCGTGAGGCGGGTCGTCGTCGTCGAAGAGCTCGAGCCGTACCTGGAGGATCAGCTCCGCGCCCTGGCGAACGAGTTCGGCATCCACGTCGACGTGTACGGCAAGGCGCAGGGCCTGCTGCCCCGGACCGGGGAACTCGACCCGGACCTCCTCGCGGAGGCCCTCGTCCGCCTCGAGATGCTCGATCCGAAGACGGTCCAGCGGCTCCGGGACGTGAAGCTTCCCAAAATCCCCGTCCGCCCGCCCGTCCTGTGCCCAGGATGCGGCCACCGCGGCGTCGCCTTCGCGGCCCGCCAGGCGTCCCGCCGCCAGGACGTCCTCTTCCCCGTGGACATCGGCTGCTACAGCCTCATCGAGTACCCGCCCACCGCGACGGGAGACATCCTCCTCTGCATGGGCTCGTCGATCGGCACGGCGTCGGGCCTCGCCGCGACGACGGACAAGAAGGTCCTCGCCTTCATCGGCGACTCGACGTTCTACCACGCCGGGATCCCGGCCCTGATCCACGCGGTCCACCAGGACCTCACGATGACCGTCTGCATCATGGACAACGGCACGACCGCCATGACGGGCCACCAGCCCCACCCGGGCGTCGCGGCGGCCGGCCACCCGGCGGTGGACATGGAGGGCCTCGTCCGCGCCTGCGGCGTGAAGAGCCTCGAGACGTACGACGCGTACGACGTGAAGGCCCTGACGAAGGCGTTCCGCCGCGCCTTGGACCGGGAGGGCGTCAGCGTGATCGTTGCCCGCCACGACTGCCGCCTCCTCGAGCTGCGGGACCAGAAGGCGAAGGGTCAGGCGCCCGTCCTCTACGAGGTCGTCCTCGAGAAGTGCACGAAGTGCGGCTTCTGCATCGATGCGTTCGCCTGCCCGGCCCTCGTCAAGTTGGACGACGAGAGCGTCGCGATCGACCCCGCTCTCTGCAACGGCTGCGGCGTCTGCGCGGACGTGTGCCCGCCCAAGGCGATCGTCCTCGTGAAGGAGGTCCGCGCATGAAGGGCACGAGCATCGTGATCGGGGGCGTCGGGGGCCAGGGCGTCATCCTGACGGCCCGCATCCTGTCCGAGGCGGCGCTCACCCACGGACTCAAGGTCCAGATGTCCGAGGTCCACGGGATGAGCCAGCGCTACGGCTCCGTCGTCTCCACGGTCCGCATGGGCAATGTGCAGACCTCGATGGTCAAGAAGGGCGAGGCGGACGCGATCGTCGGGTTCGAGCCCCTCGAGAGCGTGCGCATGCTGCCGTATGCCGCGCGCAAGACGATCGTGATCACCGCCCTCACACCGATCCGCCCGCTCCTCGTCGTCCTCGGCAAGGAGTCCTATCCATCCCTGGAGGAGCTCCACCGCCAGCTCCGGGAGCGCGCGGGCCGCGTGCTCGCGGTCGACGCGGACCGGATCGCCCGGTCCGTCGGCGACCCCGTCGTGGCGAACAGCGTCCTGCTCGGCGCCCTCCTTGGGACGAAGGTCGTCCCGGTCCCCCTCGAGCGGGTCCGGAGGACCCTCGCGGAACACGTCCCCGCCAAGCTGCTGGCCGCGAACCTAGAAGCCCTGGACATCGGTTATGGGATCGCGGTCCAGGACGAGTACTCGATCCAATTCGCCTAGGTGACATCATGTCGGAGAACTCACGCGGAATTTCGGGAAAGGCCGTGGCGCCGGGGATCCTCCTCGTGTTCCTGACGGTCCTTTTCAGCGGCGTCTCGAACTTCGTCAACGCGCAGGCCCTCGGACAGAACCCCGCATGGAACTCGGACCTCTTCGTGACCCTGCGGAACGTGGCCGTGGCGCTCCTCCTCGTGCCCCTGGTCCTCCTGGTCGGCCGCGGCGCACACGCCCGGCTCAGCCGGGTCGACTGGCTCAAGCTCGGGACGATCGGCCTCGTCGGGGGCGCGATCCCCTTCGTGCTGTTCTTCCGCGGACTCCAGATGGCCGGATCGAGCGGGGCGGCCACCGCCACGTTCGGCTTCCGCGCCCTCTTCCTCGTCGCGGCGGTCCTTGGGGTCGTCTTCCTCAAGGAGCGCGTCTCCCTGCGCCTCGCGGTGGCCGCGGTCGTCCTCCTGGCGGGCAACGCCCTCCTTCTCTCCCTGACCGCGCCGATCTGGACGGACGGGACCGCGTACGTCCTCCTGGCCACGACCCTGTGGGCGGGCGAATACACCCTCTCGAAGCACACCCTCCGGAACGTGCCGTCGGGCACGGTGGCCCTCGCGCGGATGGGCTTCGGCGGGGTCTTTCTCCTGGCCTACGTGACCCTCACGGGCCAGCTCTCCGGGCTCGCCGCGATCAGCGGGCCTCAGTGGGGCTGGATCGGCCTGAGCGTGATCCTGCTCCTCGGCTTTGTGACGACCTGGTACGCGGGGCTCAAGACGGTGGACGTGAGCCTGGCGACCGCGATGCTCGTCCTCGCCTTCCCGATCACCTGGGCGCTCGGGTTCTTCGCCGCGAAGAGCGCCTTCGGGCTGCCCCAGCTCGCGGGCGTCGTCGCGATCACCCTCGGCGTCGCGCTGGCCGTTGGGTTGGCGTCCCTCCGGGAGACCTGGAAAACGGTCCTCGTCTGGATCCGGTCGAGGGCGCCCCGTGCGGAGTGACCGATGCAGGGCGTCCAGCTCGCGGCGCGATTCAGCATCGCGACGAACCGCCTGAAGTACTGCGGACCCGCCGATGCGGAGCCGGCCCTCTTCCGGACGATCGTGGACGGCAAGGACGTCGCCGCCTCGAGGAACGCCCTCCTCCGGTTCGAGGCCCTCGAGCCGTACCTCACGGCGATCGCGGGGAAGCACGGACTCGACCCGCTCGATCATGAGGTCGTCGAGGCGTACTGGATCGGGAACGAGCTCCTGGACGGCTTCACGCGGGACGACTTCCGCGGGATCCTGGACACCCTGAGCCGCCGCGGCCTGCCGCGGACGATGGCGGACGCCCTCAGCGCCCACCTGCCGGACCATCCTCTGCCCCACCATGTCTTCCACGTCAGCTACGTGGGCGTCGGCAACGTCACGGGCCACGTGAAGACGACCCTGCCAAACATGGAGGCGTGCCGCCCCGCGTGGGCCCGCGTCCTCAAGGTGTCCAAGGCGGGCCTCGAGGTCGAGAAGCCGCCCCTCGAATATGTCCGCGGTCGGTTCCGGATCGGGACGCCGATCCGCGAGTCGGTGGCGTACGACCCGAGGGTGCTGCCCGGACTGACGAACGGGGACCATGTCGCCCTGCACTGGAACTGGCCGGCCGTCGCCCTCACAGAAGGTCAGCTCGCGAACCTGAAGGAGTACACGGAATGCTCCCTCGCGGCCGCCAGCGACGCCCTCGCCGACCTGCGCTCCTTGTGACGCGGGCGTCCGACTACCCGTCGACGACCGTCATGGTCCCTCGCATGTAGCCAAGGGTCTCCATGGACGACGAGTCGCACGGGGCCATGCAGTGCCATTCGAACGACCCCGTGACGTTGAAGTATGCGCGGAAGGTGACGATCATCGGGTCCGCGAGGCTGTTCGCGACCGGGATGGGCACGTTCACCGAATACCCGCCGCTGTCGAGGGTGAACGTGTGCGCGACCTGGTCCGTCGGGAGCGCAGCCATGTTCATGCCCTCCACCTGCGAGGCGGCCCGCATCGTCTCGATGTTCCCGAGGGTCCCCCGGACCCGGGCTGACTCGTTGGCCACGGGGTTCGACGCGTTGTCATAGTTCGTGATCGTGACGACGACGAGGGTGTGCGCGGGAACCGTGAAGTTCGCAGGCAGAAAGCGGTCCAGCCCCGTCGCGAAGTCGAACCCGATCGTCAGGACGAGATATGCCGTCCCGGGCGCCGACGGTCCCGAGATGGGTCCCCGCGCCAAATAACCGACGAGCCCGCCACCTACGAGGCCAAGGACGAGTGCAATGCCGACCGCGAAGGCGACCATGCTCCCCGTCAGCGGTCGAGTGCCCCGCATCGCATTGGACGTGAACTTCCGCTCGGCGTCATCTTCGGTACCATGGCGGGCCATGTCGCTCCTTCCTCCCAACCCTCGGAGAGGCGTGCGACTCGATATCTTGCCCTTGCGCATGTACTGTACTTGGCAACCGAGTCCACGCATGCCGCCGCGACGTGATTCGCCTGGTTCGTGCCGCGATTCGGCGGAATCAGGCGGACGGGTTTCTCCCCTTCACTTCGTCTTCCACGAAAGGGCCCGTGCCGGAATCACGAAGAAGACGACCGCGATGACGGCGGTCACCGCCAAGTCGACGAGCGCCGCGGCGTCGTTCCCCAGCACCATCGTGGACCGCAACCCCTCGTTCAGGTACGTCAGGGGAAGGAAGTTCGCGACCGTCTTCAGGTACGAAGGAAACAGGTCGATTGGGAAGAACGAGCCGGAGAGGAACATCATGGGGAACCCGATCGCGTTCGCGATGGCGGCCGACGTCTCGGAGTCCCGGATGAAGATTCCGAGCAGCATGCCCAGCGAGGTGAACTCCACGGTCCCCGCGGCGATCAGGAGGACCGCCACGGGCGTGATCGTGCCGTCCATGTGGAACACGAAGACGCCGACCGTGAGGATCAGGACGACGGAGACGAACATCAGGAGGACATAGAAGATGATTTTCGCGGCGAGCCACTCCGCCTTCGACAGTTTCGTCGTCGCGAGGAACTTGAAGTATTTCCGGGTTCGGTACTCCGCACAGATACTCGTCATCCCGAACAGCGGCGTCGTGAGCACCGTGAAGCCGATGATGCCGGGTAGGAACAGGTCGATGTATTTCGCTCCCCGTTCGGACACCGTGTCCGTAACCATGTGGACGACGGGCGGAGTGCCCGCCACGGCGAAGTTGAAGCCCGTGATGGCCCCGCCGACGGCGGAGGCCGCAATCCCGAACGACGACTGCGTGGGATCGCCGTAGAGGGTGACCGTGACGCTGGCCGTTGAGTCATTCGCGATTGCTCTCGAGACGTTGTCTCCGAACCCGACCGGAATGAGGAGGGCGGTGTTGATTGAGTTCTCCCGAATGTAGTCTGTGATGTTCACGTTGATCGGAATGGGGTTGTAGACCAGGATGGCCGTTTTGCTGAGGGCGTCAATGAACTGGTGGCTGTGCCCAGTGTTGTCGAGGTCCTGCACGTAGATCGGCAGGGTCGAGGATCCGCTCCCGCTGAAGATCGCCCCGAATAGGAGGATCAGGATGACTGGGAAGGCGAGGGCGAAGAACGTTCCGGTGCGGGAACGGAGATACTGCTTGCCGAACGCCTTCGCGTCCGCGAGGATGCGCTTCATTCCGCGAGCACCCCCTCCTTCATGCGGGCACCGATGAGCCTCAGGAACACGTCCTCGAGGGTGGGCCTCCGCGTGTAGATCTCCTTCAAGGGCATCTCAATGGAGGCGACCTTCGCGAGCGTCCACCGTACGAGGGATGGGTCGTCCACATGGACGAGGACGTTGCCGTTCTCGATCGCCGCCACGATGCCGCGAGCCTGCAAGGCTTCGTAGCCCGCCTGGCCTGCGCCCGCGAGGACGATCGTGGTCCCGTGGCCGTAGCGGGTGATCAGCTCCTCGGGCGAACCCCGCGCGACGATTCGGCCCCTGTTCATGATCGCGACATCGTCCGCGAGCTGTTCCGCCTCGTCGAGGTAGTGCGTCGTCAGGAGGACCGTCTTCCCCGAAGATTGGAGGGACCGGATGAGCCCCCACAGTTCGCGCCGGGCGCCCGGATCGAGCCCGGTCGTCGGCTCGTCGAGGAACACGAGGTCGGGGTTCCCGACGAGGGCCATCGCGATCCCGAGGCGCCGCTTCTCCCCGCCGGATAGGTTAATCGCCTGGGTCTCCGCGCGGGACGTCAGCCCGACCGTCTTGATTGTCTTCGCGATTTCCTCGTCGCTCATCCTGCGGTCGAACAAGGAGGACCAGTACCGCACGGCCTCGGTCGGCTTGAGTCGGTCGAAGGGCTCAAAGTCTTGCGGAAGCACCCCTACGCGCTCGCGGATGTGGCGATACTCTTTCGTCACGTCGACGCCGAACACCTTCGCGGAGCCCGCGGTGGGATCCCGGAGGCCTTCCAGGATCTCAACGGTCGTGGTCTTCCCCGCCCCGTTCGGGCCCAGGAGGGAGAAGATCTGGCCGGGCCGGACCTCGAAATCGATGCCGTCGACGGCCTTGATGTCGGAATACTCCTTGCGCAGCCCTCTCACTTCGATGGCGAGATCCATGGGCCCTCGACCCCCGGCGGCGTAACGGGCATACCCTTATGGATTTTGCTGGCAACCCACGAAGCGACTACGGGTCTTCCAGGACCAACGTTGCCCTGCGGACGATGAAACCTCGTCCGCCACGGAGTTCGAGAGCGGAGCCACAGTCGGGGCAGACCGCTCGAGGCATTTCGTGAGCGTGGCCCTGAGGCGGCTCGAACGGTTTCGCGGCCTGGCAGGACGGGCACACGGCCGTGGCCGGCATGAGGGAGACCTGCAGGACCGCGCCGTCGAGGAGGGTGTCCGCCGCCTCCAGGTCGAACGCGGCCTGCAGGTCCTGCGGGTTCAGGCCTTCCAGCTGTCCCAGGTCGATGTCGATCACCTTGCACGCGCTCGCGCCCCGCTGGTCCATCTCGGCGAGGACCGCGCGAACGACCTGCTGGGCGATGACCGTCTCATGCATCGCCGGCGGCCTCGACCTCGTCCCACGCCTCGAGGATCTCCTCGGCCTCCTTGCGGTCGATCTTCATCATCGCGACGCCGCCTTGAACGAGCAGGAACTCTCCGACGCGCGTTTTGATGTGGCTTGTGTCAACCTCGCGCGTCCAACCGCGCGACGTGACGACGGCCTTCGCACCGTGGACCTCGAGGACCTTCGCCGGGACGGTGAGGCACATTTCGGTGACCCCAATTCAGGGAGCGTCTTAGTCTCCCTTCCGGTTATAGGTTCAATACTTACTTTACGTTAGCGACTTTGAAGTCCGAGCGCCCCCTCGAACACACTGGCGGGACTTTGATTGAAATCCGCTTCCACGGTAGGGGCGGCCAGGGCGCCGTCATCGCGTCCGAGCTGTTGGCCCAAGCCACCTTCCTCGAGGGCAAACATCCCCAGAGCTTCCCGTTCTTCGGCGTCGAGCGGCGCGGAGCCCCTGTGACCGCCTTCACGCGGATCGACGAGGCGCCGATCCAGATCCGGACCAGCATCACCGCGCCGGACATCGTCGTGGTCCTGGACGCCGGACTCATGCGCACGATCAACGTCACGGCAGGGCTGAAACCCGACGGCCTGCTTCTCGTGAACACGGAGAAGGTTCCGGAGAAGCTCGAGGTCGCCTTCAAGGGCCG
>JBGPGA010000056.1:0-12159 GCA_041483635.1 Thermoplasmata archaeon
ACGACCTGCTCGCCCATCTCAAACGCCTTCGGCAAGAGGGATTCGCGCAGGACGACGGGCATGTTGCCCGTGACGACGAAGGTCGGAAGGAGGCCCATCTTGCGGAGGGCCTCCTGAGCCCCGAGCTTGTACATCTCATCGATGTTCGCCTCGTCGCGGCGGTCGATCCCGAGCATCTCGAGGGATCCCTTGGATAGACGGTAGCCGCCGTCCGCGATGGGCGAGTAGAAGAACTGGAGGTAGTACCGCGTTCCGACGACGTATTCCTGGATCGCGTACTTCATTCCAGGCTTGATCGCCTCTACGAATTCGTCATGGTTCTTCGCGATGAACGAACCTCGACCGCCCTTCGCCCCATAGTACTTCACGAACACGGGACTGTCGATGTCCTCGGGGCGGGCGATCTTCTTGGGCATCGTCACGCCTGCGGAGGTCAGCCACTCTCGCTGCTTCTCCCGGTCCGATTCCCAGGCCAGGACGGCGCGGTTGCCGAAGGATGGGACGGGCAGCTTCGCGAACGTGTCCGCTCCCATGTATTCGACGAAGGAGCCATGGGGAACCGTCACGACCTGCCGGGCGATGAGCTCGTCGGTCTTGTCCTGGATCTCCTTGTACGAGTCCACAATCAGGAACTCATCCGGCCTCGCGAGGGGGAACGCGTCATAGAATCGTGGCTGTTTCCCGATCGCGATACCCAGGGTCTTGAACCCCTCCTGGCGTGCGCCATGGAAGATCTGGAGGGAGGAGTGAGAGCAGACGGTCGCGACCACGATGTCCTTGTAGTCCTCCGCGATGGTCGCGATCGCCTTGCGGGTTACCATTATCCTACGAATGCTCTCGTCAGATTAAAGGTTTTCACGCTGCCGGCGAGAGGGCCTCAACGCGTCCGCCACCCGCATCGCGAGGACCGTCTCCGAGACGTCATGCGCACGAACGACCTGGGCTCCGCGGGCGACCGCCATCGTCGCAGCGGCCAGACTCCCGGGAAGGCGCCCTTCTGCATCGCCGGCGCCCAGCTTCCCGATGAGCGACTTTCGCGAGACGCCCACGACCACGGGACGGCCCAGGGCCGCGAGGAGATCGAGTCCACGGAGGAGCGTGAGATTATGCTCGAGGGACTTCCCGAAGCCGATGCCCGGATCGACCGCGATCGCCTCGGACGCGACCCCCGCGGCCTCGAGGGCGCGGATTCGCTCCGCGAGGAAGGCTTTGACCTCGCCCACCACATCTTGGTACTGCGGGTTCTGCTGCATCGTCTTCGGATTACCCAGCATGTGCATGGCCACGACGCCCGCGTGCTCCGCGGCGACGACCCGGATGAGAGCGGGGTCCCGCATCCCGGACACATCGTTCACGATCGAGGCACCCGCACGGATGGCCTTCTCGGCCACGGGCGCCTTCATCGTGTCGATCGACAGGGGGACGTCGACCTTCGCGGAGAGGGTCTCGATCACCTTCCCCACCCGCCGCCACTCCTCTTCCGCAGGGACCGCATCGGACCCGGGACGGGTCGACTCGCCGCCGATGTCGATCACGTCGACACCCTGCTCGACCATTTTGAGCCCGCGGCGGACGGCCGCATCATGCTCGAAGAACAGGCCCGCATCGGAGAACGAATCCGGCGTCACGTTCAGGACGCCCATGACCCGGGTTCGGTCGAGGGGGATCTCCCCGCCGCGGTGCCGCCAGATCTTCGCGGGTCCGGCCACGGAGGCAGCCAACGTCGGCAGGCTATTTCAGCCTAGGCGGTCTCCGCGCAGGAACTTTATACCCACAACGAATAGGCCGGGAGGCATGCGCGTCCTCTTCCTCCACGTGGACTACCTCGAGTACGAGGTGAGGTCGAAGGCCATCAAGTCCATCGAAGACATCCCGGATGCGAAACGGCGGGGACACGTCGAGGAGGCCCTCGTCTGCTTCATCACCGCGGAGGCGAGAGACGGGGCCAACCCGAAGGCCGCCGCGAAGGCCGCGGCGGACAACGTGATGGACGTCGCGACCCAGGTCCAGACGAAGCGGGTGGTCCTCTACCCGTACGCACACCTCAGCTCCTCCCTCGCGGCGCCCCAGCAAGCCCAGGAGGTTCTCGCTGCGCTCGAAACGGACCTCCGGGAGGCCGGCTACGAGGTCCACGCGTCGCCGTTTGGGTACTACAAATCCTTCAAGATCAGCGTCAAAGGCCATCCGCTCAGCGAGCTTTCCCGCGAGATCGTCGCCGAGGCCGCGGCCGCCAGCGAGACCAAGGAGGACGTCAACGAGGCGGTCAAGGCGGAGTCTCGACTCGTCTCGCATTGGTTCATCCTCGACACGAAGGGCGAGCTCCATCCGCTCTCCATCGAAGGAGGAAAGGTCGCGGGGTTCGACTTCAAGGCCCACGACCGCCTGCGCCGGTTCGCGCAGTACGAGATGGCGAAGTCCCGCGAGGTGAAGGAGGAGCCGCCCCATGTCCGCCTGATGCAGGAGCTCGAGCTCGTCGACTACGAGCCCGGGTCGGATCCGGGAAACCTGCGGTACTACCCGCGAGGGCGGCTGATCAAGGGACTGCTCGAGGAGTTCGCCTCCGGCCGCGTCCGCGAGTACGGGGCCATGGAGGTCGAGTGTCCCGTCATGTACGACTTCGAGCACCCCGCGCTGAAGTCCTACCTGAACCGGTTCCCCGCGCGGCAGTACGTCGTCCAGACACCGAACAAGAGGGCGTTCCTGCGGTTCAGCGCGTGCTTCGGCCAGTTCCTGATCATGAAGGACATGGTCCTGTCCTACAAGCATCTCCCTCTCCCGCTGTACGAGCTGACCCGGTACTCGTTCCGCGCCGAGCAGCGAGGGGAGCTCGCGGGACTCCGGCGCCTCCGGGCGTTCACGATGCCCGACTGCCACGCGCTCGTGGCCGACGTGGAGATGGCCAAAGAGCACATGATGGTCCGTCTCGAGGTCGCATGGAAGCTGCTTCAGGACTGCGGCTTCACCCTGCCCGATGACTTCGAAGTCGGGATGCGCGTCACGGAACCATTCTGGAAGGACCACGGCGAGTTCGTGAAAGCGTACGCGCGACGGTGGGGGAAGCCCCTGCTCGTCGAGATGTGGTCCGAGCAGTTCTTCTACTTCATCCTGAAGTACGAATGGAACTTCGTCGATGCGAACGACAAGGCCGCGGCGCTCACGACGGATCAGATCGACACGGAGAACGCGGAGCGGTTCGGCATCACCTATGTGGACGAGAAGGGAGCGAAGCGCTACCCGTACATCCTCCACCTCTCGCCGAGCGGCGCGATCGAGCGCGTGCTCTACGCACTCCTCGAGAAGGCCGCGGCCGACATCAAGGCGGGGCGGCCGCCGATGCTCCCCCTCTGGCTCTCGCCCACCCAGGTCCGCGTGATTCCGGTGAGCGAGGACCAACTCGACCACGCCCGGAAGCTCCTCGCCGCGTTCGATGGGGTGCGCGCGGACCTCGACGACACGAACGACACCCTGGGCAAGAAGATCCGTCGCGCGGAGAAGGACTGGGTCCCGTTCATCGTGGTCGTGGGCAAGAGGGAGATGGAGTCGGGGAAGCTGAACGTGCGCGTGCGAGCCACGAAAGACCAGAAGGAAATGACCGCGGACGAGCTCCACCGGCTCGTCCTGGCGGAGACCGCGGGACGGCCGTTCCGCTCGCTGGCCGAGAACGTCCTCGTGAGCGCGCGCCCGACGTTCCGGGGCTGAACCCGGGTCGAATCCTATTCTCACTCGCGAAAATGGGTCCCTCGCCTTTAAGGGGGCCTCCGAGCGTCGAAGCCGCGGTGAGTTTCTGAAGCGCGACACGATCGACCTGCTTCTCGGCATCGGCGTCCTGGCCGTGGGCCTCGTCCTCCTTCTGTTCACGTTCACCCAGGCCTACGCCCTCGCGCAGAGCCCCGGGACGTTCATCCAAGGACAGGTGCCCTCGAGCCAGCAGTCGACGCCTCCGACGGCATCGTTCAACTGGAACAGCAACGGCTTGACGCTCAACACGCTGGACAACTCTCAGGCCGGCTCGGGGTCGATCACCTCCTGGCAATGGGACTACGGGGACAACCAGCAGGCGTCGGGACAGAACCCCGGACCCCATACGTACGCGAGCCCTTCGTCCTACAATGTCAGCCTCGTGATTCGCAACTCGAATAACCAGGAGAGTCGTGCCTTCGCCGGCGTGTTCGCGAGCTCTGGCGTCACGCGCTCCGGCGTGAGCGTCGGAGAACCGGGCTCGGGCATCAACGTGAACCTCGACATCGGGTCCGCGCTCCGGCCCATGGCCGTCGTCCTGCTTACGACCGGCATGCTCCTCGCGATGGCCGTCGCCGGCGGGATGATCACGAAGGCCGGCTGGAACCTCATCAAGCCGAAGCCCGAGACCGTTCGCGTGCGCCTGAAGCCGACAGACCTGACCCAGGCGATTGAAGCGGACACCGTCGCGGTGCCGCCGCAGGTGCAGGTGCAAGCGCCGACGCCGCCGCCCCCGCCGCCTCAGTGAACGGGCCCGTTGACCCAGAGTCACCGGCACTCGAGCTGGCACGCGTCCCGGCCGGACCGGAACGGGGACAGTTCAATGCCGGCGGGAGAATGATGAGGTCAGCGGGACCGATTCCGTCACGAGGGCGAGGCTCGGATCCTCCGCGAGAGCCACGGCAGGATCGACGGACTCAAGGAGCGCGGAGCGCACCCCCGTCATGATCGCGAGCACGCGGACGATGCCTTCGAACTTCCGGTCGACCCGGACCCCGAAGATCACGTTCGCGTCGGGGCGCATCTTGGCCGTCAGGCCTTCGACGACCTCGTGAGCGGTGCGCAGGCGCAGGCCGGGTCCCGCGCTGATGTGGATCAACGCGCCCCGCGCGCCCTTGTAATCGACATCGAACAGCGGGTTGTCCAGCGTCTCCGCGACAAGCTTCGCGGGATCGTCCTCCGCGTTCTCGCCGTAGAAGATCGTGGACGTCCCGCCGCCCTGGAGGATCGTGCGGACGTCGTTGAAGTCGAGATTGATCAGGGAGGGCAGGGTGATCGACTCCGTCACGCCTTTGATCACCTCGCTGATGAGGTGGTCCATCACCGCGAACGCCTGCTCGACGGGGAGGTTCGGAACGAGCTCGAGGAGGCGGTTGTTGTCCAGGACGATCAGACTATCCGAGACGGCCTTGAGCCGCTGGATCCCCGCCAGGGCGTTCACCATGCGGCCGCGCTCCGCCTTGAACGGCGTCGTGGCCATCGTGATGACCACGCTGCCTGCGGCCTGCGCGAGTTCCGCAATATAAGGGGCGACGCCGGTCCCCGTCCCTCCGCCTAAGCCCACGGTTACGAAGGTGAGATCTGCGTCGCCAATGAGGTTGCGGAGCTCCTGCTCCGCGATTTCTGCGCACCGCTCCCCAATCTCGGGCTTCCCGCCCGCACCCATGCCGCGCGTCACGCCGGCACCGATGAGGAGCTTCCGGTCGCAGGTGATGGAGTCCAGATGGACCGCGTCCGTGTTCACGACGACGGTCCGCGCGCCATGGATCCCGAGGCGGTGCAACCGCGCCACGGAATTGCCGCCGCCCCCGCCGCATCCGATGATCAGGACCTTGGGCTTGCCGAAGTCGAAGGTGTCGAGGAACGCCTGGTTCCCAGTCCGCTGGACCGTCTCGATGCCCATCCCTGGTTCCCATCCCGGACCGGTGGCGGTCGGTCGTGCGTCATCCGCCGAAGCGGATGTGCCATCGTGCCTAGCTGTCGGCTCCCTCGATGGCCTTGTGGAGCCGCCGTCGGACGTACTCGCGGACCGCGTTGCGGACCGCGTCCTCCACGGACACGGAGTCGCCCGACTTCACGAGCTGCTGGAGGTCCACCACATTCCCCTTGGGCAGCTCGATCATCAGCTTGCGAATGTAATCAGGTGCGAATTGAACGTCGATGAAGCGGTCGATCGCCGCGCGGATGGCGTCCGAGATCGTCGGATAGGTCCCGTTCTTCACGAGAGACTGGAGAGCCTGGATCTTCTCGGGCGGGATACGAATCGTGACGCGCTCGGATTCCTGGGGCATGAGGGTCCCTGGCCTGTGTCCGACGGACTCGGTTGTTTTGTCTGACATTCGTATGGCAATGACGCTATTTAAGCGTATGTAAAGCCAGGTCGACCGACAGGTCCGGATGGCGAGAACCAGACGAATCCTCAGACGGGCGGGAGGACCTTCGCGATCCCCCTCGTCGCCAAGAAGGGGACCCCTGCGGTTCGCATCTCCGCAATCGCGGCCTTCGAGTCTCCCGGCTTCAGATCGACTCCCCTGATGGCGTCCTCAAGCACCCGGACGCGGAGGCCGCGGCGCACCGCGTCGAGCGCGGTGGCCCGGACGCAGTAGTCCGTCGCGAGGCCGCAGAGGAAGATCTCATCGATGGCGAGGTCTCGGACGACGGACTCGAGATCTCTCCCCTGAGGGCTGATCGCCTGGAATCCCGAGTACGAGTCCTGATCCGGGTCCATGCCTTTGGAAAGAAGAATGATGTCCTTGGGAAGCTGGAGATCGGGATGGAACCGCGCACCTTTGGTCCCCTGGATGCAGTGGGGCGGCCAGGCGCCTCCGAACTCCTTGAAGTGCTTCGTGACCCTCGGATGCCAGTCTCGGGTCGCCAGGATCGGAAGGCCGCGACGTTCGAACAGTTCGATCGTCCGATTCACGCGCGGGACGATCTGGTCACCGTCCGGGACCCCGAGCGCGCCACCGGGACAGAAGTCGTTCTGTAGGTCGACGACCAAGAGCGCGGGCTTCCGCGACATGCCGAGGTGCGGATAACCGGGGATGCGCCATAGAGATTTGCGTCCGCCGAGCTCAACGGCGCCCCGGTACGCGGCGGAAGTCCTCGATGTAGTCCTCCCGAAACGCCATGTTGTCGGGGAGCTCGTCGAACCACCTTACGCCGAGGACGTCGGTCCCAGGTCGGACCTCGGAGCTCGCGGCCCGAGCGAGGAACTGAGCGAAGTATCCATGCCGGACCCGCGAGCTGTCCGTCAGGTTCTGCTGGAGGATTCGCGTGAGGATGGGCCCCGCGATCTCGACGCCCACCTCCTCGCGCACTTCGCGCTCAAAGCCCTGGAGCACGGTCTCGCCCTCCTCGAGCTTGCCGCCCGGAGTGAGCCAGACATCGCCCCAGCCCTTCGAGGGCACGTGTCGCAGGAGCAGGACGCGGCCTCGTCCGTCGTGGAGCAGCCCTCCAGACGCCCACCACGGAACGGATTCATCGAGCCGAAAGATCGGGTGCTCCGTCGAGACCATTTCGGTCTTCTTCACGATCGGCACGCGACCGAAATGCTCGAAGGCCTCCGCGAGCCGATCCTTGCAGATACCGACGCGGGCCATCGATACAAAAAGGGAGCAAGCTTATTTAATACAGGGCCGACTACCCGCGAACTCAAGGAGATGGGCGGGTGCCCCTGGAAGACGTATCGGACCGAGCGAACAAGGTCTACGATGTCATGAAGGCGGCGGGCGCGACATCGGAGGACAAGATGCGGGATGCGGACGCAATCACCAAAATGGCCAAACTACCCAAAGGATTCGTCCTGTCCGCACTCCAAGAGCTCGAATCCAAGGGCTACGCAAAGCGGCGGGCGCGAGAGAAGGCCGCCGGATACTACCTCGTGAAGTGATCCGCCCTATCGTCGTCGTGGGGCCATCGCCGCGCCGATCATCAACGGCAGCAACGCGGAGGCGTCGCCCTCGATGGTAATCTGGCGGGCGTCCTCCTTCACCTTGCCCCACGAGATCCCCTCGCGGACGCGCGCGCCGCTGAGGCTCCCGTCCCATTCCGGTGCGGTCGTGATGTACACGGCGTAATCGAGGCCGCCCCGGAACTGGTTCCACCAGATCGTGTGGTGCTTGGACACGCCTCCGCCGATCATAAGCGCTCCCGCCTCCTTCGCGGTGAACACGAGGTCCATGAGATCCTGCTCGTCTCGGAACAGGTCGAGCTTGAAGTCCTTGTGCTCCTGCCAGAACGACCAGAGCTGGTAGCCGACGGACCCATCGAACGGGGCGGGCACGTACACGGGCACCTCGTTCTTCCACGCCCACCAGAGGAGGGATTCCTTGGACTCGGTCCGACGGCCGAACTCCCACAGGAGCTCCTTCGTGGACAGGTTCCGCTTCCCGGAGTCGTACATGGCCTGCAGCATGGGCTGGACTTTTCGCTCCAGGATGATGCCATACGACTCGTTCGGGACCAGGATGTTACCCAGGCGGTTGACGCCCTGGCGGTGCAGGGCGACGTCGTCCATCTCGAAGTCGCCGTGGTAGTACGGCTGCCACACCCGAGCGAGATCGTGATCCGCCGTGCCGCACGTCGTGATGACGACGTCGACCAAGCGCTTCTCCACGAGGGTCCGGAGGACTCCTCGGACGCCGGTCGCCATGAGGGCCGCGGGGAAGGAGAGGAACGTGCGGCAGTCCCGCCGGCCGAACATGGTCCGGAGGATATCGACGCCGTCCGCGACCTTCTTCGCGGTGAATCCGCCCGCCGCCTCCATCTGTTTCACGAGGTCGCCCAGCGTCGCGGCCTGGGAGAGGTCGATGTCCTCGACCTTGCGGCGGAGCAATTTCGAGCGGGCCATCCCGCGGGGATTCCGGGGACGCGGTAAAAACCTATGGAGAGTTACTAATAGCCCGAAGGCTCATCGGAACGGCGCCATGGCCCTGAAGATCCGGGACGTGATGTCGAAGGACCCGATCGCCCTCAAGCCCACGGCCACGTTGCGCGAGGCCGCGATCACCCTCGCGGACGAGAGCGTGGGCGGCTGCCCCGTCGTGGACGAACAGGGCGTGATCATCGGCATGCTGAGCGAAGTCGACATCCTCGATGCCCTCAAGACCCAGCACAAGGAGCTGCGGATGCTCATGCCGCCCGAGATCACCTTCGGCATCTCCTTCGTCGAGATCATCAAGGAACGCGAGGCCCTCGCGGCCTTCAAGGAGGTCGAGAACCGCCTCGTGCGGGACATCATGACGAAGGACGTCCACGCAGTCACGCCCGAGGAATCCGTCGAGCGCGCGATCCGCCTCATGGTCCAGCACCAAATCCACCGCATCCCCGTCGTCCAGGGCCAACGCCTCGTCGGGATCGTGACCCGGGGCGACATCCTGCGTGGCTTCTTCCGCCAGGTCGGGCAGTCTAAGTACCAAGGAGCCCTCTGATTCGCTCCCGCACGCCGAGGGCTCCCCGCCAGCGGAACTCCCCGCTGCAGTCCGAGCAACGGCCCCATCCGTCCTCGTAGAAAATCAGATGGTCGGAGCCGCAGACGCCGCACCGGCCCAGGGCAGGCCGGGCGATGCCGCGGCGCTTGCGCTCCTCCTCGACCCGGGAGGAGAGATGGTACGCCGCCTCCTCCGCGTTGTGGGCGAAGGTGAGGCCCGCGAGGTAGTCTCCCTTGGCCAGGACATCGCGGGCCTGGCGGAGGAGAGTGCGCACGTCGGATGCATTGAGGTCGTACGACTCGGCCTCCTGCAGGATGGGCTCGCATCCGGCGATGATGGCCCGGGCCCGCTCGATCTGGCTCTCCCGGAGTCGAATCGCCTGCTCGATCTGGCGCTGCTGAGCCTGGATGGCCACCCGCTCGGCCTGCTTGACCAGCTCTCCCGCCTGGACGTATTCGCGGGCGGAGACGGAATCGACCGCCCGGGACCGGAGCTCCTCGGCATCCGCGACATCCGCGCCGACCTTCTGAGCGGCCTCGATGTGATCCGCGACGGTCGCGAGGGACCCCTCGATCTCCTTGATGCGACGCTCCCGCGCGTCCACGGCGAGCTGGGAGGCCCGGTCGAGCCCCTCGTCCGCGCGCTTGAGGTCCCCGTGTTCCAACGCTTGGGTCGCCGCCTTCCACGCATCCTCCGCTGCGCCGACCCCCGAACCCAGGTTGGCCGCCTCACGGATCGCGTCGCGGGTCGCGGCGAGACGGTCCCGGGTCCGGTCCGCGTCCGGGCCCGTCCCGGTCCGCGCCTTCACCTGCCGCAGGATGGCGGGTGCGGAGGGACTCGAGAGGAGGACCGCGGCCACCTCGGCCTTGGATCGGAGCCCTCGGACGACGATGCCATGCCGGTCGGCAAGGTCTCGGAGGTCCTTCCAGCGAAGCGCCTGGAGGAGTTCCGAATCGGACTCGGGGGGAATCGATCCACCTCGAGGTGTCGAACCTCAGGCGCGGCGATAAACGTTGCGGGGAGGGATTCCTAGGCGTCCTTCGGCCGGTACCGGCGCAGGACCTCGATCGCCCATTGCACCTTGCGGAACTCGTGGGGGTCGCCGCCCACGTCGGGGTGGAGGCGCTTCGCGCGCTCCCGGAAGGCCCTCTCGATTGCCTCGCAAGCGGGCCATCCCCGGCCGAAGCGCGGCGGCTGGATCCGAACCGAATCGAATCCCAGGATCCGAAAGGCGGCATCGATCCCCTTCGTCTGGAGGTAGAATTCCCGAAGGGTGTCAAAGAGGCCGCCCGACTCGTGGCCTCCCTCGATGCTGTACCGGCGATGGCCTTCGCCCACCGCGGAGCCGGTCCGGTGGTCCCGGCCGCAGGCGAAGCAGAAATACCGGTCCGCCACGGAGCCGGAAGCGCGCGGACCCTCATGGGGTTTGGCTTCCGGCGGGGAGGGCAAAGACTTTATTGAACGGAGCCGCGATGGAGCGTCCGTGTCGTTCCGGGCCGGGCCCTCCGTGTTCAAAGACCGGGCCAAGCTCTCCTTCGACTACGTCCCCGAGAAGATGCTCCATCGGGAGGCACAGATGCAGCGGCTCTTCAGCTACTTCCGCCCCATCGTGGACGCGGGCATCTCGAGCAACGCGTTCCTGTACGGACCCGTCGGGACTGGGAAGACCCACAGCGCGAAGCGCTTCTGCACGGACTTCAAGAAGTACGCGGAGGAGAAGGGGCGCGCGCTCGACTACATGCCGGTGAACTGTCGCAAGAACCTGGGGGATGACGCGGTCCTCTTGACCCTGGTCCGTCACTTCGATGCGCACTTCCCGGACCGGGGCTTCTCCATCTCGGAGAAGCTCGAGACCCTGCGGCGGCACCTGGAGAAATACAAGCTCCACTTCATCGTCATCCTCGACGAGGTCGACGCGCTCCTGAAGAAGAGCGGGGCGGACCTCGTGTACTCGTTCGCCAGGATCGCGGAGGAGAGCAGCTCCGCACGAGGTAACATCTCGATGATGCTGATCTCGCAACGGGCCAACGCACTGGAGTACATGGATGCGGCCGCCCTGAGCACGTTCCGCCGCTCCAACGTGGTCGAGTTCACCCGGTACGACCAGAAGGAGCTCGAGGACATCGTCTCGGACCGCGTGCGGCTCGCGATGCATCCGGGGACCCTGGACGGGGACCTCGTCGGCCTGATCGCGGACATCGCCTCCGATCAGGGGGACGCACGGTACGCGATCGAGGTTCTCGAGAAGGCCGGGATGCTCGCGGACGAGGAGTCTTCCGAGACAGTCACCGCGGAGCACGTGCGAGGCGCGAAGTCCCACGTCCATCCCACGGGCCTGGAGGAACGCCTCTCCCTCCTCGACACGCCCAAGAAGCTCGTGCTCCTCGCGATCGCCCGCAAGATCCGCAAGAAGGCATACATCACGATGGGCGAGGCCGAGGAAGCGTACAAACTCGTCTGCGAGGAGTATGGAGAGAAGCGCCGCGCTCACACGCAGTTCTGGAAGTACGTCGGCGACCTCGACGCGCTGGGTCTCATCGACACGAAGTTGAGCGGCGAGGGCGTCGTCGGAAAGACGACGCTCATCTCCCTCCCCGAGATCCCGTCCAAGATTCTTGCTGATAATCTCGAAAGAGGTTTAAAGAGGCGATGACTGATTTTGCGTGAAACATGGGATGGGTGCACGCAGAGGACCGGCAATACGGGTCCGAGGACGACTACGTGAGAACTGGGCTGCCTATGGATATCGAAAAGGGCGTCTGCTATCTCGTGAAGGAGAAGAAACCCGAGGTGAGCTACCGCCTGTTCGAAGTCCTCCTGGAGCAGAAGCTCCCGGGACTCATTGTGACCCGGCAGTACCCGGAGAGGGTCCGACGCGAGCGGGGACTCACGGACGTGCGGATCGTCTGGCTCAGCCACACGCCGGGCGAGGACTTCCACAACCCGACGGCAATCGGCACGCTCGCGAAGGTCCTGCAGAAGTTCATCG
>JBGPGA010000057.1:0-12111 GCA_041483635.1 Thermoplasmata archaeon
ATCGAGGGCACGTGCGTGGATCTGATCGCTCTGCACGCTCCCGTGGCTCGCGACCTCCGCACCGTCACGACGTCTCTGAAGATCACCACGGACTTGGACCGCATCGGACGCTACGCGAAGGACATCTCCGAAGTCGCCCTTCAGTTCCAGGATGGACGGCCCCCCGGCCTCGCCGACCTCGTGAAGATTCCGCAGATGGCGGAGCACACAGTCCGGATGGTCGACACTGCCATCGACGCATTCGTGAAGCGGAATGCGGACTCCGTCCGCAACATCATGCAAGTGGATGACGAGGTCGATCGGCTCCACGACGAGGTCTTCCAGGAAGTGGTGGCTCACATGGAAACGGGACGGCTCCCCATCGCTGCGGGCGCCCGTTACATCCTGGTGGCTCGCCATCTGGAACGCATCGCAGACCATGCGGTGAACATCGGCCTCCGCGTGGTCTACATGGTCACCGGTGAGACGATGCCGCGGGTTCGCGCCGCCGATCGCAGCAAGCGGTCCCTCAGCTAGATCCTCAATAGTTCCGGCGATATCTATAGATTCCAGCGAGTATCTATATAGCCACGGCACGCGGTTGGTGTTGCCGATGGAACGAAAGAAGGACATTGAGGTATGGGACGACTTCGAAGATTGGAAGCTCGTGCGGGGCGCCGACGAAGAGACGCACCAGATCGAGTTCGCCTTGAAGTGAGCACGGCGCGCGACGGATCACGGGCCACTTTCCTAGTTTTTGCGATTATGACAGCCGGGCGGGCACGCCGCACCGCTGTCGGCGCGGGGCCCTCCGACACCTAACCCGGTTTTACGTATTCTGCATACCCATAGTCCATACACGTTCCGCCGCCCTCTCCGGTCGAAGGGAGAGATATGTCCACGGTCGGTGAATCGACCCTGAACGCGTCGGGAACGGACGGGACGTGTGTGGCCTGCGGCGGAACCCTGCAGCGGATCGACGAGTACGCGCTGGACATCGCCGGCGAGGAGGTCGTCTTCTACGCGGACCGGTGCCAATCCTGCGGCAACGAGTTCGTGAACGCGCCGAAGATCCTCCGACCCGATGCGGGGATGATACGGGAATTCCAGCCCGACAAGTCGCCGCTCGGCTCGTACTACCGCGTCCAGAACCTATCGAGCCGCGACCGGGAGTTCCGGCAGCACCTGGGCTACCGGGTCGCGGGGACGATTCTCTGGTACCTCCTCGAGGAGGACATGGCCGACGTCGTCTTCCTGGCCCACCAGAGCGTCACGGAGGAGCCGGTCATGGCCTTCACGAAGAAGGACCTCTACCGCGCGTGGCAGATCCGGATGGGAGCGGGCCGCGCCGTCGTGACGGGCAACGGCCTCCGCGCGAACCTCCTGAGCCTCACCCAGCTCAAGCGCTTCACGGAGGCGGATCGGGGCCTCCATCCGCGCATCGCGGTGATGGGACGCCCCTGCCAGATCTACACGATGCGCAAGCTCCTCTGGGACCGGTTCGCGCCGGGCTACGAGTTCGCCTTCGGCATGGGGACGTTCTGCTACGGCAACTTCTCGCCCGGTGCGTGGGGCGGCCAGAAGCTGCGGGAGATCCTCGGATTCGACCCGGCGGACATCCGTCAGGTCGGCTATGTCGGCGAGGAACTCGAGTTCACCCCCTCGGACGGTGAGCCGAAGAAGGTCGGCCAGCAGGACGTCGCCGGACTCGTCAACGCGAACTGCCTCCAGTGCTACGACTTCACCGCGCGGTTCAGCGATGTGAGCGTGGGCCATGTCGGCAGCGAGGAGCTCTTCGAGGCGGTCATCATCCGAACGGAGAAGGGAGACGTCGTCGTCGACCAGGCGGTCCGCGACGGCTTCCTGGCGCCGTCGGCCCAGCTGTACGGCAAGGTCGATGTCACGGAGGAAGAGCAGCGCACCCTGTCCTACCTCACCGCTATGGTGGGGATCAAGAAGGAGCTCACTGGCAAGCTGCGCTGACCTAGCGTTCGCTAAGTGCGTAAGATCCGAGAGGCGGGTCGTCCTCGCTTAGTGCGAATGCGCGTGGGCGTGCTCGTGGTGGCCTTCCTGCGCGTCCGGAGCTTCCTCGCCCTTCCGGTTGAAGCTCTGTCCGCAGCCGCAGGTGGACCAGTTGTTTGGGTTGCTGACCATGAACCCGCTGCCCGCGACGCTCTCGACGTAGTCGATGCTCGACCCGTCCAGATACTCGCGGCTGTTCGGGTCGATGACGACCTTCACGCCGTCCGCTTGCACGACCTCATCGCCCTCATGGATCTTGTTGTCGAGGGCGAGGCCGTACCGGAAGCCCGAGCACCCGCCGCCCGCCACGTACATCCGGAGGTACGTGTCGTCCGCGGTGCCGTTCTTCGTGATGAGATCCTTCAGCTTGCCGACCGCGTTCTCGGAGAGAGTGACCTGAAACATCGCTTCACCCCGCCAGGGGATGATACAACCCAGGGCCCGTTATTTAACCCTTTGGAGCCCAGTCGCGCGACAAGGCGCTGATTCGGTCAGCCTAAGTCCTTGCCCATGTAGTGCCGCTCGTAGCGGAACCCGGTCTCCTCGTAGATATGCCGCGCCCGGCCGTTCGGGTCGGCGACCTCGAGCTTAATCTTGTGGTAGCCCTTGGACCGGGCCCAGTCCACCGCCCAGGAAACGAGATGCCTGCCGATCCCTTTCCCGCGATGCGGGGGCGCGACCCACACGTCGAAGATGAATCCGTGCGGCTCCGGCGTGAGCCAGCCGCTCTCGCCGAGGAGGAGATAGCCGAGGAACGCCCCGGTCGCATCCTCGGCGATCCACGCCTCGGTCCGGCCGCCCTCGACGTACGGGACGAGCTTGCGCCGGAAGTCCTTCTCCCACGTGGCCCGGTCCAGGCGCACCCTCTCGTCGCTGGGGAGGTCGTCCCACACGGTCTGGAGGGTCGCGGTCCAGATTGTCTTGAGATCGGCCCGGCGGCCGCGGCGCATCCGGATGTCCACGCGTTCCCCGCGCGAGGAAGGCCCCGCATGGCGATGAAGGTGTCGGCCTCCGGGGAAGGTAATCTCCGACCAGACTTTATATCATGCATCCCCGTTCCGACGTCCGTGCTCCCTTCGCGCTGCCTGCGGTGCGGCGCCGTGAGTCGCGAACCCCTCTGCGCGTCCTGCGTCGACTTCCTCGTCGCCTATCGGCCTCTGTGGCTCGACCCATCCCTTCTCCCGGGCCCCTCCCTCCTCGACCTGCTCGCACCCCACGAGGTGGCCATCCTGTCCGCGGAAGGCGACAAGGTCGAGTGGCGGTCCCAGCCCCACGAGCCGTCCGCGGCGGACGCCGTGCGGCTGATCGAGCTCCTCGACCTCCGCTCGGACCCGAACCCCGTCGTCAGCGTGGGGGATACGGAGATCCTCCACGCGTTCCTCTCCGAGGGTCGCCGTACGCCCCCGTCGGAGGCGGTCCAGCGGTCCGCCCTCGCCGACCTGTATCGCTACCTGGCGGCCCGCACCTGGATCCCGCCCCATCTCTCCCAGGAGTACGCCCTCCGCGCCCGGACCTTGAAGCCTCTTCCCGCCGAGGAACCGGGAGCCGTCCCGGCCGCGGTCACTCGGCTGACCGAACCCCCAGCCCCCGAATCCGAGGAGCTCACCTCGGAGGTCCCCGAGGCCATCGAGGAGGAAGAGCGAGTCCCGGAGGAGATTCCTCCGGAACCCGCGGAGGCGCCGGAACCTGGAGGACCTGCGCCGTCCCCCGAACCGGTACCGGAACCCGAACCGCCCCTGCCCCTTCCCGAACCCGAGCCCATCCCGCCGCCCGAGCCGGAACCCGAACCCGAGCCGGAGGAGCCTCCGGCCGAGCCGCCCGCCTCGCGCGCGCTCTCCGCTCCCGATTCCTCGGAGGCGATGAAGGCCCTTTCCGCGGAGATCGCGGAGATGAAGGAAGAGCTCCACGACGAGATCGCGAAGCAGCGCGAGAGCGTCCAGGCCTGGATCCGGGACCGCGCGGGCGCGATCGAGTCCAAGGAGCAGAGCCTCCTGGAAAAGGAGCGTTCTCTCGAGAAGACGGCCCGCGCGATCGAGGAGGAGAAGCGGTCCGTCACGGAACGGCTCCAGGCCCTCGAGAAGGATGAGAACCGTCTCGCGGTCCTGAAGTCCTTGGGGACCGTCCCCGGCATGACGGAGGACGTGGCCCAGGTCCTCGTGGGGGCCTTCCCCGACATGGCGGCCCTGCGCTCGGCCGACGCGAAGGCGCTCGAGCAATGCCAGGGCGTCTCCCCCGCCCTGGCGAAGGCGATCCGGTTCGAGCTCGTCCCGGGCGAGGTGGAGGACGAGGCGCGGGCGATCGACCTCCGGGAGGAGGCGCAGGCCTTCCTCGAGGAGGGAGAGTACCGCGCGGCCCTCCAGTGCTACAACCGCCTCCTGGCGGAGCACCCGGAGGACAAGGTCTTCTGGTTCGACAAGGCGGAGCTCCACGTCCTCCTGGACGAGACGGAGGAGGCGCTCCAATGCTACACGCGGGTCCTCGACCTCGACCGCCGCAACCGCCAAGCGTGGTTCGAGCGCGCGAACCTCCTCTTCGGCATGGGCCGTCTCGCAGACATGGTCGATGCCCTCCGCGAAGCGCTTCGCGTCGAGCCCCGCAAGTCCGGGGACATCGTCCTGAAGGCGGAGCAGCTCCGCCGGGACGGGAACGCGAACGAGGCCGCGATCCTCTATCAGGCCGTCCTCGACGTGGACCCGGAGAACGGCCGGGCCGTCCTGGGTCTCGGGGACACCTTCATCGACCTCGGAGACATCGAATCGGCCGAAGGCCTCTTCACCCGCGCCCTCGGCAAGGAGGGGAAGGACCCCGAGTTGCTCTTCCGAAAAGGCGACCTCCTCCGACGGAAGGGCCGGTGGGGCGCCGCGATCCAGTTCTTCAACCGGGCCCTGGCCCTGCGGTGGGATTTCTACGAGGCGTGGCTTGCGAAGGGGCAGCTCCTCCTCGCGCACGGGCGTGCGCAGGAGGCGCTCGAGTGCTTCGACAAGGTCCTCTCCTTCCATCCGGATCAGGAGGCCGCCCTGGCCGGGAAGCGGGAGGCGGAGGCGCTCCTGCGTCCGCTCCATCTCCCGCCGCACAAGCCCCCGCGCCCCGCGCTCGCCGAGGAGCCGACCGAGAAACCTCCGGGCGAGCCTGAGGAGGAAGAGTTGCCCGAGGGTGTCGAGACGGAGGAACCCTCCTTCGCAGACGAGCTCCGCCAGGCCGGAGGCGAGCCTGAAAAGAAACCGGACGAAGAAGCTCCGGGGATTCCCGCAGACTTTAAGACCTTCGTGGAGACGGTCGAGCCCGAGAGGGAGGACACTCACGTCTTGCTCCAGCTCGCCGAGCTCGCCCTGGAAGGCGGTGACCCGGACATGGCCCTCCTCCGTTACGAGGAGGCCGTGGCTCAGGATCCCAGGAGCGCGAAAGCCTGGACGGGGAAGGGGACGTCCCTCCAGCAGCTCGAGCGCTATGAGGAGGCGCTCGCCGCGTACGACCGCGCGCTCGAGCTCGACCCGGGCGATGAGGTGGCGAAGCGATGGCGGGAGACGTGCCTTCGGCACGTGCGGCGGGGCGAGGTCGGATGAGCTCTCCCCCCGACGAGGTCGGGGAGCGTTTCCTGCCGAGCGTGGACCGGCTCGAGGCCACCATCCACGCGGGACGCAAGGCGCTCGAGGGAGGTCGGTACGACGACGCCCTTCGTCAGTTCAACGAGGCCCTCCGGCTCAAACCGGAGTACGATGTCGCTTGGCTCCTCCGCGGGCACGCCCTGCGCCGGATGGGCGACTTCGAGGGTGCGCTGCAAAGCTTCGCGCAGGCCCTCCGCCACAACGAGGAATCGGAAGAAGGCTGGATGGGGCTCGCCGCGTCCCTCCACGAACTCCGCCGCTACAAGGAGGAGGCGGAGGCGTACGACCAGCTCACGAAGCTCCACCCGCGGTTCGTCGAGGCGTGGCTCAACAAGGGAGCCGCCTTCCACGACTTGAAGGATTACAAGGCTGCGATCGCCTGCTACGACAAGGTCCTCTCCCTGCGGCCCGAGCATGCGGCCGCCTGGAACAACAAGGGCGCCGCCCTCCTGCGGCTCGGGGACGAGACGGGTGCGGCCGAGTGCTTCGACGAAGCCCTCCACTTCAACCCGGACTTCTTCGATGCGATGGTGAACCGCATCTTCCTCTCCCAGAAGCAGGGCCACCCCGGCGACGTGGCCTTCTGGGCGGACCGCGCCCTGCGCGTGCGCGATGTGGCTTGGCTCTGGTACGCGAAAGGCCTCGCCCACCTCGGTCTCCTCGAGTCCACAATGGCCCTCAAGGCGTTCGAGCGCACCCTGGAACTCGATCCCACGCTGACGGAGGCGCGGGCGGGCGCACGCCGCGCGAAGGCGCTGCGCGAGAAGGTGGACTTCTACCGCGGCGTCTACGAGTGCTTCGGCACTCACCTCGAAGGCGACCCGGGTTGTGCGGAGTGCGAGATCATCGCGAAATGCCGGGAGGTGACCCGATGAGCCTGCCGTCCCTCGCGGAGGTCGAGCACGCGGACTGGGCCACGCTCGAACGGATCGCCACGAGCCTCGGTCTCAACCCGAAGGGCCGGAGCAGCGTCGTCCGGATGCGGGTCCTCGAACACGTCCGGCGTCGCGTGCGTCCGGAATCCTGGCGGCCCGGGGTCCAGCAGCAGGCGGCCCTCCTCACCCGCCTCGGGCATCCGGATTCCGCGAGCCGACTCTGGGAGTCGACGATCCAACTCGACGAGCCTGCTCCATGGGTCGGCCTGGGACGCGCCCAGCTGGGGGCGGGGGAACTGGCCGAGGCCATCAAAGCTTTCGACCGGGCGGCCCAGATGGGGGACGCCTCGGCCAATCTCCACCGGGCCGAATCGCTCGCGGCCTCCGGGAAGTACGAGGAAGCCGCGCGGGCGTGCGACGCATACCTCTCGGCCCGCCCGCGGGACCTCCGGGCCCTCCTCCTGAAGGCCGTCTTCCTGGCTCACGGGGGTTGGAAGGGCGAGGCCGCCACGGTCCTGCGGGACGCGTTCGAGACGCACCCGGACCTCCGAGACCTCTGGCAGGGGCTTGGGACGCTGCTCCTGAAAGGAGGGCGCTACGAGGCTGCGGCGGAGGCCTTCCGCGAGGCCCTCCGGGGCGATCCGCACGACGAGGCGAGCTGGATCAACCGCGGAGCGGCGCTCCTCCTCGGCGGGCGGACCCGGGAGGCCATCGGCGTCTTCCGTGAGGTGCTGGAGTCAAGTCCACGCCAGGCAATCGCCCTGAACAACCTGGGCGTCGCCTATCTCCGCGAGGGACAGGCGAAGTCCGCCGCCGTCAATCTAGAACGGGCCGCCAAACACATGGAGACCCCGCAGATCCTCCTGAACGTCGCGAAGGTGCAGGAGGCGACCCACCAACGGTCCGCGGCCCTCGAATCGTACTCGCGGCTCCTCGCATTGAAGCCCCGGGACGCAGAGGCCATGGCGGCCCGGAAGCGTCTCCTCCCGCCGAAGCCGTCTCGGCGTCCCTCTCCGCGGAAGGCGCCCCGGCGCGCGAGGCAGAAACGATCGCGGGCCCGCAAGAAGCCGAGCTCCTCCCGGAGGAAACGTCGCTCTCCACGGCGTTCCCCCCGCCCATCGCACTCGCGCAAGCCGATCCGCGGAAAGGTCCGGCCGGCGCGCCGGCGGTCCAAGGCGAAGGCCAGGCCGAAGCCCAAGGGGCGTGCGTCGAGCCGCAAGTGAACGCGGATCGTCACGCAACCCTCAAGTCGGTCCGCCCGTATCCGTCCGACGTGTCCATCCGACCCACAGGGCATGCGGGCGTCTACACGGACGGCGTCTGGCTATTCACCCGCAATCTGGTACCCGGGAAGGCCGTCTACGGAGAGGGACTCCTTACCGAGGATGGCGTCGAGTACCGCAAGTGGGACGCGACCCGGAGCAAGCTCGCGGCCTATCTGAAGAAGGGGGGCCGCGTGTGGCCGTTCGGTGCCACGAGCTCCGTCCTCTACCTCGGTGCGGGGAGCGGCACCACCGTGAGCCACGTCTCCGATGTCTGCCCCCAGGGTTCCATCGTGGCGATCGAGATCTCGCCCCGTGTCTTCCGAGATCTCGTCTCGGTCGCGGAGGCGAGGCCGAATCTGATTCCTCTCCTCACCGACGCAGCCCGTCCCGAACTCTACCGAGGGCACGTTGGATCCATGGACGTGCTCTACCAGGACGTGGCCCAGCGGGACCAGGTCTCCATCTTCCTCCGGAACATGGAGTTCTTGCACCGGGGAGGCACCGGAATCCTGATGCTCAAGGCGCGTTCGGTCGACGTGGCCGCGCGACCTGAGGATGTGTACGACCGGGCGCGACAGGCCCTCGGACAGGGAGGCCTCGAGATTCTGGACGCGCGCCCCCTCGACCCTCTCCAGGGAGACCACGCGGCTCTCGTGGTGCGAAGGCAGTAACCTCATAGGCGGAAAACCGTCCGGGGAGTCCGTGCCGCACCGGTCCTCCGGATCGTACGAACGTTTCGCCGCGTACTACGATTTCATCTACGAGGAGATCGTGAACTACGAGGGGGATGTGGATTTCCTCGAGGCGATATTCCGGCGACGGATGCATCCCCGCCCGCGCAGTCTCCTCGACCTGGGATGCGGCACGGGCAACCATGACCTTCGGCTCGCTGCGCGCGGCTATGACGTGACTGGCCCCGACCGGTCCGCCGATCAGCTCGCCGTCGCGCGCCGAAAGGCCAAGAAGGCCAGGCTGGATGTGCGTTTCGTCCGCGGCGACATGCGCTCGTTCCATCTTGGCCGCACGTTCGACGCGGCGGTCTGCATGTTCGGCGCATTCGGGTATCTCACGCGCGTCTCGGACTTGGTCCGCTGCCTCGCCTCGCTCCGGCGCCACTTGAGCTCCGACGGGCTGTTCGTGTTCGAGTTCTGGCAAACCTCTGCGGTGCGGCCCCAGCAGGACTGGTTCCACAAGGCGGGGCGGGAGTACGAACTCGTCCGACTCTCCGAGGGACGCTTCGACGTGCGGCGACATCTATTGTCCGTCGAGTTCCGGTTCTTCGTATTCCGTTCCCGGAGGGTGCTGGATCGCTTCGACGAGACGCACACGGTCCGCACGTTCGCGATCCCGGAGATGCGGGGGATTCTGCGTCGCGGCGGCTTCGACCTGCGCGCGACATATGCCGCGACCCCGGAGAAAAAAACGTTCCGTCCCGCGTCCCCGGACACGTTCCGCATCATGGCCATCGCGCGCCCGCGCGGTCCCAATCAATCTTAAATACCCCCACGCGGTATGCGGCCTTCCTCTCCGAGGAAATCCGATGGCACGCCTCCATGCGAAGCGCAAGGGCAAGAGCGGTTCGACGCGCCCCTTCCTCAAGACGAATCCGGAATGGGTGTCGATGGAGAAGGCCGAGATCGAGGAGACGATCGTGCGGCTCCACCAGGAGGGTCTCCTCGCGGCGGGGATCGGCACCCGCCTCCGCGACTCGTACGGCGTCCCGAACGTCCGGCTTGCCACGGGGAAGAGTGTGACTCAGGTCCTCGCGGAGAAGAACGTGAAAGCCGCCCTCCCGGAGGATCTCGCGAGCCTCATCAAGCGCGCCGCATCCTTGCAGACCCACATCTCCGAGCACAAGAAGGACCTGAGCAACAAGCGGGGTCTCCAGCTCATCGAGGCCCGGATCCGCCGCCTCTCGAAGTACTACAAGGCGGAGGGCGTCCTCCCCTCGGACTGGGAGTACTCGGCGAAGCTCGCGGAGCTCCAAGTGAAGTAGGTGCACCGATGGCCAAGCGCCTGGAGGACTTGGCGCCCCAGGGCCTGCTCGACCGCGCTCGCGACGCGGGCGCCCTCGTCGATCGCGTTTCCCGGGTGCGGATCCTCTGCCACTACGATCCGGACGGCACGACGTCGGCCGCCATCCTCGCCCGGGCCCTCATGCGCGAGGGGAAGCGGGTCCACGCGACGATGTCCCACGCGCTCGACGCAACCACGGTGGAGCGCGTCAAGGCGGAGCCGAACGAACTCCTCTTGGTGAGCGACATGGGGTCCGCCCAGCTCGACCTGCTTGAGGCGATGCCGTTCCCCGTGGTCGTTCTGGACCATCACAAACCGCTGCGGGACTCCGAACGCGTCGTCCACGTGAACCCCCATCTGTTCGGGATCGATGGCGCCCGCGAGATGTGCGGGGCCACGACGACCTGGTTGTTCGCCCTCTCCCTCGACGAGGCGAATTGGGACCTCGCCGGGATGGCCGCGGCCGGGGCGATCGGCGACAAGCAGGACCTCGGTGGCTTCGTCGGCGTGAACGCCGCGCTCTTCACCGAGGCCGTGGAACGGAAGATCCTCGTCCCCGAACACCGGCTCGCCCTGCGGGATCGTCCCCTCGGCCAAGCTCTCGCCCTCTCCATCTCACCCTACTTCCGCGGCATCGGAGGGCGCCCCGATGCGGCCGAGACCTTCCTCCGCTCCGCTGGGATTGATCCGGCCGCGACGCTCCGCGAGCTGGACGCCACCCAGCGCCGCCACTTGACCTCCGTCCTCGCGACCCGCCTCGTCGAGCAAGGGGCCGCCCCCGAAGCGCTCGACGTGCTCGTGGAGGACCGATACTGGATCGAGCCTGACCAGATCTACGCCCAGGATCTCGAAGCGTATGTGAACAGCTGCGATCGGCTCGAGCAGATGGGCCTCGGGATGTCTGTCTGCCTCGGAGACCGCGAAGCGATCGTCAAGGCGGAGTCCCTCCTGGACCAGTACACCACCCGCGTCCTCGAGCACCTCCGGAAGCTCGAGACGGAGGGGATGTTCGAGAAGAAGCATATCCAGTTCTTCTACTGCGAGGAGCCGAGCCTCGCCGGATCCGTTGCGGGAGCGGGCATCCAGTTCTACTTCGACCAGTCAAAACCCGTCTTCGGGCTTTCCGTCATGGAGAAGCAAACGAAGATTTCGGCGCGCGGGACCCGCACCCAGATCGCCCGCGGCATCGATCTCGCGGCGGCCTGTCGCGAGGCGGCCGAATCCGTCGGAGGAGACGGGGGTGGGCACAACATCGCCTCGGGCGCGACGATCCCGAAGGGGAAGGAGGAGAAGTTCCTCGGCCTCGTCGACGACCTGGTGGGCCGTCAGAGCTCCCGTGACGCGACTTCGATGTCTCCCGACGGAATCCGGTCCTAGTCCTCGGCGTTCGAGGATCCCCGGAGGTCCGACATCTCCAAGCTCTCCATGGAGCGTTCGAGCCTGGCGACCTCCTTCGGTTCGTAGCACTCCGGATCGATTGGAACGAGGACCGTCATCCGGCGCGTCATGGCGTACTCGTTGAGATGCTCGAGGAAGAACATGGTCTTCGTGAAGCCGACATTCATCGAGATGTACTCGATTCCATCCAGGAGGACGATACAGCCTTCCGGATGGGCTTCGGAAAATGCCTCGATGGAGCTGGCCAAGGTCCCGACCGCGGTTGGATCGTAGTGGCGGTCGCCCGGGCTCTGAGACAGCCACCACATCGGGATGTCGTGAAACCCGAACCTCGCCTGGATCCGGTCGGGATGAAGACGGCTGATGAGGAGGGCAAGGGTCCCGTCGTCGTGGAGGCGTTCGACGTATCGATATGCCGCGCTGACCGTCTTACCCTTGATGAGGTAGCACGTGCCCTCCTCGAGGCGGATGGAATCCCCGATGCGGACTCGGCGATCGTGGTCGGCCTGGGGCATACGCGCGGTCCGCTTCGTGTAATGGCACGGTTAGGTTTTTCACGCTTGGCCCACAATTATCAAAACGCGCTGGTCGAACGAGTCAAACCCAAGATGATTCCGCACTAGAACGGCGGTCTCTCTAACGACCGGATTTGGCGTGTCGAGGGGGTTCCGCCGGTGGCTTCAGTACGTGTCCAGGAGCTTGCTGACTTCACGGGTCTCCAGATCCGTCTTGAGCGCGGGTGACTCGAGGACCTTGATGTTCCGCTCGAGGAGCGCGAGCTCCTTCTCCTCCAACGTCTCCGGGCTCACGGGGAGCAGGAGGATCCCGCGGTGCTGCATGATGAACTCGTTCACGTGCTCGACGAACATGAGCGTCTGGAGGAATCCGTTGTTGATGATCAGGAACTCGAGTCCGTCGAGGAGCACAGCCCCCTCGCCGTTGTTGTCCTCG
>JBGPGA010000058.1:0-12100 GCA_041483635.1 Thermoplasmata archaeon
AATTGCGGTTGGTGTTGGGATGCTTGTTGGGTCAATGCCGGACGCCCTCGCCATCAGAATTGTGAGCTCCCCTGGGAGCGCAGTCGTTTTCCTATTCCAGTACACGATCGGAGGCGAGATTCCATCCCCGCTTGCAGAGCAGGCCTTGGCGGCTCTTCTTGGACAACTCGCAGATTCATTGCGAATCTGCAATTCCATGAACCCTCCAACACCCACCATCTTGGTGGCGCCATAGCATGACGTTAACACCACCCATGACTCCGGTGCGAGCAGGAGATCGCCTGGGTCAGGGGACGGTCTATTCTCGTTCTGGACAACTAATACATAAACAAGGTGAGAAGGTGCTCAGCGAGTTGGACCATTGGGATGTTGATGTGATTTCGCCATGGCGTCGTCTTCTCCCGCATACGGTCTTTCCGGGATTCCACGGTGAGCCATCAAGCCGTCTCTACATTACCTCGCTCAGAATCGTATTGATACGGGAGATCGACGAGTGGCGAGAGTTGGCGGGCGAGCTTTATCCCCTAGGGCTCCCGAATGCCGCCGCGAAAGATTCATTTCTCAGACAACTCAAGAAAGAAGGTGTCCGGCAGTTCTGCGAGATTTACCCTAGCGCCCTCAGAGTAATTTCAGCAAAGAAGTATGTGAAGCGGAAGTCAATGTTGGACCTCCGTCTAATAGCTAACGACGGTCATCAGTATGGCATCATGATTTGGAAAATGGCGGGTGGGGATAGCCGCGCTCTTGACCTGATTCTGTCTCGGTTCAAGCCTGCAGAATAAGCTGGCTGTCGAAGTGCGAGCATCGCCGTTCGGACCGGACTTGTTCCTTTGTTTCACCTTTCCGGAACGTATGCTTTTAGCCCCGAGCGTGTTTGGAGCCTTCCCTTGACGACGACTCGCTCATCTCCCAGTCTCCTAGCACATGCGGGCATCAAGCGGCTCAACGAGATGCAGGAGCGGGCCGACCCGGCCATCCGTCAAGGCCGTAGCCTTCTCGTCGTCGCTCCCACCGGCTCAGGGAAGACCGAGGCCGCTCTCCTGCCAATTCTCTCCACCCTGCTCGAGCGGGACAGCGAAGGAATTCGTCTCCTCTACGTGACACCCCTTCGTGCGCTCAACCGAAACCTCACTGACCGCGTCAAGCGTCTCGTCGCCGACACACGCCTCACCTCCGCGGTCCGCCACGGAGACACGCCTCCATCCGAACGCCGCATGCAGGCCGCGCACCCTCCCGACATCCTCATTACCACCCCGGAAACCCTCCAAGCCATCCTCCCGGGCAAGATCATGCAGCGCCACCTGCGCAACGTGCGCTTCGTGATCATCGACGAGATTCACCAGTTCGCGGAGGCCCGCCGCGGCATTCAGCTCGCGGTCGCTCTCGAGCGCCTCCGCCGCGTCACCGAGAAAGACTTCCAGCGCATCGGTCTCTCCGCGACCGTCGGCCATCCCGAGGAGATCGCCGCCCTCTTCGGCGGGGAGAAACCCCTCGAGATCCTGCTCTCCCCGATGGAGAAGAAGATGGAATACCACGTCGAATGGCCGCGCCCCATCGACAAGGACTTCGAGACCGCGCGGGACCTCTACATCACCCCCGAGGCGGCCGCCTCCCTCTCCGAGATCGACGACACCCTGGACGAGAGCCGCTCGACCCTCGTCTTCGTGAACGCCCGCCCCCCCGCGGAGCTCCTCGGCTCGCGCCTCGCCATGGTCCGTATGGACGTCGGGGTGCACCATGGCTCCCTCCCGCGCGAGGAGCGGGAGCGCGTCGAGGCCGGGTTCAAGGGAGGGACGATCAAAGGCTTGGTCTGTACCTCCACCCTCGAGTTGGGGTTGGACATCGGCTCCGTGGACCGCGTCGTCCAGTACATGTCCCCCCGCCAGGTCACGTCGTTCATCCAGCGCGTCGGTCGCTCCGGGCACACCCTCGAGCGGACGTCCAAGGGAACGATCCTCGCGGTCTCCGCGGACGACGCGATCGAGTCCGTCGCGGTCGTCCAGGCCGCGGAGGCGAAGGACCTCGAGCCCCTCCACGTGCACCGCAACGCGCTCGACGTCCTCGCGCATCAGATCGTCGGCTCAGCCTTGGACCAGGGAGGCGCCGCGAACTTCCGTCAGATTCTGAAGACGATCCGTGCCGCGGGGCCATACCACGTCCTCGACGAGGAACAGGCCGGGAAGGTCGCGGAGTTCCTCGATCACCTCGGTATCCTGCGCCGCCAAGGGGAGGACGTCCGCGTTACCGGGAAGGGCCGTCGCTACTACTACGAGAACCTGTCGACGATTCGCGACGAGCGCCGCTACCCGGTCGTCGACCTCACGGACCAGCGCCAGGTCGGGATCCTCGGGGAGGAGTTCATGGTCACCCAGGCGAAGGAAGGCCTCCACTTCATCGTCCGCGGGCGGCCGTGGAAGATCGTCAAGATCGGCCCGGATGGCGTCGTGTACGTCACGCCCGTGGCGGACCCGAACGCCGCGATCCCGGGCTGGGACGGCGAGATGCTCCCCGTGCCGTACCACCTGGCGCAGCGCGTGGGCGCGCTGCGGAAGGAGATGGATCGCCGCCTGGCGAAGAGCGGCCTCGAGAAGACGGTCGCCCACTTCGAGAAGGCTTGGCCGATCAACAAGACGGGCGCGCGACGCCTCGTCGAGGAGGTCGCGAACCATCGCAAGACGGGATGCCCCGTGCCGACGGAGGACCGGATCGTCGTGGAGGCGTTCGACCGCTTCCTCATCGTGCACTCGGCCTTCGGCGAGGTCGTGAACGTGACCCTGGGCGACCTGCTGGAAGAGCTCCTGGCCCGGAAGCACCTCGTGCGGTTCTGGTGGACCGATCCATATCGCATCCTTTACGAGCTCGTGGCGGACACCCGAGAGCTCGACGTGGAAGGACTGGTGGAAGACCTCCTGAAAATCGACGACGAAACGCTCGAGGGCGGGCTCAAGGCCCTGCTCGAGGACCACCTGCCCCTGGGCTACTACATGAAGTTCATCGCGGAACGCTTCGGCGCGCTGCGGCGCGGCCTGACGCTCGGGGAGGGCGAGATGAACTCCCTCGAGGTCCGGTTCGCGAACACGCCAATCTACGACGAGGCCGTGCGGGAGGCGCTCCTGCTCCATGCGGACTTCGGGCGCGTGCGGGAGATCGTCCAGCGGATCCGGAAGGGCCAGATCGAGGTCCTTGTGCACAAGTCCGACGAGACGCCAACCCCGCTAGCCTATCCGATCCTGCGGCGGTACGTCGAAGCGCCCGAGCTCTTCTCTCCGGAGGCCGAGAGAGAGGAGATCCTGGATCGGATGCGGCTCCACCTGATGTCGGAACCGGTGCACCTGCTGTGCTTCGAATGCGGCCGCTTCCATGAGGAGGTCCGCCTCGGCGAGCTGCCGGACCACCCGGAATGCGTGCAGTGCCATGCTCGACTGCTCACCGTGCTCGGCTGGTCCGCATGGACCGTGCGAGATGCCTTGGCGAAGCGCCAGCGGAAGCTCGACCTGAGCGATGAGGAGAGAAAGCTCCTCACGCGGGCGAAGCAGATCGCAGACCTCGTGGCCGTTTACGGAAAGCGGGCCGTCTTCGCGAGCTCCGTGTATGGTGTGGGCCCGACCACCGCGAGCAAGATCCTCGCGAAGATGGACGAGACGGAGAAGGAGTTCCTCAACGACCTCTTCGAGGCGAAGCTGAAGTACGTCACCACGCGGCCGTACTGGAACGAGCCGCAGGCGAAGCCGAAGATGTACTGACAAGGCGTCGGTCGGATCCCAACTCGCGTTGGCGGGTGCGTCGCTCGTTCCCTCTGGACGCAAGGCTATAGCTTTGGACTCCCTGCCCGCGACGATGCCCGAGGACCTTTCCTCTTTCACCCGATCGAACCGCGACCTGTGGAACGCGACGAGCGAGGAGTACCAGCGGTCCCATCGGAGTGAGCTCGAGGGCGACGTGCTCTGGGGGCCATCCATGCCGCCCGAAACGACGTTGCGCATCCTGGGCGACTCCGTCGCGGGCAAGGACGTCCTCGAGATCTGCTGCGGCGGAGGTCAGTGCTCTGTCTACCTCGCGGAGCAGGGCGCACGAGCAGTCGGCGTGGACATCTCGTCGAAGCAGCTGGAAAACGCTCGCCGGCTCGCCTCGGACCGCCGGGTGAGTGTCCGCTTCGTCGAGTCGAACGCGGAGAATCTCTCTGCATTCCCGGACGCCTCATTCGATATCGCGTTCTCGTCCTACGCGTTTGGTTTCATCGAGGACATCGGTCGCACGTTCCGGGAGGTCTTCCGTGTCCTCCGGCCCGGAGGGCTCTTCGCGTTCTCCTGGTCCTCCCCGATCCATACATGCGTGGAGCGAGGCGGGGACAGCGCCCTTCGGTTCGCCCGTAGCTACTTCGACCGCACCCCACTCGTCTATGATGACGAGCACGGACGCGAAGTCAATTTCTACAGGACGTATGGGGACTGGCTCCGACACCTTGTGGATGCGGGCTTCGTCGTTACCGATCTTCTGGAGCCCGAACCCATGCCCAAGGAGAGCACGTACCCGGAGGATTTCCCCCTTGACAAGATCCGCAGGGTCCCGGGCACGATGATCTGGAGAGCCCGCAAGCCGATGCGGCTAGAGTGGTAGGCCGCTCGCGCGCGTCAGGATGGAGACCGGATGATTCCGCGGGTGGATCCCGCGAGGACCTTCTTGCCGTCCTGGTTGAGGCATTCGAAGCTCACGGCCACCGCGAGATGCCCCGCCTCCCTGAGCACGTTCGTCAAGACGGCCTCGGCCCGGACCGTGTCGCCCACGAAGACAGGACGAAGGAACTCGAACGTCATCTCCCGCGCGATGTAGTCGAGGTCACCTCCGATCTTCGTCGGGATCGTCGCGGTCAGCAATCCGTGCACCATGATCCGTCCTTCCTCGTCCGCGCGGAGGTGATGCGTCCCACGGTCCCCGGACAGGCGTGCGAACGCCTCGACGTCATCGCGAGTGAAGGTCCGCTCCCACGAGAACGTCTGGCCCTCCTCGATCGCTATACACACGACGCATGCCAACGGGATTCTTATTCTTTGATGTCCGCGGGGCTCGGCGGGCCCGCGCAAGGCGACTGATTGTGAATCCGCGCGTACAGTAACGAGCGAGGGCTTATCCTCCACTGCTCCGACTCCTACCCCATGCAGGCCCGACGTACGCCCGCCGGACCGACCGAAGCATCCGTAGAGAATCTCCTGTACGCGGCGGCCGAGAGGCGGCTGCGCGGCTACCTGGATGCCGCGAATTTCGGGAAGCTCGCCGCGATCGGCAATGACACGCTCTGGACCTTCCTGGCCGAGTCCATCGAGCTCCTCCGGCCCGCCTCCGTCTTCGTTGCCACGGACGATGTCTCGGACCTGGAGGTCATCCGCGACCTGGGGCGGGAGAGCGGCGAGGAGGCACCCCTGGCCATAGCGGGCCACACGATCCACTTCGATGGCTATCAGGACCAGGGACGGGACACGTTCTCGACGAGGTACCTGCTGCCGCCGGGCACCGATCTCGGGGCGAGGATCAACTCGATTCCGAAGGACCAGGGTCTCGCGGAGGTGAAGGGCCTCATGGCGGCCGCCATGGCGGGGCGGCCGATGCTCGTGCGGTTCCTCGTGCTCGGGCCCGCCGGGTCCGCCTTCACGATCCCCTGCGTCCAGATCACGGACTCCGCCTACGTGGCGCACAGCGAGGAACTCCTGTACCGCCCGGGATACGAGGAGTTCCGCCGGCTCGGGAACTCCCCGGGATTCTTCCGGTTCCTCCATGCCTCGGGCCGTCTCGAGAACGGGGTGAGCATGGACTGGCAGAAACGCCGAGTGTACATCGACCTCGAGGACGAGACCGTGTACACCGTGAACACGCAGTACGCGGGGAACACGGTCGGGTTGAAGAAGCTCGCCCTCCGCCTCGCCATCCGGAAGGCGTCCCGGGAGGGCTGGCTCTCCGAGCACATGTTCCTCATGGGCACACACGGACCGGGCGGCCGGACGACGTACTTCCTCGGCGCCTTCCCCTCCATGTGTGGCAAGACGTCCACGGCGATGATCCCCGGCCAGACGATTGTCGGCGACGACCTCGCGTACCTGCGGATTGTCGGCGGCGAGGTGCGCGCGGTGAACGTGGAGCGTGGGATCTTCGGGATCATTCAGGACGTGAATGCGAGGGACGACCCCGTGATCTGGGACGCGCTGACCCGCCCCGGCGAGGTGATCTTCTCCAACGTCCTCGTCCGGGATGGGCGGCCGTACTGGACCGGGATGGGCGTCGAGCCGCCGGCGGAGGGCACGAACCACAGCGGCGCCTGGGGGAAGGACAAGAAGGACCAGGACGGCGAGGAGATCCCCGTCTCCCACCCGAACTCCCGGTACACCCTGCGGATCCGCGAGCTCGCGAACCGCGACCCGAAGGCCGAGGACCCGGAGGGCGTCGTCGCGGGCAGCATCATCTACGGAGGGCGCGACTCGGACATCTGCGTGCCCGTCGAGCAGGCGTTCGACTGGGTCCACGGTGTCACGACGAAGGCCGCGACGATCGAGAGCGAGACGACCCCGGCGACCCTCGGCCAGACGGGCGTCCGGAAGTTCAACCTCATGTCCAACCTCGATTTCCTCTCCCTGTCCTTGGGCCGGTACGTGCGGATGCACCTGGATTTCGGGAAGAACCTCCGGACCCCGCCCGTCATCTTCTCCGTGAACTACTTCCTCAAGAACCGGGCGGGCGAGTATCTGAACAGCAAGCTCGACAAGCGGGTCTGGCTCCAGTGGATGGAGCTCCGGGTCCACGGCGATGTCGAGGCGATCGAGACGCCCACGGGCCGCATCCCGAAGTACGAGGATCTACGCCGGCTCTTCCGGGAGTACCTGGACAAGGAGTACACGCGGGACGCGTATGCGGAGCAGTTCCGGATCCGCATCCCGGAGTTGCTCTCGAAGACGGACCGGACCGAGGCCATCTACCGGTCCGAGGGCGAGGTCCCGGACGAGCTGTACCAGCAGCTCCGCGACCAGAGGAAGCGCCTCGATTCCCTGAGGGCACGCAAGGGGGACTACATTTCCCCGTTCGACCTCTAGCCGCGTGTCTCAGGCGAAGAGCTCTATCCAGATCCCGTTCGGGTCCTGGATGTATGCCCAGCGGCTGGTGGCCGTCTTTATCTCCTGGACGACGGGGTGGCCCACCTTCTTCGCTTCGGCGAGCGCCTGGTCCAAGTTCTCGACTCGAAAACACAGATGATCGAGTCCCTCGCCCACCACGTACTTCGTGTCGAACGCGCTCCCTTTGTCGTAGTAGTTCAGCTCGAGGGGATGGCCTCCGTCCTCGCTGACGAGGTCGACCACGGTCCCCTTCGCGGCGTCGACTCGGTTCCTCCCGATCTCCTTCATCCCGAGGACATGCGTGTAGAACTTGACCGAGGCGTCGAGGTCCTTCACGCGGATTCCCGTGTACGTGAGCTTGGTTTTCATGGTCTCGAGCGACGGAGGCGGCCCGGGGAGATAAGCGCTGGGCCGCCGAGCGTCGGACGGGGTTCCCATCCCCGCCGGGGCGTGGCAAGGCTCAAGAACGGGAATCCGTATCCGCCCTCTCCGGGGGAGACGTCCACAGCATGTCCGGCAAGTCCCTGTTCATCGAGCAGACGCTCTTCGTCAAGGCGCCCGTGGGCGAGGTGTTCCGAGGTCTGAGCGATCCGTCCGAACTGGCGCGGTGGTTCCTGAAATCGGCCCGCCTGCCGCCGAAAGCGGGGGAGGACTACGAATTCGTCTGGAGGGGCGGGTACCGCCACGAGGGCCTGGTCCTCGACTTCGTCCGCAACCGGCGGCTCTCCCTGAGCTGGCCGAACCGCCTCGGAAAGACGACGAAGTGGACGAGGGTCACGTTCACGGTCTCCAAGGAGGGGCGGGGAACCCTCCTCCATCTCCGACACGGGGGCTACCCGGCCGTCGGGCGCTGGATCGAGGTGTACGGGGATTCCTGTTCGGGCTGGGCCTACTTCCTCATGAACCTGAAGTCCGTCCTCGAGCACGGCCACGACCTCCGTTCGCCGAAGGACTCCTAGACGGGGGTTCGGCCGAGAGTCGACTGCGGCCTCGCGGGTTCCGGCTCGAAGGCGGGATGTGCCCAGCGATACCGTGCGCGGTAGGTAAGGCCCGCTCACGGATCCATGTCTTCGAGGAGGTACGACGGCAAAGCAATCCCTGCCCGCTGGACGGCCGCCCGGCTCTCCCGTTGCCAGGAGCTGCTCATCGTTGCCACCGGCTTGCCCGTCGCTGTCTCGGCGAGGCAGGTCACACGTGGCGGCTTCCCAGCCCGGGCCTCAAACCGCGCTCGGGAGACAAAGGGGTGGCCCACGCGAGGGAGGCGTGTGAATTCGAAGGTCACGGGGCCTGTCACGGTCATGACCTTCCCCCCAAGGGTCAGAGCGGCCCAGTAGCTCGTTTCCATCAGGACCATGAAGAGCAGGCCGATGTGCATGAGGCCGGGCCAGCCGATTTCGTCGGCCTTGGGCGTGTACTCGCAGACGACTTCGTCGCTGCCGTCCGCCGCGGCGCGCCGCTCGAACGTCAAGTGCAGGCCACGGGGGTGATGCGGACCGCAGCCGAAACAGGGACTCTCCGGAGGATTCTCCAAGGCGGCCATCGGCGGCCCACCGCGGGGGAGAACTATCTAGGTTCCGAACGCGGCGGGGTCTGCGACCCAAGGCCATTCAGCATGGAGAAAAGGGGGACCGCCCGGGAGGGCGGGTGGATGCCTGAGACCCGGGCGGTCGGTGTTGGTTTGGAGGGATGCTTGTTGGCCTTTCTATTTCGGACTGCCTTAATCATCCTTCCGACATTACAGACATGTCCTTTCGGGTCTCCGAAATGGCTATCCGTTCCGGTTTCCGCGCATCCGCCTTGGGACGGACGCCGAACGGCCCGGTTGGCATGCATGCCTAGGCGACGATTGCGTGCTCCGCGTGGGGCTTGGCCTTCTCGATGACCGCGAGCAGGTTCTTCTCCACCGCAGGATCGAGGGGCGGCACGGTGTGGTTCGCCAGGATCCACTTCGTCTTCTCCCGCGCTCGGTCGACGAGGGACTTGGATCCATCCGCGGCCCAGGAGTCGAAGGCACGGCGGTCGATGAGTCCGGGCATGAAGTGCTCCGTCTTCAGGTGGTTCATCGTGTGCCGCTGCGCGAGGAAGTTCTTTCCCGGCCCGACCTTCTCGATGATGTCCAGGGCGAGCGTGTCCTCGTCCGCCCACTCCCCACGGATCAGGCGCGCGATCGCGCCAACAATCTCATCGTCCACGACAATCTGTTCGTAGTAGAGGGTGGCCGAATCCTCCAGGAGGCCGATGCCGCACATCAGATCCGCCCCCGCGAGGAGCGGGGCGACGCAGCCCGTGTAGTACTCGAGGACGGCCTGGTCGCCCGGCGCCTTCGCCGTCGCTGAGACCCCGACGCAGGACGGCAGGTCGTACCAGTGCGCGAGCTCGGTGGCCATCGCGGACGAGAGGGCGTGCTCCGGGCTGCCGCCCGACCGCACGGTCGTCTTCATGTCGAGCGGGGCGTTGCCCATCCCGTAGATGACCGCGGACCCGGGTGCGTGCAGCTGCGTGATCGTCAGGGCCGCCAGGACCTCCGCGTTGCCGACGACGAGCGAGCCGACGAGGGTCGCGGGACCCGTGGCCCCGGGCTGCGGCATGCCGAAGAACACGAGCGGGACGCCATGCTCCGCGAAGTACAGGCTCGCATCCATGACGCCTGCATCGAGCTGGAGGGGGGCGAACGTGCACTGGAGGCACGAGGCGATGGGCCGCCGGCGGAACTCCTTCTCGCCTCCCGCGGCCAGGTAGCCCATCTCCGTGAGCTGCTTCGCTTCGCGCAGCGTGACGCCCGTCTCGTACATGACGTGCTTCTGCGTGTTGTTCAACGAAGCGTCGAGATCATGGAGGTGCACGACGGAGGGGTGCTGGTCCATCGAGCTGACCATGGGCCATTGGATGTGGACGTTCGGCAAGTAGTCGATGATCCTCGAGGTCTTCGCCACGTCCTCCTTCGTCGAAGGCCGCCGCTTCCCCGTCTCGAAGTCGACCGTCACCGCGCCGTTCCCGTTCGCGGTCATGTAGCTGCGCTGGTGGTCGAGCTTCGCGTCGTACTTCGGATCGCGGCCCGCGAGCGTGATGGCCGTCTGCTTCTTCGCGAGGCCCTCCGCGACGAGGTGGGAGGGGATCTTCACGATACGGGTTCGGTCGTCGACGTCCGCGCCGTTCTCCTTCAGGATCGTCCGCGAGGCGTCGCTGTCGACCTGAATTCCGACCTTCTCGAGGATGTGCAGCGTCCCCCAATGGATTCGCTCGAGGTCCGACTCGGAAAGGATCTGGAATCGGATGCCGCGTTTGATGCCGTAGACCATCGTGCTCACCTGTCCTGGGTCATGAACTCCTTCAGCGAATGGGCTCCGTGATGAGGGCGTGCGAGGCTTCGTCGATTATCGCATCGAGCTTGCGGACGACGCCCGGCTCGAGCGGATGGGGCACGGGTTGCCGGAGCGCCTCGGTCACCTTGGCCCGCGCGCGATCCTCCAGCGTCTTGGAGCCGTCCCGCTCCCAGAGGTCGGCCGACCGCCGATCGATGAGCCTCGGCAGGAACTGCTCCTCCCGCAGGTGCTTCATCGTGTGCTTCTCCGCGAGGAACATCCCTCCCACGCCGACCTTCTCGATCAGGTCGAGCGCGATCGTCTCGTCGTTCACGAGGATGCCGTCCGCGAGGCGTTTGATCATCCGCACGATCTCGTCGTCGATGAACATCTTCTCGAGGGAGAGCGTTTTCGCATCCTCGAGCAGGCCCAGGCCGACGATCAGGTCCGCCCCGCCCAGGACGACGGACAACCCCTGCGGGAATCCTTCGATTGCGGACTGCGTCCCTGGGACGGAGGCCGTCGTGTCGAACCCGCCTGTGAGGCTCGGGACGCCGAAGGAGTGCGCGAGCTGGGTGATCGCCACGCCCGTCAGACCGTGCTCCGGGGCGCCGCCCGCGCGGGTCGTCGTCTTCATGTCGAGGGGCGTGACGCCGCAGCCCCAGATCAGGGGCGCCTGCGCGTTCGCGAGGCGGCACATGACGAGCCCGCTCAAGAACTCCATCGCCGCGACGGTGACGGAACCTGCGAGGGTCACGGGCCCCGTGGCCCCGGGGGTCGGCATCGTGAAGATGGCCACGGGTACGCCCGCGGCGCCGAACGTGAAGGCGCCGTCCATCATCGGACCGTCGTGCTGGAGGGGCGCGATCGACGTCTGCACGGAGGACATGATCGGATGCTTCCGCAGCTCGTCCGGGCCGCCTGCGACGGCGGCGCCCATCGCGATGAGCCGCTTGGCCTCCTCCGAGTTGGCCCCGCTCGCGTAGAGGATGTGCTTGGGCGTGTTCATGAAGGAAACCTTCAGATCCACGTAGAGCCGGACCTCCGGGGGCGCGTCGTTCGAGTTGCACATGGGCCAGAACACATGAAGGTTCTCCAGCGCGTTGGAGACCTTCGCGCTATCCGCGAGATCCTTCATCGTGGAGGGCCGACGCTCCCCGGTCTGGAAGTCTCGCGTCAGCGGTCCCGTCCCGTTGTTGCACACGTGCACATGCTGGAAATCAAGGTCCGCGTTCTGCTCCGGGTCGCGGGCGTGCATCGTCACGTGGACGGGTGGCTGCCGGAGGAACCCTTCCGTGAGCGCCTCGGGGATCTTCGCGATCTCCGTGCGCTCGTCGACCGTGGCGCCCGCTTTCTTCAGGAGCTTCCGCCCTTGGGCCGTGCCGATTCGCACACCGACGCGCTCGAGACCCTGAAGGGCCGCGGCACGGATCCGGGCGACATCCTCCTTCGAGAGGACCGGATAGGGACGACGGATCGCGATTCCGTTCACGTCTTCGCCCCCACGAGCTTCTGCGCCAGCCGCACCGCGCCGGACGCGTCGCCGGCCGTGCCGTCGGAGCCGATCTCCTTCGCGTACTGCTCCGTCACGGGGGCGCCGCCGACCACGAACTTCTCCTTGGATCGGACTCCCTTCGTCTGGGCCGCGGCGAGGAGCTCCTTCATGCGCGGCATCGACGTCGTCATGAGGGCGGACACGCC
>JBGPGA010000059.1:0-11848 GCA_041483635.1 Thermoplasmata archaeon
CCTCGGCGACCGCGAGGCGCGCGGCGTAGTAGCAGCCGCCGATGCTCGCGTACGTCGTCCGGCCCTCGAATCCTTCGTGGTCCCCGAAGATCACGATATCGCGGCCGAGCGGGTTCCACAGGGTGTTCGGGTACCAAGCCTCGATGAGCTCGTAACGCCAAGGACGAGGAGTCTGCACGACGAGGAATCGATCGTCAAAGCCGATCGCCTCGAACACGCGGATCTCATTGACGAGAGGGAACTCCTTGACCCGCTCCCGGAGCTGCTTCCCGATCGTGTTGTCCACGGCCGTGATGGACCAGCGGGTCGGGACGAACTTGCGGTTCTTCGAGATGCCGAAGGCTCCCACGCTGAACGCGCGCTGGATCTTCGACACGGGGACTTGGCCGCGATAGAGGTCGAGGACCGCATCCCGGGCGAGCAGATCCCCGTCCGAATACGCGCGGTCGAGCCTGGGGTCGACCTTCATCGTCCCGACGTCGACGTTCCGCAGGGGGGCGGACGGTCCGAACGGCTGGACGTTGTCGTCGAGGACAACCCGGCCGTGGGGTTTCTTCGTGAAGGAGACCTCCATTTCGGTCGAGGCCACGGAGAGGGCGAGCTCCCGGGTCAGATCGACGACCCGGCCCCCCGTCTCGACGTCCATCACGTGGACCCGGTGCATCCCGCGAACGAGCTGGGAGCGGAAGGAGACGATGTCCTCCAGGGATTTCCCGATCCACGACTCCGGGGTGTCGAGGACCTCCGTGTCGCCGTGGACGGGCGGTACGAGGGGTCCGACGTATACCTTCGGATACCCGAATCGCCCGACGAACACGCCCGGGGGGGAGGCGCCCTCGAGGTCCAGCCGGTCGATTGCCGGGGCGGTCCGCATCATGAAATCCCACCGGACCAGGATCGGACATCGGGTCTTCCCGCAGAGGAGCTTGGCCCCGCGGCACGAGATGCAGAGGCCACTTGCGATTGCACGCTGAGTGTCCGCGTCGAAGAGGTTCCTGAAGTCCGGCGTTGCGGGCGCGGCCGGAAGCGGGATCATCTCACCCACCCCAGCCGGAGGGGGCCATATGAACCTGGCGGGGGGACCGCCGAAACGGGCGACGGGAACCCTTATGGCCCCCTTGCGGCGTTGCCGGGAACGTGCCCGAGCCCCTCCTCGCCCTGAACACGGAGGACCGGATCCTCCTCTACCTGACGGACTTCCGACACATGGAGGAACGGTACGTCCTGCCCCAGGCACTCACCCAGAAGGCGATCGCCTATGCGGCGGGGATCCAGCGGAAGCACCTCTCCCGCTACCTGGACGAGATGGTCAAGGCCGGCTACCTCGTCGAGGCGAAAGGGCATGTCGAAGGCGAGAAGCAGCGAATGCTTGCGTACTACCTTGCGCCCCGGGGATTGGAGCGCGCCATGGCGATCAAGCAGCGGCTCGCGGCGATCCGCGTCCCCGTGACGGTGAAAGACGAGACGAAGGCGATGACCCTCGAGGAGATCGACAAGGCGACGTCCGCGCACCTGACCTTCGCCGACATCGTGCGCGAGGCGATGAAGGTCGACACCCTGGACCTGGAGTATCTGAGCGGGATTGACGAGCGCCGCAGGCGCGACATGGACGAGCGCGTGAAGGACCTCGAGGACTACACGCGGGCAGTCATGACCGCATGGAAGGACGGCCGTGTGACCGCGACGGAACGCTTGCTCATCGATCAGCTCCGCGAGCACCTCGGCATTTCGAGAGAGGAGCGTGACCGAATTGAGACGCAGGTCGTCGAGGAGGTCCTCGCGAACCGGGAGGGGATTTATCGGGTCGTCGCGGTCGAGGCGCTCGAGCACGGACCGATCCCGCCCGACATCCGGGAACTGCTCGAGGCTCTGCGCAAGAAACTCGGCCTGTCCGAGCAGGACTGCGCGAGGATCGAATCCTCCCTCGCGAAGGCGTGAGACGGGCCGTGCTCAGGTCTTTCCCCGGATCAGCGGGAGCAGGATGAGGCCGAGGCAGACGGCGTTGACCGCGAAAAGGGGGACCCACCACCACTCGAACTCCGGCGCCGTCCCGGACCACCAGAGATCGAGCCCAATCACGGCGAGGATGAGAACCCAGAACCCCTGACGCCGGAGATTCACCGGTCCTCCCTCCTGCGGCCCCCGCGTCCTAGCGGGCGACGAAGAGGCGGTACTTCTGGGTCGGGTCCGAGATCTCCATCTCGATCCGCTTCGCGATCAGCTTCTCCGGGTGGTGGACGCTCGGGACCCGCTTGTCGAAGTCCGCGAAGTCCTTGAACGGGCCCTTCTTGCGCTCCTCGAGGATCGCCCACATCGTCTTCTTGCCGAGCCCGGGCAGGAGTTCGAGCATGTGGAAACGCGTCGTGATCGCCTGGGCCTTATTGAAGAAGTCGATGAACCGGGGCTCCTTCTCCTTGACGATCTCCGCGACGACGAAAGGAAGCTCCTTCTGAGCGCCGACCGTCAGCTCCTCATAGGCCACGCGCCGCTTCACGTGGAGGATGTCCTTCCGAAGGTCGATCTCCTTGCCGATGTAGACCTTCGCGCCAACGGGCAAGTCCGCGCCCTCCTTGGGCACGAGCTCAAAGAGCTTGAACTCGTCCTCGCCCAAGGCATAGGCGAGCGGCTCGCGGTGGTACTTGGACTGGTCCGGATGACCTTGCGGTAAGTAGTCCAGGATGCGGGCGTAGTCTTCCACGGAAATCGCCTCGGTCAACGATACTTGTTGACGATCTCCAGGGCCTTCTCGGCATCCTCTTTGGATAGGGCGAACCGTTCCTTCGCAAAGATGGCCCTCACGTCGTCCAGATGCGTCGGGAGGACGTCCGCCATCTTTGCGGCGTTCGCCGGGGACATCATGGGCACTTCCATGAGCTCCTTGACCATCGCGGGGACCTTCTCCGGCGAAATCCGGGCGAATGAGGCGGCGTGGGAGAGAGCGTACTGTTGCTCCGAAGTCAGTTCGCCCCGGGCTGCCTTCTCCCGCTCCAGGATCACTTTGAGTTCCGCGAGGGACACGTATTCCTCTTCCATGTGCATCCCTCCTACGCCCGCCGCAGGTGCTCCGGGAGGGCGACGCCCTGTTTGATGCGCGATCCGAAGCGGACGTCCACCAGGTACGCCCGCCCCCGCTTCCCGACGACGGTCCCCGTCATGCCGTGGAACCGGTTGTGGGGCCAGCCCTTCTGAACGCTCGAATCGATGAGGATCGTGACCTTGTCGCCGACCTCGAAGTGCTGGAAGGAGCGGGTGATGGGGGAGAGCCCGCGCTCGCGCGGACTGCGGCGGAACTTCTGCCGCGTCTTCTCCATGATTCCCTTGGAGGCCTTCACCATGCTCCGTCACCTCTCGTCGTGGATTTCGACGACATCCAGCTCGAGGACCTCGCACGCGACGCCGAGTTGGTCCGCGAGGGACGGTTTCGTCCTCCCTTGGTCCCCGTGGACCAGCTCCTTGATGTAGGCGCCGGCCTCCGCCGTGACCCGGAGTTCCGCCACGGTCCCGTCCGTCGAGAGGACTTCCGCCCTCTTGATGGACCGATGCCGCGTCGTGTCCGCCCGCCGATGGACCACCCTGGTCGGGGTGCGCTGGGCTATCGGCTGCGCCTCCAAGATGGTCATCTCCTTCTTAAGTTTTGCCTCGTCCACGGGAGAGGCGAAGCGAACGAGGACCCGGTACGTCTTGTCTGCGCGGTCCGACTTCACCGCGACGACGTCTTGGCGGGTCGCAGGCACGAACGCGTCGACCTCGACCTGGCCGGACGCGTTCACTCGGTCCCGGGCCGACCCCAGGTCGAGATGGCGGCGGCGGGGCTCCTTGATCTCGAGGACGAAGGGCCGGCCTGCGCCGAGCATCCGTGCATCGATGTCCTCCCGGCCCATGCCATGGAGGGCGTGGCCCGTACCACCCGACTCCCGCATGACCTCCGTCGCGAGGATCTCCTCGACGCTCGTCGGGTACATCTTGCCGGTCCCGCCGCACTTCGCGCAGCCCTTGCCGCGGCACCGGTTGCACGGCCATCGTGTCTGTGGGATCCCGCGGACGAGCTTGCGGTACCGGGCGCGCAGGTACATCGGGTTCACGTTCAGGTCCACGTGGTCGAAGGACGTGTCGACAATCGCGAGGATGTCGGGGTTCGACAGAGAGGGCTCCTTCTCGAGGAGGTCGCAGACTCGTTTGCCGACCTCGCGGTTCACCTCCGATTTCAGCGGCTCGGGATGGGTGAGGGAGAGTTCCGACCAAAGGGACTCCTCGCGGGCCTGGATTTCCGGATCGATTTTGGATCCGATCAGGAACGTGTCGAAATCCCACAGCGCGAGCTTCTTCGCGACGAGGCGGGCGAGTCCATCGTAGCGGGAGGTGACGCCCGCACACAGCCAGCACGGTCCCTCGAGGATCTGGACTGCGTCTCGCACAGCACCGCCCCGTGCCTCGTTCGTGTGGCCATGGCCCAGCTTGCCGAACAGGCGGCCCAAGCACGCGTCACAGAGCGTCCGCTCGCCGAGCTTCGACCAGCCAACCGCCCGGGCGGCGGCGAGGACCTCGTCCACGTCGTCAGCAAGGGGATGACGGGCTTAAGCTTCACCCCACGCCGAACACGAGGCTCAGGAGAGGCCGATCATCAGGGTCGCAAGCCCGAGGGACGCATCCAACGAGGCAGGCCAACAAACAAGGTTTATCGGCAACGTCCCGCTCTGCGCCCGCGAGGCGACCGGGTGCACTCGTGGCTCATGATCGTTCTTGCGAGCCCGAGCCTTGCCTCGACCCCAGATCCCCCCACCGATCTCGAGAACGGGCTGACCTCGTCCGAGGCGCGGCGCCGTTTGCAGGCCTACGGCCCGAACGAGGTGCCGGAAAAGCAAGAGCGTCCTGTCCTCCGGTTCCTGCGCAAGTTCTGGGGACTCACCCCGTGGATGCTTGAGTTCACCGCGCTCCTGACCTTCCTCCTCCAAAGCCTCGGGGACACGTACATCATCCTCGCTCTGCTCGTGATGAACGGGATCATGGGCTTCTACCAGGAGGAGCGAGCGAGCGCGGCGATCACCTACCTGCGAGGCCAGCTCCAGGTCAGCGCGAGGGTGAGGCGGGACGGCACCTGGTCCCTCGTTCCCGCCCGAGAGCTCGTCCCGGGGGACCTCGTCCGGATCCGAATCGGGGATTTCGTGCCGGCCGACCTCCGCACCCACGAAGGCCGCGTAGAGGTCGACCAGTCCGCGGTGACGGGCGAGTCCCTCTCCGTCGAGAAGGGGCCCGGTCAGGTCGTGGTTTCGGGGTCCACGATCACACGCGGGGAGGCGACGGCCGTGGTCGTCGCGACGGGAGTCAAGACGGCGTTCGGCAAGACAGTCGAGCTCGTGCAGATCGCGAAACCGCGTCTCCATATGGAGGAGGTGACCTCGAAGGTCGTCCAGTGGCTCCTGGTCATGGTCGGAAGCCTCCTCGCGATCGGCATCGCATTCACGGCGCTTCAGGGCCGTGACGTCGTCTCAATCCTCCCGCTTGCGGTCGTCCTCCTCGTTTCCGCAATCCCCGTCGCGCTTCCGACAATGTTCACGATCTCGATGGCCCTCGGCTCCCTGGAACTTGCCAAGAAAGGGGTTCTGATCACCCGGCTCAGCGCGGGCGAGGACGCGGCCACGATGGACGTCCTGTGCGCGGACAAGACGGGCACGATCACGCTCAACCGGCTGCGCGTCGTGGAGACGGTCCCGCTCGACGGCTACTCGGACCGGGACGTCCTGCGCTTCGCGGCTCTCGCCTCGCAGGAGGCGAACCGCGACCCCATCGACCTCGCGGTCCTCGAGGCCGCTCGGACGCGACAGGTCGATGCCGAGGGCTGGAACCAGCGTGCGTTCGTCCCGTTCGACCCGGCCAGCCGGCGCACGGCGGCGGCTATCGAGAAGGACGGGACGAGACTGTTCGCGCTGAAGGGCGCGATCCAAGCGGTCGTGCCACCCGGGACCTCGAAAGAGGAGATGACCCGCGTCGTGAAGGAGGTCGAGCGGCTCTCCGCCAAGGGATACCGTTCGCTCGCAGTGGCCGTGGGGCCCTCATTGGAAAAGACCACCCCGGTCGGGCTCCTGGCCTTCGCCGACCCGCCCCGAGACGATTCCGCGCGATTCTTGCGGGAGCTTCGGGAGCTCGGCATCTCGGTCAAGATGCTGACCGGGGACGCCCTCCCGATCGCCCGCCAGCTGGCCGCAGAGGTCGGCCTCGGTGACCGGATCACGCGGATCTCCGACGTCAAGGCCAGCTTGAGCGCAGGTCAGGACTTCGAGGTCGTCGAGAAGTCGGACGGCTTCGCGGAGATCTACCCGGAGGACAAATACCTCGTCGTCCGGGCCCTCCAGGAGCACCACCACGTCGTGGGCATGACGGGGGACGGCGTGAACGATGCGCCCGCGCTGAAGCAGGCCGAGGTCGGCATCGCGGTGAGCAATGCCTCCGACGTGGCCAAGAAGTCAGCGAGCGTCGTCCTGACGAACGAGGGCCTGTCCGGGACGATCGATCTCGTGAAGTCGGGTCGGATGATCTACCAACGCATCATCACGTGGATCCTGAACAAGGTCGTGAAGACGTTCCAGATCGTCGTGTTCGTCATGCTCGCTTTCCTCGTGACAGGGCAATACATGGTGTCCGTGTTCAGCATGATCCTGTTCCTCTTCGTCACGGATTTCGTGACCCTGTCCCTCGCCACGGACACGGTTCGCTACTCGAACACGCCGGATACGTGGGACATCCGAGGCCTCATCAAAGTGGCCTTGGTCCTCGGCGGCTTCATCGTGGCCGAGTCGTTCGGCCTCCTGTTCCTGGGCGAGAGCGTGTTCGGGCTCGCAGGCAATCTTCCTGCGCTGCAGACCTTCATCTTCGACTATCTCGTGTTCCTTGGCGTTCTGCACGTCCTGATCCTCCGCGAGCGACGCCACTTCTGGGAGAGCCGGCCGAGCCTTCCGCTCCTCCTCGCGGTCACCCTGGACGTCCTCGTCGTCGGGGCGATCTCGGTCCTCGGTTTCTTCCAGCTGCGCGCGATCGACCCGCTGGAGGTCCTGACCGTCCTGGGATTCTCCCTGGTCGCCGCCTTCCTCGTGAACGATGCGGTCAAGGCCGTGCTCGTGAAGAAGCTCTGGCCCTGGGCCTGAGCCCAGTGCCTATTTCGTCAGGAAAATCTGGATGCTGCTCACGCTGGCCGTCCGGCCATCGTCTCCGGTGAGTCTCTCCGTGGCGATGCGGACATCGCGGACCTTGGATCCGGGGACGAAGCGGCTCCGCACGATCTCGGCAACATCGACGGCTCGGGAGATGGATCGCCCCCGCGCCTTCACGATGACCTCCCCGTTCCCACTGTTGAACTGGGTCACGACCGCGAGCACGTAGTTCATCGTGGGCTTCTTGCCGATGTAGACGGTGTTGGGCTCGGGCATGGAGGGGCCTCCCAGTTGACGTCGGATCCATGAAGGGTTGCAATATTAAGTCCTTTCCCGAGAGGCGCCGACTCTCCATGGGAGCCCGGCGTCCGGGAGCCGCGGAGCGAGATGGCCGGAATACGAACGGAACCTTCATATACGCAATAATTGCGTTCTGCAACTATGGAAGCGACCTCCCCAAAGATGTGCGCGGGAGAAATCCTCGACACAGTCCCCCTGATCATGCAGTTCATCCGCGTCGAGATGCGCCGAAGCCGCGGACCGGGCGTGTCCGTCCCTCAGTTCCGGGTCCTCACCTACCTGAATCGCACGGACGGTGCCTCCCTCTCGGCGGTCGCGGACCGGGTCGGCCTGAGTCTCCCGGCCATGTCCCGGCTCATCGATGGCCTGGTCGCACGCGACCTCGTGCGGCGGGAAGAGTCCTCCGCGGATCGCCGCCGGGTGACCTTGCAGCTCACCGACCTCGGAAGGGAGCTCGTGCGCACGGCCCGAGCCGGGGCGCAGGCTCGTCTCGCGGAGGCGCTCGCCGCCCTCTCGCCGTCCCACCGGGCGGAGGTGGCCCAGGCCATGCAGCGTTTGCGCCCCGTGTTCCTTCCGAAGCCGCGACCCGCGAGCGGACCGGAGGTATGAGACACGACCATCCTCGTGACGGAGGGCCTGACTCGGCGGTTCGGCGAGTTGACCGCGGTGGACCGGTTCACCCTGAGCGTCGAGGCGGAGGAGACGTTCGGGCTGCTGGGACCGAACGGCGCAGGGAAGACGACGGTCATCAAGATGCTCACGACGCTCCTCCCGATCACCTCGGGAAGCGCGAGGGTCGCAGGGTACGACGTCCAGAGGCGGGCGAACGACGTCCGCCGCTCGATCGGGTACGTCCCCCAGATCCTCTCGGCGGACGGCAGCCTGACCGGCTACGAGAACCTCCTCGTCTTCGCGCGACTCTACGATCTGCCCCACGCCGCCCGGGAGCCGAGGATCCGGGAGGCGCTCGAGGTGATGGGGCTCGCGGACGCCGCAGACCGGCTCGTCCGCACGTACTCGGGTGGCATGATCCGTCGACTCGAGATCGCGCAGTCCATGATCCACCGGCCCCGTGTCCTGTTCCTCGACGAGCCGACCGTGGGGCTCGACCCGCGCGCGCGGGCCGCGGTGTGGGACTACATCCACCGCCTCCGGACGGAGTTCGGGATAACGATCTTCCTGACGACGCACTACATGGAGGAGGCGGAGAGCCTGTGCGGCCGGGTGGCGATCATGCACCTCGGCCGCATCGCCGCCCTCGGGACGCCGAAGGAGCTCGAGAGGTCCGTCGCCGCGGAGACCGGCGCGAACGGCATCACGCTCAACGAGGTGTTCGCCCACTTCACCGGGGGCGAACTCGATTCAGGAGGTAACTACCGTGACACATCCAGGATACGCCGAACCGCACGCCGACTTGGGTGACGCCGAGTCCGGCGCCTTCGCCGGCCGAGGGTCGGCCGTCCCGCGCCTCGTCTGGAGCTACGTGAGCAAGACCGGGGCGCTCGTGGCGATGGAGGCCCAGAAGCTGCGGCACGATCCGACGGAGCTGTTCCTCCGGATGGTCCAGCCCGCGTTGTGGCTCCTCATCTTCGGAGAGGTCTTCACCCAGGCGCGGGTCATCGACACGGGAGCGTACCCGTACCTCGCGTTCATCACACCGGGGATCCTGGCCCAGAGCGTCCTGTTCGTCGCGATCTTCTACGGGATCGCCGCGATCTGGGAGCGCGACCTCGGTATCCTGCACAAGTTCATGGCGACGCCCACACCCCGCACGGCCCTCGTGCTGGGGAAGGCCCTCTCCGCCGGCCTCCGGGGACTCTCCCAGGTCGTTTTGATCTATGCCCTCGCGGTGCTCCTCGGCGTGCCTCTGAACTGGAGCCCTATGGCTCTCGGGGGCGTGCTCCTGGTCGTCGTCCTCGGAGCCACCCTCTTCGCGACCCTCTCCCTGATCGTTGCCTCGCTCGTCAAGACGCGGGAGCGGTTCATGGGGATTGGGCAGCTCCTCACGATGCCCCTGTTCTTCGCGAGCAACGCGATCTACCCGATCGCGATCATGCCTTCCTGGCTCCAGGCGATCGCCGGGGCGAACCCGATGACGTACATGGTCGACGCGGCCCGCGCCCTCATGCTCCCGGGATACGCCGCCGCCTACGGCCTGCCGACGGACTTCGCCGTCCTGTTTGGCTTCGCCGCGATCCTCATCGTGATCGGCGGGCGCTGCTACGAGGGCCTCGTGCGGTGAGGCCCGAACGAGGGAGAAAACGTTCTTATAGGCCCCGGGCAATGATTCGGGCCGACCGGCATGCCGAAGAACCGCGACTCCGGATTCCAATCCGCAGCGGGGCTCATCCGCTACTTCGACCAGGAGGACGAGAAGGCCCTCAAGGTCAACCCCTGGCTCGTTGTGGCGATGGCCATCGCGATGTCCGTGATCGTCCTGTACGCCGAGGTCGCGTGGCCGTTCTAGGGGCCCGCGCAAGCCTTTTCATCTAGCCGGCGTTCCCGGCCGCGTGGCGCGGCGAGGGGTGCCCGATGAAGCGTCGAGGCTGTACCTGCGCCTGGCCTACTCGCTGGACCGCCGCTCCCGAAAGAAGGACGGCACACGCCTCGTCCCCTGGGACCTCGACCCGGTCCGGCTGCCCCCCTTGCGAGCCTGGTCGGAGTTCGATGACGCCTCGCGACGCCTCGCGTCCCTGACGAGGCAGATGCCGAACGGGTTCCGGCGGGAGTGGCTCCTGGACCATCTGCCGACCCTGCGAGCGCTCGTCACGATGCTCCGGGGACGGGTCCCCGATCTGCCGCACCAAGTCCGCGAGTTCTACGCGCTCCCGGCCCGCCCGGCGAAGGAGGAGGAGCTCGAGAGCCTTCGCGCCCGCGTGAGGCGGGTCCTCCACGTATCCCGCGACGACGAGGTCCGGGCCGCCGTAGAGGCGTGGGAGCGCGGCCACCGCGTCCCGGCGGACGCCGTGCTCTTGTCGATGGACAAGTACCTGCGCCAGGCGCGGCAGGCGTCGAGGCGGCTCTTCGACCTGCCCCGCACGGAGCGCGTGCGTCTCGTGGCGATGCGCCGCGGCCGCAACAGCGGGTACTGCCTCTACACCCAGGACTTCCAGAGCCAGGTCAAACTCAATACGGGCCTTCCCTGGACGTGGCCCGCCCTGCGGGACATGGCGGCCCACGAGGCCTACCCCGGACACCACGTCCATCAGACCACGCGGGAGTTCGAGTACCTCCAGGGCGACTTCCCCCGGGAAGCCGCGGTCAGCATGGCCGCGGACCCGATGGGGCCCGTGGAGGAGGGCGTCGCGGAGAACGGCCTCGTGTTCATCCACTGGGACCGGACGAAGGAGGACCGGCTCACCCTCCTGCTGAACCGCCTTCGGTGGGGCACGGAGGTCAACCTCGCCTGGATGGTCCACCGGGAAGAGCCCCGGCGGGACCTCCTGCATTACGCAATGCACTCCGGCCTCGTGGATTGGCAGCAGGCCGTGCGGGACGTGAAGTACGCGGGGAACCGGGCCTGGGCCTCGTACGCGTTCTGCTACTGGTACGGGACCGCGATGATCCGCCGAAAGTATGAGAGCATGGACGGCGACCCGACCTTCTTCGACATCCTGTACTGGAAGCCATACACGGTCCGTCTCCTCGAGAGGGCGTTCCGGCGGCTCTGAGACCCTTGCAGGAAGGAGTGCCTCATCGTCGGCCTCGCTTGCCGCCTCCTGGAAGATATGGGGGATCGTCGGCCAAGCCCAGGCTTCGTGCGGCAAATCGACAGCCTCCAGTCGCTTGCCGACGCCGTCGTCAAGAATCTCGCCGCCCCGGCGGTCTCTGGGTCCGCGATCCGAGTCCGGTCGGGGAGCGGGCCCCACGCGCCGGGGTCTGGCACCGGGCCCCATCGCCGGGAGGATCCGTCTCGGATTCGCCCTCATCTGCCCGGGACGATGAGGTTAAGACGCCCTCGGCATGGGCCCTGCAAACAGTTCCCGACAATCGTTTACAAAGGACTATAGCCTGGCGCCGCATTCCGTGAGCCACAAGCATCCCTCCACAACGAGGCGCCCGGGCTTGTCGGTGAGCAATCGCCGCCGGGCTGCCTCCTTTATTAGCGACCTGATCGGCGAGGCGGACCGCCGCGAGTGGCAATCCACCGAAACCTTTCAATCCTCCGAGACCGGTCCGCATCGGATCGAGGACACGGATGGCGGTCTGCCCGAACTGCGGCCACAGCAAGTTCCTGCTCGAGCCCCTGAGCTGCGACGGGTGCCGCAAGGTCGGCTGCGAGCGATGCCTGGGCGTCTACGCGCACACGTACCCGGTCGCGGGCCGGCCCCCCATCGCGCACCGGGTGTGCTCGTGGGAGTGTTTCGACCGTCTCGCCTCGTACAACATCGGCCGCGGCCTGA
>JBGPGA010000060.1:0-11506 GCA_041483635.1 Thermoplasmata archaeon
CTCGACCACCTGGAGGCCGTAGATCTCCTGGTCCAGAGCGAAGACCTCTTCCGAGGTTGATCGGTCGCCGCGGGACAGGCCATCGACCGCTTTCCGGATCGCGAGTTCGCTCAGCTCGGCCATTGTGACCATGTTCTCGTTCAATTTGTTGAGACTCTTCTCAAACGCCTTGCGCTCCGCCTTTTCTGGCATCAACCGAACCTCCCAGTGATGTACTTCTCCGTCAGCTCCTCGTGGGGTTTCTCGAAGAGTTCCCGGGTGCGGTTGAACTCGACGAGCTTCCCCAGATACATGAAGGCTGTGTAATCCGCGACCCGCGCGGCCTGTTGCATGTTGTGCGTGACGATGACGACCGTGTACTCTTTCCGGAGATCGAAGATCAGGTCCTCGATCTTCGCGGTCGCAATGGGGTCGAGCGCCGAACAGGGCTCGTCCATCAGGAGCACCTCGGGCTCGACCGCGAGCGCGCGGGCGATGCAGAGCCGTTGCTGCTGGCCCCCGGAGAGGCTCGTCCCTCCCTTGTCGAGGGACTCTTCGACCTCGCCGAACAGGGCGGCCTGCTTGAGACTCCGCATGACCTTCGCGTCCAGCACCTCCGAGTCCCGCTCGCCGTTGAGCCGCAGGCCTGCGGCGACGTTGTCGTAGATCGACATGGTCGGGAACGGGTTCGCCTTCTGGAAGACCATGCCGACGCGGCGGCGCACGGCCACGGGGGACTGCTCGTAGACGTCCTCGCCGTTGAGGAGGACCTTGCCCTCCGCCCTCGCTTTCGGGACCGTCTCGTGCATCCGGTTAAGGCATCGGATCAAAGTGGATTTGCCGCACCCGGAGGGACCGATGATCGCGGTGACCGCGTTCGCTTCCACATCCATGGTCACGTCGCTGATCGCCTTTTTGGGGCCGTACCAGGCCGAAAGGCCCTCGATGCGCATCTTGACGCTCATGCGCCCTCCCCTCGCGAGCCGAACCGCCGACGGAAGACGAACCGGGCAGAGAGGCTGATGAGAAGCATCATCCCGGTGAGGATGAGCGTGGCGCCCCACGCAGCCTGATGCAGGGCGGGCTGCGGTGCGGTGGCGAACATGAAGATCGTGTGGGTCATCGACTCGGTTGGCTGATCGAGCCCGGCAAAGCCGAAGAGATTGCCCGGATCGGCTATGATCAACGGGGCCGTCTCTCCCGCCGCGCGAGAGATCGCCAAGAGGATTCCCGTCACGACCGCGCTGCTCGAGGAGGAGAGGACGACCCGGAGGGTCACCTTGTACCGGGGCACACCCAAGGCCAGGGCCGCCTCTCGGGTTGACCGTGGCACGAGCCGCAACGCCTCATCCGTGGTCCGGGCCACGAACGGAATCATGATCACGGAAAGGGCAATCGTGCCTGAAAGGGTGCTGTAGACGAGCCTCGGGCTGACGATGCCCGCCAACCCTAGCTCGTAGATGATTGAGAACGCGAAGACACCCGCGACGATAGAGGGGATCTGGGTCATCACGTCCGTGAAGAAACGGATGCCACGTCCAACCCGGTTGTTCCCGTATTCGGCCACGTAGATCCCCGCCAGGATTCCAATCGGGAGGGCGATGGCGGAGGAGAGCGCGATCAAGATCAGGGTGCCCTGGATCGCGTTCCCGATCCCGCCCGCACCCGAGTCGGTGAGGAACAGGCTGGGGCGAATCGCGGACACGCCCTGGAGTACGGCTTCGAAGAGGATGCTGCCCAATGGCAGCAACGCGATCACAACACAGGCGAGGGCGGCGATGCTCATGCCGACATCTTTCCAGCGGCGCCTCGTGTCACGGTCCAAGCTGGGCTTCACGCGGCAGCCTCCTCAAGGCGGAGGTAGCGACCGATGACGAGCCGCGCGAAGATGTTGACCGCGAGGGCCATGAGCATGAGGACGAGGGCGAGCTCGATGAGGGCGCCGGCTTGAAGGGTGTCCGCCTCGCCCCACGAGTTCGCGATCAGGCTCGCGATGGACTGACCCTGGTCGAACAACGAGGCCGACATGCCATTCTTGTTCCCGATCGCCATGGTGACGGCCATCGTCTCGCCCACCGCGCGTCCGAGGCCCAAGATGACCGCCCCGAAGATCCCGGACCGGGCGTACGTCAGCACGGCCTTGCGAGTGGTTTCCCAGCGAGTCGCCCCCAAGCTCAGGGCTGCCTCCCGCTGGCTCTGGGGCACCACCAACAAGGCCTCTCGGGAGACTGCGGAGATAGTTGGGATGATCATGATCGCGAGGATGACTCCGGCGGTGAACTTGTCTGTGCCGATCGTCGGGCCCTGGAAGATGGGCAGGAACCCCAGGACGGCTTGCAGGGAGGGCTCGATGTACACACGCATGACGGGCGACAGGACGAAGATCGCCCAGAAGCCGTAGACGACGGAGGGGACGGCCGCGAGCAGCTCGACCACGTACGTGAGAGGGGCCCGGAGCCAGCCCGGAGAGAGCTCGGACAGGAAGATTGCGATGCCTAGGCTCACGGGAACGCCCAGGAGGAGGGCGATAATCGAGGTCACGAGAGTCCCGTAGATAAAAGGGAGGGCCCCGTAGACGGGGACGTTGGGATCCCAGGTGGTGCCGATCAGGAAGCGAGGACCGAACGTCGAGATCGACTCGGTCGATCGAAAGAGCAGGATGAGGGTGAGGAGACCCAGGAGCCCGAGCACCCCGATACCCACCGCCCCTGCGAGCCCGGAAAAGAGGGAATCACCTAGCGTGACTCCCGTCGTCTGCCGCCGGCCCTTGCGGGCACTCTGCTCGGGACCCATTGGCATCGGTTTCCGGAGGAAGAAGGTCCTCAGCCGTGCACGAGCGCTTGCCCGTTGAAGGTGAGTGAGTTGATCGACGTCTCGTCGATCGTCACCACGGAGGCGGGCAAGGGAACGTAGGCCAAGCTCGAGGAGTACTGCTGGCCGTCGTGGACGACCCACCACAGGAAGTTGACGAGGGCTTGGGCCCGGGCCTGTGTCTCCGACGAGCCCAGAGCGCTCAGTTCCTTGTAGACCAGCAGATACGTGAACGTCGCAACGGGATAGCTCGTCGCACCCGCGGCGTTCAGGATGGACACGTTCGCCCAGTCTCCGATCCCCCCTGTCGCGGGAAGGACGGCGTTGGCCGCTGCCGCGTTCGTGCTGCTGAGGCTCGGCAGGACGAAGGAACCGGCGGGGTTCTTGATCTGGGCGACGGTCATCGAGTTCTGGACCACGTAGGCGAGCTCGACATAGCCTGCGGAGTAGGGCGTGTTCACGATCTGGCCCGCGACACCCGAATTGCCCGACTTCCCGACCCCGGTCGGCCAATTGATGGACTTGCCCACCAAGGACGAGTTCCAGGCGGTCGAGTTGGACAGGTGAAGGTAGCTCGTCCACACGAAGGAGGTCCCGCTGCTGTCGGACCGGTGCACGACGTTGATGGACTGGTGCGGGAGTGTCAGGGTGGGGTTGAGGCTGGTGAGGTTCTGGTCATCCCAGCTCGTGATGTGCCCCAGGAAGATCTGCACCAGAACGGGCCCCGTGATGTTCAATCCCGAGGGGATGCCGGGGAGGTTGTACGCGAAGGTCACCGCACCGATCGTCTCGGGAATGTGGAGCACAGCTCCGAGGGCCAGGTTCGAGTTCGTCGCCCGATCCTTGGCCTGCAGGGGCGCGTCGGAGGCGGCGAAGTCTACGGCCTTGTTCTGCAAGTCCGTGATTCCGGCCCCGCTGCCGACCGCCTGGTAGTTCACCTTGGTCCCGGTCACGTTCACGTACCTCTGCGTCCAGAGGGTGATTAACGGCGCCGGGAAGGTCGCCCCCGCCCCGCTGAGCGTCTGGGTCGGACCGGTCGACGGGTTGAGCACACCGCTCACGACTACGTAGGCCACAATCAGGACCGCCACGATCACCACGCCGACCGCGACCCACATGCCGCGGCGGCTTCGACGGTGGCGGAGCGTCTCTGCCCCCTCTGCGCGTTCCCTCTTCTCTTCGGATGGAGCTGCCATTCGTAATCTCCGGTTGGCTTCCACCCGGACCGCCCTCTATGTCGCTTCCCGACGGAGTCTCGGCTGTCAACGAGTGTCGCACGGAGGCCTATATAGACTATGGTGCCAAGACTTTAGACTCTATAGTGAATGGGGACTCCGAAGGCGGGCAGCCATGGAAGGGAGGAAACTGCAACTCACGGGGGGGTCCACGTACGTGGTCTCCTTGCCGAAGAAGTGGATTGTGGCCGCAGGGCTCAAGGCGGGCGACACGGTCTTCGTGGACACGGAGCCAGACGGCTCCATTTCCGTGCGCCCCCAGCCCCGTGAGAAAGCCGCGGTCCGGAAGAAGGTCCTCGAGCAAAAGGACGACGAGCACCGGGACCACCTCCTCCGTAAACTCATCGGGGCCTACATCTCCGGATACGGGCTCATCGAAGTCAAGTTCCCAACCGACCTCGGTCCGTTTGTGCGGCGCGTGTCTCGGGACTTCAGCCGCATGGTCATCGGTCCCGAGGTGATTGAGGAGAGCCGCAACTCGATCGTGATCCAGGACCTGTCCGACCCGGCAGAGCTGAGCGCGGAGAAGTGCATCCGCCGCATGTACATGACCGACCGCGCGATGCTCGAGGATGCGGTGCAGGCCCTGAAGAGCGGCGACGAGGCTCTGGCCCGGGATGTGTCCCAGCGTGACCAAGATGTGGACCGGCTGTACTGGATGGTCGCGAAGCAGTACAACACGGCCCACCGGTCTCTCCGGGGGACCGGCGACGCCGCCGCGTTCGCGGGAATCCAGAACCACCGGCTCATCGCGAAGCTCCTCGAGCGCGTCGGGGACCACGCGGAGCGGATCGCCGCCAACGTGCCGGTCCTGTCCCCCAAGGGGCTCGAGTCCAGGCTGGCCAAGGAACTCGACGCCGCGACGGCGTCCGCCCTCGAAATCCTCGACAAGGCGTTCAACGCGCTGGTCACGGAGAACATCGACGCCGCGAACGCGGCGGTCGATTCTCGGGGACCCCACCAGAAGCTCATCGACAGCCTCCAGCACCACGTCGCTACCCGCAAGGGGGAGGAGCTCCTGGCCCTCGGGGAGGTCGTGGACAGCATCGACCGAGCCGCGGGGTACGCGACGGACATCGCAGAGATCGCGATCAACCACGCGATTGCCCAAAACCCATAGACTCCGGAGGGACACGGAGACTCCGGGGACAAGGGGTATGGCCCGCCACGGGCTTCGAGCCGACTGATGAGCGCAAGCATGATCGAACTCGGACCTACCGGCCCTGAGGCCCTCGCGCGACGCTTCCTCGACTCTCTTCGCGGAGGGCGTCTCGTCGATGCCCTGGAGACCCTCTCGCCCGATGCCGTCGTCTCGGACGGCGCAAGCCCCGATCGACACGGTCTGCGGGAAATCGCCGCATCGCTGATGCCATACCGCACCCCGGACCGCTTCCTGCCGGAACGGGTCGAAACCCATGGGAACACCGTGTCCGCATCCGTCCGGATCCCCGAGAGCCCGGGCAAGCCGGCTCGGCGGTATCGCGCCCGAATCGAGGTGCGCGGGGGGCGAATCCGCACCGTCCGCTTCCTGCCCGACTAGGCCGACGTCCGCCTGAGGGAGCCCGTCCTTCGACACGACCGCCTGCCGAGTCTCGGGTCATCAAGATTGACGACCCGCCTTACGTTTGAAGTCGAACGTGTCAGGACCCGCCCCGGCGCCACAACGCAACCGGTGAGTCGCCCCCTCGGTCGGAATCATTCTTTCCGCCTCAGGGGCACAGGGACAAGGCGGGAAGCACGAGCGTCCTAGATGGAAGATGCCGATGTAATCTCGGGAGCCCCCGGATGCCTACGGTTCACTCCGTGGCTGCTCGAAAGACCCGCCGGGCCACGTCGTCCTCGAGTGGACGCGAACCCGTGTGAATACTTACCGAGCCTAGATGTAACGCGCGCCCGTTCCGAGGGAGGTCCCGTGGGTGGACGCTGGCTTCCCCTGGCCCGAGAGGTCCCAGGAGCGACCCAATCGCGCCGCGGGAAGGGGGCGGGTGGCATGAGACGACAGACCGTTTTGGTGACCCTGAGCATCGTCTTTTTGTTGGTGGCAATTGCGCCGCAAACGCGTGCGGCGCCGGCATTGGGATCGGGGAGCTCGTCAGGCCTGACGGGGGAGGAGACGGCCATCCTCGGCAGTCTGGATTACGGGAACGCGTGGAGCCAGCTCCAGACGATCACCGCGTTCGGAGAGCGGGTCGCCGGGACGGATCAGGAGTGGGCGGCCCAGCGGTACGTGTACGATCAGCTGAGCGCCATGCCGATGGACAAGGTGGTCATGGAGACCTTCCCCGTGGCCAGCTGGGTCCACTACGGAACGACGATCCAGGTCGTCTCGCCGACCTTCGAGCCTATCGAGGGCACGACGTACGGCGATTGCTTCTCGATCTGGGGCAAGGACGCGGGGAAGGCATACTCCTTCGGGAACCAGGACCACGGCAAGACGCTCGTGGCTCCCCTGAGGGACGTGGGATACGGGACGGCCGCGGACTTCGACGCGGCGGGCGACCTCTCGGGCGTCATCGCCCTGGTCCATCGGGACGACGACCTCCAGGGCTGGCCGAACGTCCCCGTCATCGAGGCCTCCCTGCACCACGCCGCGGCCGTCGTCTTCTACGGATACTACGACAGCAATCCGGTGGCCGATGGCATCAAGCAGGATTCGGTCAAGGGTCCCCTTCCCGCGTTCTCGATCTCGCCGCGGACCGCGTGGCACCTCCAGGACCTCCTCGCGGGAGGCCCGGTCACCCTGCGGATCACCGGCCGCGCGGACATGGTTCCCGAGCAGATCGCACGATCCGTCAACGTGGCGGCCTACCTGTACGGGACGACACACCCGGACGAGTACGTCGTAATCTCCGGCCACATCGACACGTGGTGGTCAGGCGCCGATGACGACACGTCATCCATCGCCGCCATGCTCGAGCTCGCCCGACTGTTCTCCACCGCTCGCGCTGCGGGGACCTTCGTGAACGAGCGGACGCTCGTCTTCGCCTCGGTCGGGGCCGAGGAGACGGGCGGACCTGCCAACACTTGGTACAACTGGCTCGTGGGATCGTATGAGTTCGTCAAGGCCCATCCAGAGATCCTCGCCGGCCTCGCCGTGGAGCTGAACATGGACGGCGTGAGCTTCGTGCGGACCTCAGGCAGGTACTGGGTCGAGAACACCTGGGAGGTCAACGGGCTCGTCGGGAAGGGCATTAGCGATTTAGGCCTCGGTGGCGCGGTCGGCTACTACAACCCGGTGTGGTCGTGGACGGACGCGTGGTCCTATGCCGCCAAGGGCGGCGGATCCACGATCCAGCTGATGTGGATGCCCGGGTTCGATGCGTACTACCACACCCAACTGGACGACATGGCGATGCAGAGCCATGAGACGATCGACACGACACTGAAGCTGCATGGCCTGTGGGCGATCCGCGCGACCCATGCCCTCGTCCTGCCGATCGAGCTGCAGTACACGATGGACTGGGCGGTGGCCAACCTCAAGAACGAAAAAGCCACAGTGCCCGCGCAGGCCGCCGCATTCGATGCGGCAATCGCCGCGGCGGGGGTGCTGAGAGAGAAGGCCGTGGCCGCGAACGCCTACGCGAATCAGCTCCGCGCCGCCTACGCGACCGCCACCCCAGGCGAGCAGGCAACCATCCAGGCCCAGGCGGACGCCCTCAACCGCGCCCTCATCGACGCTAGGCGGGTCGTCACGACCTGGACCCTCGGGGAAGGCGGGCTCATGGGATCCTGGGACGTCTTCCTGCGGTCCGCGCAGTACGCGCACGACCTCGGGTATGTGAACAAGGCGATTGCGGCCCTGTCGAAGGGGCAGACGGGCAACGCTCTGGCCGCCCTCGAGGGCGTGTACACGATGGAATGGGGCCGCTACTACAGCCGGGCGACGTTCACGGAGCTCCTGCGGGAGATGATGGACGTCTACCTCTACTGGGGCGGCGACTTCCAGCAGCAGCAGTCCTACGTGGATGTCCAGGGGATCTATTTCGGGCTCAAGGACGGAAGCGTCACCCGGGCCGACGCCCTCGCCTCCCTCCGCGCAATCGCCGCCGGCCAGCTGGTGCCGTGGCTTTCAGGGGACTTGGCCGTCATGCGGGGAGCGTGGGTCCAAGCAGCCGGAATCCTGAGCTGAGGAACCTGCATCCGGGGCGCGTCCAGGCCCAGGAGCCCGGAGACGCGGAGCTCCTTCCCGAGTGAGGGCAGGGCCTTCGACCGGATGCTTTGGTGGAAGATGCGTTCCTTGTCTGGACGATACCGTATCTCATGTGCCCAAGTAAGTGAGTGATGCTCGCGCCCCGAAGCGGAGTCGGAAGACAGCTGCCCATCACGGACCCGCGACCATGAAGGCCTCGGTAACCTGGACGTTGTCCGAGCGATCGAAGGAGAGGAACTGGACGACCAAGCGACTCGCGTTCGGCCAGATCTCAATCTGCGAGTCCACGCTCCCGCTGCGAGGGAGGCTCGGAGGAGCCACGGGCGGGGGTGGGGACGGCGGGTTGATGGGACAATGTGCGAAGATCTGCCAACGACCCAGGTCGCTCGTTGCCACGTCGTCCGCGAGGTCGAACACGAGGACCGCCGTCTCGCGCGTCGCCGTCCAGGCCCCGGTCACGTGGACGCTCGCGTTCGTCCGATTCGAGGTGTAGACGAAGGCGGCCCACCACACGGGGAACGTGGTCCTCGAACACGGTGGGTAGTACATTCCTTGATTCGGAAGATCGAATGACCGGGTGGCGAGCGGCAAGGAGCCGAGGATGGGCGCGGGGGATGAGCTTGGCACGACGATGATGACGAGAATCCATAGGCCGACGATCGCGATCGCGACGAGCCCCGTCAGGGCGTGTCCCCGCAGCCCAGACCCTCCCACGGCGCTCCATGAAACGGGCGGGACATAATGCTTCCGAACGGGCGCACTCGGGGGTCAGCGGGTCTCCGGAGAGGAGGCAACCGAGTCATCGCTCGGGGGAGACGATGCGGAGCCATGGTCAAGGGCCTCCGACGAGACGTCTTGCGTGAAGAGCCACGCCTGGGCGAGATATTCGCGGAGGACGTCCGCGGTGTCCATGTCCCCCCTCCAGTCCTTCAACAGCTCGCCGAATCGCTCCTCGAGGGTCTGCACTTGGTGGATCACGTGACGCTCAAGCTGGTTGGACTCTCGCCCGCGGTACACGACGTAGAGCAGGACCCACTTCCCGCGGCCGAAGGCGACCTGATGATGGTCCCCGAGCTCGATGCTCCGGACGTTGCCGATGCCCATCGCGTGGAAGGACTCGTCCATGAAGTTCTGGATTGCCGTGAACATGGAGGCAATCAGGTCCGGGTCCCTCCCGGGGACGAAGGTGCGGGAGAGATGCACAAGCGGCGTGCCCCCGTCGTAGGTCAGGTAGACGTGCTCGATCACGCGGCGGAGCGGGTGGGCCCCGCTGAACCTCCCTGCGATCCGGGAACCCAGCCGCCGCGACGGCGCCGGAGCGTCCTGGGCCATGGACGCGTCTCCGTCAGGGTGCGGGCATTAATCCCTTCGGAAGCGGTTATCGACGGTGATATGGCGTTTTTCCCGCGTGGACGGTCGCCCACTCGCACATATTGTACGCACGGAAGGGATTTGGTTCCAGGACCGCTTAGTCTGGGACAATGGCGCGATACGTGAAGGTCCGAGACGCGATGTCCACGGAGGTCTTCGAGATCTCCGAGGATGCCACGCTCCAGGCCGCCGCCAAGCGCATGGCCGACGCGAAGGTGAACAGCCTCGTCGTCCGCCCCGAGGGGCGGGAGGAACCGTTCGGCATCATCACGTCGAGCGATGTGGTGGACGCCCTCGCGGAGGGGCGGGATCCGAGCACGAGCCTCGTGGGAGAGACTGCGACCGCGCCCCTGGTCACCGTCACGCCTGGCGTGCCGGTCGCCTACGCGGCCCGGCTGATGAGGAGAGCGAACCTGAGGCACCTGGCGGTCTTCAACGGCCGCGAGGTCGTCGGGATCCTCAGCAGCTACGATATCGTGAAGGCAATCGGGCGCTGGGGGAGTCTGGCAACGGGCGTCGAACTCGCCGAGGAAGTCGAGATCACTTCGGCGGTCACGGACTAGGACGCGTGAGACGACGCCGGCGGAGCCGCCGGAGACGGCGAGCCGGGGTGCTTGCCCCCGTCGCCGAAGAATTCCCGGTGGACCGCACGCACGGCCTCCTCGAGATCCTTCGTCTCGACGGTGAACTGGTACGCCACCATGGAGGCCCCAGCAGTGATGAACTGCACGTTGATTCCACGGTCCGCGACCGCACGGAACACGCGCGCCGCGACCCCGTGCGCGTTCCCAATCCCTTCGCCGACGAAGCAAATCAGGGAGGCGTGCGGGGACGCCTCGACCTTGTCGAGGTTGAGGCCGGCGAGGCGGGACAGGGCTTTCTTCGCGCGATTCACCGCATCGGACTCGATGAGGAAGGCGACGCAGGTCTGGGACGTCGCGGCGCTGTAGATGTTCACCCCCGTGTTCGCGAGGGCCGTCGAGCTCCGCGAGAGGAGGACCTCATCCGACCCAAGGCCGGTGGCGTACACCTTGAGGGTTGCGAGATCCCGGACGTAGGAGACGCTCTTCACGTCCCCGGTCTTGTCCACCGTGTCGGGGCCGATCCGCGTCCCGACGTCCTCGGGGCGGTACACGTTCTTCAGGTACAGGGACGCCCCGCAGGCCCGCGCTGGCAGGACGGCCCGCGGGTGGAGCACCTTGGCGCCGAAATAGGAGAGCTCGGCCGCCTCGTCGTAGGAGAGGACAGAGAGGGGGAAGGCCTCCGAGACGATCTTCGGGTCCGCGCTCATGAAGCCGCCAACGTCCTTCCAAATCTCGACCGCCTGCAGATTGAGCGCGTGGGCCACGACGGCCGCGGTGTAGTCGGACCCGCCGCGACCGAACGTGGCCGTCTTCCCCTCCGGCGACAGGCCGAAGAAGCCCGTGATCACGCTCGTGTGCCCCGCGTCCGCCTGGCGGCGGAGCACGGGGGCCATGTGGGCCCGGGTGTCCTCGAGCAGGGCCGTCGCGTTCCCGTAGTTCTCGTCGGTCATCAGGCCGATCTGATCGGCCTCGAATGCTTCCGCGTCGAGGTCTCGCGTGCGCAGGTTCGCGGCCACGACCTGGGCGGACAACCGCTCGCCGAACGACAGGACGAAATCCCGAATGCGGGACGTGATCTCCTCCGTGTACGCGATCCCGTACAGGAGCCGCTCGAGCTTCGTCCCGAGGGCTTCGATCGCCTCGACCGTTCGATCCTGGTCCCGGGCCGGCCTGGGCAGGAGTCCAAGATGCCGTCGTTTCAGGTCGGCGAGGTACAGGTCGAGCTCCTTCTCCTCCCGGGGTTTCGACAGGGTCTGGACCAGGGAATCCGTGACGCCGGCCACCGCGGACACGACGACGAACTGGCGACCCGGGTCGGAGCGGAGGATCTTCGCCACGCGGTCGTACATCTCGGGCTTGCTGACGCAGGCCCCGCC
>JBGPGA010000061.1:0-11366 GCA_041483635.1 Thermoplasmata archaeon
CGATCTCCGCCATCGCGAGCCCCATCCCCTTCGCCCACATCTCGCGGCTGATGCCGCCCTCGGACGCTCCCATGGAGCCCGAGTTGTCGATGAGGATGATGATCGGGCCGCGGCCGTAGGTCTCGCGCCCCTTGAGCTCGTACACGAGGAGCTCCTTGTTGATGAACTTCGTGTAGAAGAGCTCCTCGCGCTCCGGCATGGCGAGGTCGATGAGCTCGGACGGGACGATCCGGGCGAGGTCGTCGCCGCGGGTGATGTCCGTCACCTCGTTGGGCTCTGTCGTGGGCCGGTTGTACCGCTTCTGGAACGCGAGCCGCTTCATTCGGCCGAGGAGCTTCTGGAGCTCCCGGATCTTCTGCGACCCGGTGATGCGCCTCATCAGCTCGAGGCGGTCCTTCGCGTTGACCTTCACGAGCTGGCCGGGGCCGAGGCCCCATCCGCCCGCAAAGTCGTTCGCCATCCCGAGCTCGTCGACCGCGCTCCCGATCGCTGCACGGAGCGCCGCCATGACCTGCGGATTCTGGCACGCTTGCTGGAAAGTCGGGGTCGCCTGCTGCGCGGCCTGCTGCAACCCGGCCAGCTGCTTCTTGAGCTTCGTCTGGTACGCCTTCAGGCCAGGAGTGAGCTTGCCGAGCTCCGTCAGGGCCTTGAGCTTCGCCAGGGCGTTCGACAGGTTCGCCTGGGCCTTGGCATAGTCGTTCACCGCCTGCTTGTCCTCTTCGGGGATGTTCTCCAGGAGCTCCTTCGAGATGATCTCCGTCGCGAGGGCGCTCTCCATGTCCGCGAGGCGCGTGACGGCCCGGAGCCGTTCGTACTCCTGCGTGCCCATCGCCTTGTCGACGAGGGCCTTGTTGTAGATGTACGAGGGGTCGATGTCCGTCTCCGGCTTCACCTTGGGCACGTACTTGTAGAGCGAGTCGAAGACGTCCTGTCCCAGTTCCTTGGCCGTCACGAGCTTCTTGGGCGAGAGGGTGTCCTGCAGCGTCTTCGATTGCTTGAAGACGCCCTGGAACGCCATCACGTCGAAGGGGTCGTTCTCGACGGTGAACCGATCCCAATTCGTTACCACCATTGCCACCCGAAAAAGGCGGACTACACCTGGATTTGGAGGTAGTCCCTCTGAATGCGCTTCTGCACCTCGGCGTCCACGCGCTGGTACTCCTCGACCCGCGTCATGTCCATCCCGTCCTTCTCGCCGGACACGCGGAGCTTCTCCAGGCGCTTCATCGCGTCGTTGACCTTCGCGAGGACCTCGACCGCCTTGTTGATCTTCTCCTTGTCGTCCTGGACCTTCACGAGTTGGCTCCAGGCGACCTGGACGGCGTCGTGGTACTCCTCCGCCTGCTTGAGCAGGGGATTGGCCACTTCGAGGACGACGCCCTGGACGAGCCCCTTGTGCTGCGGGTCCTCCCACAGCATGTGGACGAGCACGTCGAGGTCGTTCATCGTGGCCTCGGCGCGGCCTTGGAGCCACGCCTTGGCCTTGATGACCTCGATGGCCTCGTTCCAGCGCCGTGCGGACGGCAGGAGGCTCTGCTGCGCCAGCGTCGCCCGGATCGTCGCGAGGGCCTCGATGACGGGCTCCGGCACGACGACCTTCTCCGCCTCGGCCTGCGCCTGGTGGAGTTCGTCCAGGGTCAGGCGCACGGTGACCGCCTTCGCGAAGTCCTCGAACCTCTTCGGCCCCTTGAGCATGAGGATGAAGTTCGCGGTCTCCGCGATGTCGTTCACACGGAACCGGAGGTGGAACCGGTCGTACATCGCCGCGAGGCTCTCGTCCTGCGGGATCTCGTTGGACGCGCCCACGAGCATCTCCAGCGGCACCTTCATCGGCTTTCCATCGTTGTCGAACAGCTTCTCGTTCATGATCCGCAGGAGGCTGTTGAGGATGGCCGAGTTCGCCTTGAAGACCTCGTCCACGAAAGCGATCTCGCAGTCGGGCAGGCGCCCGTCGATCTTCCGCTCGTAGGAGTCGTTCTTCAGGGCGCTGATCTTCGGGGGTCCGAACAGTTCGTCCGGGACGGAGAACTTGGTCAGGAGCCGCTCGAAGTACCGCGCCCCCGTGATCGAGTTCGTCACGAGGCGGATCATGAGGCTCTTCGACGTTCCCTTGGGCCCGACGATGAAGATGTTCTTCCGGGCAACCAGGGCGACGATGAGCCCCGTGATCTCCTCGCTGCGCTCCAGGACGACGGACGACACTTCCTTCCGTAGCTGCACGAGCTTCTCTCGCACCAATCTAGTTCACCCGAATGCCATGATGGCCCTGTACGGGCGGGTCCCTGTCGAAGTTCTCCTCTTCCGTGGAGCCGGACCCCTCGGAGTCGTACAGCCTGCCGTCTGTGCCGCGCCACGCGATCGCGTAGCCCCTCAGCTTGAGGGGTACCATGCCGCACCGCCCGAAAAATCAGCCCGACGTTGCGGGCTTGTCCTCCCTGACCATCCCGGCGAGGCGTCCGAGGTACTGGCCCAGGATCGTCGCCTCGATGGCGACCTTCTCCATTGCCACGTTCAGGAAGTCTTCGTACTTCGCCTTCTGCTCGGCGATGTACCCGGCCTCGTCGTGGAAGCGCTTGTAGACGCTCGGGACGATCTCCTCGCCCTTGTCGATGGTCTCCTTCACCATCGCCATGAGCTCGCCGAGCCGTTCCAGGGTCGCCTTCTCGTACTGCTTGATGACGGTCTTGCGCTCCGGCTCCCGGTCGATGACCGGGACGGAGACCATCTCGCAGCCGGGGAGCTGGTCGATCACCCTCGCGACGGACTCCACGCTCGCGGCGTGGTCCTCGGGGATGAAGTAGACCCCGCCGGTCTGCTTCAGGTTGAAGGCGTAGGCCCCGTGGATGGCCTCGACGACCATTTTGCGGACATCCTCGTCTCGGTACGACTCCCGGTTGAGCTGGTACTCCTCGTTGATGCGGGGGATGAGGTTTTGTGCCGATCCCTCGTAGGTCACGTTGAGAGTCTTCGGGTCGAAGGTCGCCTTGAGGACGACCGGCAGGGAGTTGCTGACCCTGTCCGGGACCGTCGTGGCGACAATCATCGCCCTCTGGTCCGTCTTCAACCCCGTCGCGTGGTCGTACACGAGGTCGGGCTCCACGATGTAGTCGCGGCCGCTCAGCGAGCGAACGGCGTTCTTGAAGGCGTCGATGGGCCGCGTGCGCCGCGGACGGTAGTCCTGGGGGATCCCTTCCTTGTCGCAGAGGGACTCGAAGTCCTCTTGCGGGATCCGCTGCTTGCGCACGCTGTACCACACGAGCTGCCCCAAGAAGCCGAGCGGGCTCTCCTGGGCGACGGCGATTTTCGTGTCTCCGATCTGGAGTTCTTGCACTCACACTCACCCGAAAGGGAGCCGTCAGTCGTAGTCCGGCGGCTCGTAGGAGTCGGCCACAAACTCGGCAGCGTCGTCCTTGTGCAGGAAGTCTCCGCCACAGTCGCCCTCGGGATGGCGGCAGGACGGGCAGGGCTTCCGCTTCATGGTTTCACTCTGGTCTAAGCCAAGCATCTCATTCACGGTCCTGTCCGCTTCCTCGATGGCATTCATAGCCCGCGCCTCGTAGACGGCATCAGGGATTGTCGTGGGCATCATCTCACCCGAAAAGAGGCGGCCCTACTGCGCCGCCATGGGGATTTCGAGTTCCAGACCGAGGCCCGACTTCTCCACGTACTTGTAGAAGTCCGAGTCCTCAGGCACGATGAGCGTGTACGGATAGACCGCGCTGCGCTCCACGTCCCTGAGCCAGTCCTTCTGGACGCTCAGGCGGAACCTCTGCCAGATCGCGTAGGCTTGTCCTTCACTCACCATGAGAGCCTTCGTGAGTCTCACCCGAAAAGTTCTCGGTACTGAGCTACGGCTTCAGGAACCGAGAGAACATGCTCTCGCGAGCGATGGTCACGCCGTGGACGCACAGGCTCCCGTCAGAATCATGGAACCATGCCTGACCGTACCCGTGGACGGGCCGTCCCCAGCTGCACCGGGCCGTCGATTGCGTAGGCTCGTCGCTCATGGACACCCGAAAGGTGCGCGGCCTCAGAAGCCGCGCTTGTGGAGACCCCCCTCTTCGAGAATGGCCCGGAGAGGCATCACGACCTCGAAGGCCCCGCCTCTCGCTTGGGCGATGACCTTGCCTCCTCGGACGCGGAGGGTCCAGCCTCGGCCGAGCCGGATCTGCAGGTAGTTCTCTCCCGCCCTGCGACGCAGCTCGACCCATTGTCGCTTCGTCAGCTTGGGCATGGACACACCCGAACGTGGTGCGTGGTCGAGGTTTCGCCGCGTAAGCGTGTCCACTCCCGCAGGGCGACAGGCTCAGTCCGCGCGGGGACCGTCAGTCACCACGCACCACCCGAAAAATGAGGGGCTCCACCCCTCTACAGCCGGACGTTCGCGAGCAGCTGCTCGCGGATGTAGTCCTCGGCATACGCCGTCAGGACCTTCGGCTGCTCGTTGGCGATCAGGGTCTCGACGTAGTCGTGCTCGGCCGCCTTCTCCAGGTCGAACGAGAACACGACGACCTCGCGCCCGGTCAGGGGAGAGAACACGCGTCCGCTGACGGTGCCCTTCTCGGACCGGCTGAGGGTCGCGCCCATCGTCCCCTTGATGCGGTCGACGCCCGCCTGCGTCTCGCCGATGGCCTTCGCTGCCTGGGCCTTCAGCTTCGCCTGGAACGCCGCCATCTGCTCCTCGGTGAGGATTGCGCTCATGTCTCCATCTCCGAGTATGGCTACCACCATACCCGAAAGGGGCGGGCTACCAGACCCGCCTGACCGCGAAGGGACTCCGCTGCCGGAGCACGATGGCGACCTTCGAGACGCTGACTCCGCACGTCTGGGCGAGCGACTTCATCGTGAAGCCCCAGAGGACAGCCTGCCGAGCCTCCCACTCGCGGGTTCCGTCCGGGAGCTTGACCGTCCTCCGGATGGTCCCGTCGGGCTTCACCACGATGTCGTTGCCGTGGACGCGGTAGTAGAAGCCGTCCGGTCGCACGTATCGGTCGTGGACGTTCCCTCGCGGTTCGCGCTCGGGGACCTCGTTCAACTGCTTCGGCTCTTCCGGCTTCGTGAACGTGGCCCACTCCGCAAACAGGCTGAGCATCGACACTCGTACACACCCGAACGGGGGTCGGCCGGAGGTCGATAGCATGACCTCACGGTCTTAGCCTCCTGATCCCCCACTCTTCGTGGGGCCTCCCTCACGTACTCGGGTGCGGGTCGTCGCCATTTTACGGCATATCCGCACCCTCGCCTACACCGTAGGGTACTGTGGCTTTCCCGTGAGCCTTGCGGCCCAGGTTGACCGAGGCCGGCATTGCTCGGCGTGTCCGAGCATTTCCCGCCCCCGTAGGGTGGTGGTGCTTCGCGCCGCTATCGCAGGGCCAGCTATGGCCCTGACGCTGTGCTTCACTACCCGAGAGTAGTCCGATTAGCACGAGCAGGAGCGTAGTCCTGTTTCATGGGTTGCGGCCCCACGGTCGCTAACCGCACGTTTTCCGGTTGCGTCGGTGGGCGCATTGCGCCCAAAGGTCCGCCGCAACGACGGTTTCACAGGCACAATGACGATTTCAAAAGGCTCAAATAGTCGCTAAATCAAGGGATATATAAATCTGGACCAATTTAAATGATTAATTCCTCTATCTCCCCGTGTATGGCAATCAAAACTTTAATTCGGCACGCGGAAACGCCGCATCCGAGCCGTCGCAAAGCCCTCATGTGCTTCCCGGCATCCTGCGGGCTGGGTTCGCGCGCGCACGGGTGCGGGTCTCCGGGACTCTGGTCGGGCGATGCGGTTGACGCTACGGCGACGTGACCGTGCCGATCAAGGAGAGCGGCCCCGTGTAGTCTGTGGAAGGTCCCTGCACGACGATGTGGAGGGTCTCCGTCGCGCCGGAGACGACGACGAGCGGCGTGTTCACGGAGACGATGCCGAATCCGGACGTCTGGGCTCGGACGTTCGTCAGAGTGCAGGACGCGGGCTCAAACAACCCTTGCTGGTAGGTGAACTGGATGTCGGACGACCATCGATCGTCCCCCCACACCCCGCTCGGATGGAAGGAAGTCCAGCAGTTCGCTGCGCCCGAGAAGTTCATCGTGACGTCGGTGATGTTGAGGGTCGGCGACGGCGTTTGAGCAGGCCGGCTAGCGAGGTAGCTCGCAGCGAACAGCGCGCCCACGAGGACGAGCACGACCAACGCGGCGACCAACAGGATCATCCGCTCTCGGGGCGAGAATCTCCTGGGTGCCGGGGGCGGCGGGCGCGGCAAAGTCCAGCTTCCCGCCGGCGGGGTCGGGACGGGCAAGGGCTCATTCCGGACGTCGGGTGCATTCCCGACTCGACTGGGTGACGTCTCGTGAATCTGCGACGGCAACAAGTGAACCCTCCTCCCCCAAGAATCCTTATTTTCCGAATTCCTTGGTCCGCTACTTAAGCGTAACGCCGAATCGCGGGCCCATGCCGGGAGAGAAGCTCGCGGAGGCCCGGATCACGTCGAAGGGCCAGATCACGCTTCCGAAGAAGGTCCAGAAGATCCTCGGGGTCGGGCAAGGGGACTACCTCCTGTTCTACCAGGACGAGGGACGCCTGCTCATCGTAGGCGGGACGGTGCGTCCCAAGAAGTAGCCCGCCGCATGCGGCAGCACGGGAGGCCGGAGCTGGGGGGCCTATCTCGTCACGAATCGATCAACCCCGAATCGACGCCTGGGCCTTCGGCCCCGTCAGACCGACGCCGGACCGAGGGGTCTCGGTCACGCCTTCCGCAATCGGCCAGATCGCTGGTGCGCCGCTGGATGTTCGCGTCGGATCAGTGGAGCCGGAGCTGACGTTCTGCCGCGAGGGTTGCGAGTCGGCGGAAAGCCTCCTCGACGTTGTCTCCTGACTTCGCCGAGCTGAGGAGGTACCCCGCCCCGAATGCCTTCGCAGCCTCCTCGATCTCCCGAGCCCCGAACTCCGCCTGGTCGCCTAGGTCCGCCTTGTTCACGACGAGGACGAGGGGCAGCTTCCCCGACACGGACTCGACGCCCCGGATCCAGATCACCAAAGCGTCCAGGGTCTCGCGCCGGGTGAAGTCCGCGACGGCGAGGATCCCGCTGGCTCCGTGGAAGTAGGCCTCTTGGAAGAGCTCCAGGAACGTCCGCTTGCCCATGATGTCCAAGATGGTCATGTCCAAGTGGACGGCGCGGCCGCCGACGGACGTGAGGTCGACGGCCTTCTTCGAGACGACGGCGCCCAGGGTGCGAATGTACGACTCGTCGAAGGCCCCGGACACGAACCGGTGGATGAGGCTCGTCTTCCCGACGGCCTGCTCGCCGACGAGGCAGATCTTTGCCTTGAGGACCTCGACCGCCGCGGCCCGGGAGGGCTCCGCCATCGCGGTTCCTTTGGTCGATGCGGCTAGTTAAGTCTTGGGTCGCCAGTTTCGGTGCAGAGAAGGTACCGGACGTCGGCGGCCACCTTCCCTGAGATTCCGTCGGCGTCGCTCGATTCGGCTTCAGACTCTTGGCCGGCCGAGTGCCACACGGAGCCTTCGAACTTCGTGACGCAGGCAAACACGTCTGAACCGCGCGGGCCCGCGCGTTTCGCAACGGCCAGGAATCCATGCTCAAATCTGATACGCGTCGCGAAGCCCTTTTGGGCGAGACGCGCCCCTTGGAGGCGTGGCCTGAATGCCGAAGCGTACGAGGGTGGGGGCCGACCCGGCCTCCGTCGAAGACGCGGTCGTCAAAGCCGCAGCGGACCGCCTGCGGTCGAATCCACGGGACTGGGACGCACTCGCTGCCGTCGGCACATACCTCCTCGCCCGAAACCAGGCGGATAAGGCCCTCGACTGCTTCCACCGGATTACCCGCGAGAATCCAAAGTACCCCGGGATTTGGAGGCTCAAGGCTGAGGCCTTTGACGCCCTGCGGGACTTCAAGAACGCGGATGCATGTCGGCGTCGCGGAACTGATCGCTGGTCGTGACCCCTGGGGTAGGTCCGACCGGACCCACACCGTGACCGGTTTGGGTCTATTCGCAGTCGTGAGGACACTCGCTCAGCCGACCGTCAACGTCTCGCAGGGGCAGTGGCACGTTAGCGAACGGGCTCGAGGGAAAGCAGACGAGTTAGGTTCTCGCCGTATTTCTGGAACGCCTCATAGAGGGCGCTGGGCAGAGTGCGTCCCGAATGCGAGTTTTCCCACAGGAGCACATCTGCCCATTCGTCGACCCCGGTTGGGACGGTGAGAATCGTACGGGATGCATGTGTCTCTCTAGAGGATTTCTGTGGGCGATTACGAAAACGGTACGGCTCTACTAACCCGAGGCCCACAATGCGGGGCACAGAGGCGAGGACAATGGCCACATCGTCACCCGGGGCCTCGAACAAGCGCCTTATCGCCTCGGGCCCCAGAGCATTGTCATAGAGGAAGAGGACGATTCCACGCTGGAAGCCTTCGAACTGATGGAGCTTCCTCCGGATTGCTCGGGAAATCCTCTCTTCGGGCAATCTATCGTACGAGGGAACCGTTCGGAACTGGCCCTTACAGTCCTCGGGCAAGGCGCTTGCGAGGTCGCGGGGCGCCACGTAGATGGTGGCCAACCCGGGGAGGCTGACTATCTCCACCATGTGGCCGCCTAAGGCCGCATCGATTGCGGATTCGACCTGCCGGTCAATCAGCTCCAGCTCGGCGTCTGTCGGGGGGCGGCTAATCACCCCTCCGGTGATGGCCTTCGTGAAGCTGCGCATCATGATTCGGGTCATCGCCTCGTTGAGGCGAGCATGTTCTGCCGGTGGGTTGACGGACCCGATTTCGACGCCGAATTCATTTCCATTCCATTTCGCCAGAAGGTCTGGCGTGGGACGTTCCGTAGGAACGAGGAATTCAATTTCGAACCCGCCCAGGCAGAGAATTAGCGCGATCTCCATTTCCGCATCAGCAGATAGGAACTCATCGGGATCGCCCAGCCTGCGGTCGATCGTGGAAAACCCGGTGAGGGCTTGCGCCGTGCGGACCTTGCGCGCGTACTGAATGAGCCACTCATAGCTGTCCACCGAGGCGCGGGCGATCCGGTGCCGGAAGGGGTGGCGGTTGGAGAGCTCCTCTTTCCAACTCGGTTCGAAGACGGCTCTGAGGACACGGACGGCGGCCAGACCCTCCAGGCCGTTTGGATGATCCTTGTGGACGTATTCGTGGAACCTCAGCATATAGTCCCAGAACTTCATCTTACAAATGGATGAGGACGGCGCTATATAACCGCTCCAGCCAGGTGCCTTTGGGCGGATACCGTATCAGGCTGGGGGTCTGCTGAGAATCTTCAACCCCTTCTTGCGAGCGACCCAGAAGGTCCGAAGTGCGATTGCCCATATCGCAGCCAGAGGCACCAAGACAAGCAGGTTGCCTGAGGTAGCGTACCATATGACGAAACTCAAGGACATTGCGACGAGCCCAGCCCAGAGTGGCTTCGAATCCAAACGCCCCTTGGCTCGCGCCATCCGTTCGGTGATCTCTTCGCGAGTGAGCTTGCCCTCGTCCATCAGATCCATGGCCTCCCTTTCCCAAGGTTCGAAGGTCCTTGACGTCATAGAGGGCCTACCGGGGTAGAACAGCTGCACGCATGTGGATGGTTCGAGAAGGATGCCCCACCATACGAGATTGCGCCTCTGATCCTGACCGAGGATCGGCAGCTGGACTGCCGTGCCGACGGGGCCCAGGAGCGGATTCCATCTACTCCGCATCAGGAACACGATACCGCTCACCTTGACACCTCGCTCCTCCGGTGTCCAGCCTTTCGGGGGGAGCATCGGCATGCCGAGCGGAAACGCCCTGGCCGGCCAGTGGTAGGCCCACGCGCCCTCCTGGGTCTTCGACTCGCCCAAGAGGACCGACTTTGCCGCCCGTATGAGGTTCCGGCGCAAGTCGTCAAGACCGAAATCCGAGGCATCGAGAAGGACCTCTGGACTCAGACCATTCTCCAGCACCTCGCGATAGCACGACCGCAGGCCGTCCCACGCCTTGATTTCGCTCTCGATCCCCAGGGGGTCAAACCCTCTCCTCAGACCTCTCGGGCGAATCCTGTACTTAAACTCCCGATTGCCCCAGGTGGCCGTCCTGAGGAGACCAACAGGGTTCACTCGCCGCAGGAGCGGAATCGTGAGGAACGGAGCGTTCTCGAACTCGCGAAACAACCCGGGTCCGTCGGGCGCGAGCATGAGCCTGTTTGCCCGTTTCGATGCGTTCTCATAATCCTCGCTCTTAAGGTATTCTGAGATGCTGTCCGCATCCTCTGCGGCCTCGCGAAGCCTTTCACGTGAGTGTGGATCGAGGAGTGCGGACGGACCCTCGATAATCATCTCAACCAACCTGCGGAGCTCAGCTGGGTCAGGCTCCACGACCTCGGATCCATGTCGAAGCTGGATGACACCATACTTGAGGTTCCCTTCGCGGTAGCGGTACGGAACGAGGTAGGCCCGCGGAATCTCCGCACAGTACATGCCGCCACGGACCTCTCGGTCGGGAAATGTTTCCCGGACAAGTTCTGGAGGACACCACACCAGACGGCAACCGCTCATGGGCGGCGAGACTCTACTCCTCAGGATGTCCGCGAAAATCCGTTGATCCTCAGGGTCCCCCGCCAGCCCCAGCCAACTGAGGTCCGGAGACACCCCGAGGTACAAGTAAGCTGCAGGAGTTCCGAAGTAGGCTGCAGTGTTCGCCATAGCAGCGGCTTCGCGGGCGACGTCCTCCCGGACGGCGGCGTCCACCTTTCTCCTCGGGAAGAAGCTCTTCCATTCGGTTAGGGGATCCTCGCCTCGCGGTCCGCTCAGCGCTCGCGCCAGTCTGGCCAGGAGCGCCCCGGCATCGTCCTGCATTCCAGGTCGTGTAAGGAACACTACCCTTAAGATTGCGCCTGGACCGCAAAGCGGTACCAAAGATATTAGTCGGCAAGTCCTGATGACGCGATGATATGAGACTTCGCTACCTGAAGGCAAGGAACTTCCTGTCATTTGGCGGAGAAGGAGTTCTCCTGCCGCTTGAGGGCTTCAACACGATTGTGGGACCGAACAATTCGGGCAAGAAGCAAACCTTTGTTCGATCCACCTGGATCCGGTCCCCAGATTGCCGGCTATGCAGCCGGTTCGCCGTCGACCGGATTCGAACCGGACCTAGTTCGAATCCCGACCGGGGCGCTTTACTCAGGTGAAAAGGTGGTGCGCGCTACCTCTGGGGCGCACCGCTCCCGAAGCTCGCGAAAGGCGTCCTTGGGCGAGATCCGGGCATAGTAGGCCTCAGTGGTCTTTGTGCTGCGGTGCCTCATTGCCCGGCTCACAGACTCTATGCTCGCTCCGTGGTCCTTGGCGACCTGCGCAAAGGTGCTGCGGAAGTCCTTCAGCGAG
>JBGPGA010000062.1:0-11285 GCA_041483635.1 Thermoplasmata archaeon
CTCGAGCTTCACGTAGCGCACCTCGTCCGCGACCTCCCCGAACAGGATCTGCTTCTTCACACCATGCGCGAGGCGGACCGCGCGGCTGATCTCGGGCCATGCGCCCCGGTGGCCCTTGGGGACCACGTGGACGAGGTACTTCGCGTGGTGGACCTCCGGGTCGCCCTCGTACGCACGGAAGTGCGCGCCGTACTTGAAGCCCGTCTTCGAGATCACGCCGCGCGCGGTCAGGTCCTCGTAGGCGCGCAGGCGCAACGTGAAGTCCGGCTGGAGGCTCCTCGCTTCCTTCAGGAGGCGCGCCAGGCCGATCGGACGGTCCGTGTCCGCATTGCGCACCTCGATCAGGCGGGCCTGAAGGAGGAACGCGGTCTCGAGCAGGCTGAGCTGGAGGCGCCGTCCCACGATCTTGCCGAAATACCCGGCCTCATGGAGCGCCTTCGCCTGCTCCTCGTCGAGGACGACCGCGCGGTCTCCCTGGAAGTAGGCGAGGATGGGCCCATGGACCTTCGGGGGCGGGAGATGGCCCTTCGGGGATGCCTCACGGACGGCGTAGTACGTCAGGTCCGACTCCTCGTCGACGAGCCCGAGCAGGAGCGTCTTCCGGACCGAAGCAGCCTCCGCGGCCCTCTTGAGGAGCTCGTTCAGGTCGAACACGGCCCGCTCGCTCAGCGCGCGCACCCAGTACTTGCTCGGCGTCTTCCGCGGGGCGCCGCCTCGCGGGAGGACATGGAAGTCCACGGGTCCGTCCTGCGGTTCGACGACGTAGCCTCGTTGCCGAAGGTCGCGGTACACGAGGTAGCGGATCTCGAACTGGGCCTCCTTCGCTCCCGCGACCCGGAACAGTTCGCCCAAGGGGACGGGCTTCCCGTCCCGCTCCACCTCGAGTCGCGCCGCCTCGACCAGGTACACGGCTTCGAGGAGGGAGAGCTCGAGCCCTCCGCCCGATCGAGGCGCCCCGAAGTAGCCGCGGTTGTAGAGCGTGCTCGCCTCCGCGACATCGTCGACGACGACGAGATCGTCGCAAAGTTCACCCGGCATCGGCACGGCGAACGCCCCCTCGTCGATAAAGGGTTCGCACGGCTCGGAGGCGGCTGCAGCGCCGCCGCCATCCGATACAACCGGGTCGCGCCGTTTATATAGAAGTACTCCTGTTGTCAATCACCGTGAAGCGGGACCAGCTCATCGACTCGGTGCGCGAGGTGCTCGCGAAGACGGGATTCTTCCTCTCTGAGCCGCACGGGGAGCGCGGGCTCTGTTTCGACTTCGTCGCGAGACGCGACGACCTCCTCCTCATCGTCAAGGTCCTCCAGAACGTGGACGCCTTGAACAAGCCGACCGCGGAGGAACTCAAGAACATCGCGAGGAGCCTTCGCGGATCGCCCGTCGTCCTTGGCGACCGGACCGGGAGCGGCGCCCTCGCGGCCGGCGTGATCTACAGCCGCTTTGACGTGCCGATTCTCTCGCGCAAGACCTTCCTCGACTTCTTCGAGGAGGGCGTCCCGCCCTTCATTTACTCCGCGCCGGGTGGCCTGTACGTCAGGCTCGACACGGAGACCCTGCGCAAGGTCCGAGAGCAAGGCCAGATGTCCCTCGGCGCGCTCGCCGAGATCGCGGGCGTCTCCCGGCGGACGATCCAGATGTACCTCGAGGGGATGTCCGCCTCGATCGACGTCGCCGCGCGCCTTGAAGCGTTCCTCCGAGAGCCGCTCGTGCTCCCCATGAATCCGTTCGAGCTCATCGCGGCGAGCCAGAGCATCGCTCCGCCGTCCGCTCATCTGGATGCGTTTGAGCGCGAGCTGTTCCAGCGGCTCGAGCGCCTGGGGTACAGCGTCCTGCCGACAATCCGCAGCCCGTTCGACGGGGTCGCGCGGCACGAGGAGACGACCTATCTGGCCGGCGTGGAGTCGGCGGACACGAAGCTCGAGAAGAAGGCCACGATCGTCTCCAACATCGGCCGGGTCGTCGAGAAGGACGCGGTGATGTTCGTCGAGCACCGCACGGTCCGCCTGAGCATCCAGGGCCTCCCCGTGATCGCGAGAGAGGAACTCCGGAAGGTGAAGGACCGGGACGCGGTGGAGGACCTGATCGCGGAGAGGAAGGGTTGATGGAGGAGATCCGCCTCGGCGAGGCGACGATCTCCATCTATCCGGCCGTGCGGGGACTCCCCAGCGACGGACAGGCCATCGCCCAGGCGATTGACGCGCTGAAGCCCGACGTGGTGGCCTTGAGCGTCTCCCCCGAAGAACTCGACACGTTGCGCACATACCGCGGCGGGAACCTCGAGCCGGACCGGACCGAGGACGAAGTCTATGTGGCTGGGCTGTCCGTCTGGGAGGAGCCGATCCTGCCGCCGCCGTGCTTCACCCAAGCGGTCGAGAAAGCGAAGGCGGGTCGGGTGAGGCTCGAAGCACTCGATATGGACGAGGAGGTTTACGCGGACGCGTACACGGCCCACGTGAGCACGATGGAGCTCATCCTCCAGGGTCGGCTCGAGAGCCGGCTCCTGAAGAAGCGGTTCCGGGTGGCCACGCCCCAGGAGTTCGCCCTCGCCTGGGACGCGGAGATCAACCGGACCGCCGGCTTCGCGCAGCTGCAGCGGGAGCGCGAGAAGTTCATCGCATCGCGCCTCCGAGAGTTGGCCGATGGTCTGACCCGAGTCCTCGCGGTCGTCGAGGTGGAAAGGGTAAAAGGGGTGCTAGCCGCGCTTCGCGGTTAGCGACCCACGTACTGCGAGTTCGTCGTGTCCCCGATCGCGACGCTGTAGATCGGTGCGCCGAGGTTGTCGACCTGGACCGCGAAGGTCCACGAGGTGCCGCCTCCCAGGTTCTCCCAAAGGAACAGGGCGCCGCCGCTCGTGCCGATCACGACATCGTCCCAGCCGTCCCCGTTGATATCCCCGACGCCGAACGCAGTGATCGCACTGCTCGGGCTGAAGGCGGGGAGGCTGTTCGCGATGACCGTGTTGGGCACGTCGCCCCGGACGATCCGGACCGTGGTCCCGAACGAGAGCGCGATGTGGAGCCCACTGTAGGCCGTGGAGAAGTTGCCCCACTTGACTCCGACGATCGGCACGCCGCCATCGGAGTACCAGAAGGTCCCGCCCGCGAGGATGAGCCCGCCGGCGCTGCCCGTGTACTTCCAGACGTTGCCGTTCGCGGTCCCGGCGACCAGGTCACTCAACCCATCCCCGTTCGCGTCCTGGGCATCGATCATGTTCACGGTCGAGGTGGGTCCGGGGAGGGTCACACCCGTCGTCCCGGCCGGGGTGTTCGCATTGATCGTCATGTAGTCCAGGAACAGGCTGTCCATGTTCGCGTTGCCCACGATCCGGTTCGTGTCCAGAATCCGAATCCAGACCGTCTTGCCGGCTACGCTGCTCGGCATGGCGAACTGGTAGTTCGCATCCGTCGCGGAGTTGACTGTGAACATGGTCGTGTACGTCCCCGTCGTCGGGTCGCTCCCGACCACGTTCGTCGCGTAGGCAAACGTGAAGTTGTCATAGTCGGGCGGCGACGTCCCACCGACCTCGTGGCCGAACACCTTGAACGTGAAGCTCGTGCCCGGCCGAGTCGGAAGGGTGGCAATCCGGTAGTACTGTTCCATCGCGCTCGTCGCACCGGCCTGGGACGTCCACCCCAGAACCACGTTGTCGAATCCGCCGATCGACTGCGAGCCCGTCGCGAGGTAGGTCGCATACATGGCGACCTTCAGGTAGTAGGTGCCCGGAGCGGCGACGCGGCCGGTCAGCGCGAAGTTGCTGAGGCTCGTCCAGCCGCGGGTCCCCGTGATTGCACCGGAGGTCCAGCACGGTCCGGACCCGGACGAGATGCAACCCGTGGGCACCTGAGCCGGAGCTCCATTCGTGGTGTCCACGAACGCGTAGAACGTCACGGCCCCACCACCCGTCGCCCCGTTCGTGCTGAGCAGGTAGTTCAGGGACACGTTCACGGTGAACGCGGGCGATCCGGTGACGGTGAAGGGCTGATACCAATAACCCGCGACGACCTTGCTGGCCGAGAAGGGTGCCGTGATCTGCGCGAACGCGTTCGGGTTGCCGCCGGTCGCGGGGGTCTGTCCCGTCGCGCCGTTGTAGGCCGAGGCGAACGTCCAGCCGAGGGCCGAGTTGTCCATCGCGGCGTTCGACGTCGTACCCGTCTGGAGCGGGATGTTCAGGGGAGCCTCGCGGATCGTCTCATAGACACCGTCCTGCAGATACGTCGACAGGTAGGTGCCGGAGGTGATGTTGGCTGTGGTGGGCACCTCGGTGACGGGGAACCAGTTGTCCGAGATCCCCGTGTTCTGGAAGCGGCCATAGCCGAGGTTCGGGTACCACTTGATGTAGGCGTTGGCGCCCGCGACCGCGATGTCGTTCCAGCCGTCGCCGTTGAAGTCACCGATGGAGATGCTGTTGATCTGCTGCCCGGCACCGGGTTGGTCGACAATGACGCTCGTCCAGTTCCCGTTGTTCGAATAGTACCAGATCCAGCCGTTCGTGCCGCCGCAGATGACCTCGGGAAGGCCGTCCCCGGTGAGGTCGCCCGTCGCGATCGCGTTGCAGATCACGGCGGGGGTGTCATGGAAGACGGGCAGGTAGATGATCGCTCCACTCGCGTCCACGGCCCTGCGGTACAGCTCGACCGCATATCCGGATGTGGCCTGGAAGCTCTCCGCGACCCCGAGGGTCCCGTCATGCCAGAAGTCCGCAAAGGCCACGGCCACGTCGTTGGTCTTCGGGCAGGTGCTGCCCGAGCCCGCAACGCCGGACAGGGAGCTGCCCGCGTAGCAGTAGTCGACCCGGAGCTTCTTCCACAGGTCGAATCCGTTGAAGTCCTGGTAGAAGTACGCGTAGTCCTTCGTGCCCCAGGCGCTGTTCGTCCCTTCCGTGTTGCCCGTGATGATGTCCATCTTGTAGAGGGGCGCCTGGATGACGATCTGGGAGGAGACGCTCGCATACGACTCATCCGTGTCCTTGATCGAGGCGATCGTCAGCGCGTAGTTCTGGGAACCCGCGACCCAGGGATCCTGGTTCACGCGGGCGAGGTTGATCGAGAACCTGTAGCTGGTCGTGCCGCCGTCGCTCTGGATCGCGATAATGCTCGGGCTGCACGCCTGCTTCGGCGGGCAGATGGGCAGGTTGGAGTAGATGCCGTTCGTCGGCGCGCGGTTCAGCTCCTGGCCGCCAGCGAAGTCCTGGATCATCACGTTGCCGAAGAGGACCTGGCCGCCCCCCTCGCCCACGGAGCCGTTCGGGTTCACCGTGAGCATCTTGACCTGCACGTAGACGACCGCCGTGGACCGGAAGTTGCCGGCCGGCTGGGTGTAACCGGAGTCCGCAAAGGTCTGGATCACCGGGAACGTCCGCAGGCCACCCGAGTCCGCGGTGATGTTGATCGAGTCCGTGGTGGTGAACCGGTCGTTCGCGCTGTCCGTCAGGAGGACGGAGAGCGGGTAGCTCGCGAAGTAGTAGTAGCGGGGGTACTGGGGTGGCGTCGTGTAGAAGTTCGTCCCCACGGTCGCGGGGTCGTTGAGCTTGAACCGGTACGTGTAGATGTAGTACCCGTTCACGAACTGGAAGAAGCTGAAGGCGGAGTTCGTCGAAGGCTGGCTCGCGGGCCCCACCTGCTTCGTCGCGCCGTAGACGACGGACTGGGCCGGGTTCCCGCTGTACGGGTCGAACATGTTGAACTCGTCGATCCCGAACACGTTCTGCAGGGTCAGGCTGCCAACGACGAGGACGACCGTTTCGCCACCCTTGAAGGTCCGGGAGGGCGCGGCCGAGTAACCATACGTGTCCCACTGGGTCGCGTTGAAGATGTTGTATCCCTGGTTGCCGTTCCAGCGGAGGTTCGGCGGGCGACCGCTGCCTCCGATGCCCCCGCCGTTGTTGTTCCCGCCCGCGGGGCCGGGGACGACGTGGAGGGTCATCCGGGTCGTGGTCTGGTGGTTCTCGTTGTCCGTGGCGCTGAAGAGGACGATCGAGCCGTCCATCGCCGCGACCGCGTTGCCCGTGCATGCGTTCGTGAAGAGCGTGAAGATGCCATCGTTCGCGACGGCGTCGCCGGTGACGCTCGAGCGGCCGTCATCGAACATCTGGATGGGGTTGGCGCAGGAGCCGGATCCATAGTAGTACGTAATCGTCGCACGGACCGAATTCGGATTGAGGTCCGCGTATCCGTCCGGGTCCATGACTTGGGCGAAGATGTAGAAGCCCGTGTTCGTCTGGACATCGAGAGGCGTGCCGAAGTTGTTGCGGGCCGCATACGTGTTGAGGAAGATCGGAGGCCGCGCGCCTGCGGGGGCCGTCAGTTGAGCGGTCCACAGGACGAGGCTGCGGGTCAGGTCGACGATCGTCACGGTGATCTTGTCCGCCGAGCTCAGGGAGGCGTTGAAGTAGGTGAAACGCTGACCCACGCTCCAGCTGAAACCGGAGCCATCCTGGAGACCGTAGATCAGGTTCCCGCTGAAGGTACGCGTGGGCGCGAGATGGATCACGGCGGTCGAAATGGCCCCGCTACTCTTCTGGTCGGAGATGTACATGACCGTCGTGCCGGACGGCATCGACTCGCCGCCCTGGTGGGTCATGTTGACCCAATCGCCGCGTTCCTGGTAGGCGCTCCCTACGAGCATGTATCGGGGGTTCAGGGCCGCCTGGATATCGACACGGGTCTGGGCGACGGGCGTCGGGATCGTCGAGACCCAGAGGATGATCGTGGAGAACAGGACCACGGTCATCGCCAGGATCAGGATCGTGCCGACGACTTCCGAAACGCCGGAATCCTCTTCACGCAGTACGACTTTCATCGAGTGGCCTCCCGGTGGGAAAGGAGAATGCTCGGCCACGCGACCCCACGCTATATAAAAGCATCGCGGTAGTTACCGTGCGCTGATAGCAGCGAGCATTTCGGACGAAAGATTTCCAGGAAAACGGGGGTGCGTGCGCTCGTGATTCTCACATCCGCGGAGCGGGTCCTGGTGCACCTGCACGGGTATTGGAACGCGAAGGAGCCGAGCCGCGAGGTGACGCAGACCGGCATCGCCGAGGGCGCCCACGTCTTGCGGAGCCACGTTCCGCGTACGTTGAAGGTCCTCCTCGCGGAGGGCCTCGTGGACACCCGCGAGGCACGGCTCCTCGGTCGCACGCGCAAGACGACGATCTACGCGCTCACCCCCTCTGGACTCGCCCGCGCCCGAGAGATCCTGGACGCCGCCGACGCGCGGACGGTCGAGGTCGACGGGCGGACGACGACACTCGGGGAGGCACGGAGGATCCTCGGACTGAGCCCCGTCGAGGCGCTCGCCTCGGTCGACGCGCGGGGCCGCCTGGCAGCCCACGCGCCCCCGGCCGAGGAGCAATCCATCCTTCAGCGGGACGACGAGCTCGCGTTCCTTCGGCGGTGGCGGACCGCCGCGGCGCGAGTCGCGACAATCTACGGATCGAAGGGGATGGGCAAGACAGCCCTCGGCCGCGCCTTTGCGCGGACCGTGAACGGGACGATCTGGATCGATCTCCGCTCGGAAGACACGCTGGAGAGCTTCGCGGCTGCGGTGGGCGAGGCGACCCGCGGCGAGGTCGAGGATCCGAGAGACCCGGAGTCCGTGGCGCGATCCCTCGCGGCCGTCTTCGGGACAGGCACCCGGCTCGTCGTCGTGGACGGCTACGGGGACGTCCCGGAGGGAATCGTCGATGCCCTTCGCGCGTTCGTCCGCCTCGCGTCTCCCGAGCACAACCCGAAGCTCCTCGTCCTCGCTCAAGAGACCACGCCCGCGTACTGTCGCTTCTACGGGGAATCGGAGCGGCGCGCGGGCCTCGTCGTCGAGCGGCATCTCAGGGGACTGGACCTGGAGGGCTGCCGGCAGATGCTCGCGAACCCTGGGATCCGGGACGAGGACCTCCGCCGGATTTACCTCCTCACGAAGGGGTGTCCACTCTACCTCCAGTACATCCGCGAAGGCGACGAGTACGGCCTGCGGCAGAGCAGTCGGTTCACGAAGGCCGAGGTGCGGCTCCTCCTCTACTCGGGCGGCGCTGCTCGCTGAGCCCTTACGCTACGACGGGCTCCGAGCGACCGGGCTCGGCACGGCCCGCGGCGGAGGAGGCTTCTTCAGGATGTACAGGATCTGAACGGTCTGCCCGCCCGCGTCCCGTACCGGGACGGCGAGGACGTCGAAGGCGATCAGGGGGCCCTCGCGAGACCGGAGCTGCAGCCGCCGCGGGGCCGGCGCGGGAATCTCCGCCTCCCGCGTCCACGCGACCGAGGCCTCGGCGGATGAAATCGCGAAGACTTCGTGCGCGCGGCGTCCCCGAACCTCGGCGGACTGCCATCCAAGGACGTCCTCCGCCGCGCGGTCCATCTCCAGAATCCGAAGCTCCGGATCGAGGGCGACGACCCCGTCGGCCAGGGACCGCGTCACGGCCTCGAACCGTCGGCGCTCCATCTCCAGGGATTCGATCCGGGACGCGCCATCGAGCGCGACGGCGACCGACGTCGCGATCCCCTGGATGACGTTGATCTCCTTCGAGGTGAAGTAGTGGCTTTGTATGGAATGGTCGAGCCAGAGGACCCCGAGGACGCCCCCGCGGCATACCAGGGGGACCAGGAGGGCCGAACGGAGGCCGAGGCGCCGCACGATGGCGGGAGGGAGCGCGAAATCCTTCGAGTCCGCCTTCACGAGGGCGGGAAGATGGAGGACCAGGAGCCGGTGGGCGAGGCGCGGCATGTCGGCTTCCTCGATTCGCAGGCCCTCGAACGGGCTGTCCGGCGCCCCGGGTCCAAACGAAACGGTCACCCGAAACTCCCGGGCATTCGCGTCGAACGTGAGCACCGCGCATCGGTCCACACGGACGAGGCTCGGCGCGATGCGGACGACCGACTCGAGCATCTCGCGGGTGTCGGTCAGGTCCCCGACCATCTCAGCGATGCCGAGGAGGGCCGCGAGAATCTGGGTCTCTCCGATCTCTTCCGGGAACGACACGCGGGGCGCCATGGCGGGGTCCGCAGTAAAGAACGTTTCCGGCTTGTTATCAGACGTCGGGACAGGCGCGAAACGCCTTTACGCCCGAGCGGCATGGGAGCGTCGTGGAGACAGCTCGGCTCTTCCTGTCCATCGTCGGGATCATCTTCGCGATTGCGGGCATCCTCGTCGCCTGGACGTTCGACCGCTTTGCGGGCCTCGCCGTGCTCCTCGTGGGCGCGTTCCTCCTCATCCTCCCCCTGATCACGTACCACGCGGACGACTGAGGCGGGCGCACAGTTTATTACCCTCCCGGGATTCGGACCCGCGTGTACCGCGTGTTCCGCCTCCCGACCGACAAGCTAACGATGATGGACGCGGTCTACCAAGACAACCTCGCGGGACGGCAGAGCATCACCGTGCGCGAGGCGCGCACCCTCGGCCTGGCCGGTGAGGGGAACCTGGTCCTCGTCGAGGGGAGCGACGAAGGGGTCGCCCGTGCGGGGGCTCTTTTGAAGGATGTCGCGATCGCCCTCACGGGTGCGGACGCCGAGGCGGCCTACCGTGCCTTCCGGGCGCAGGACGACGAGGCGGCCTCCGGGCTGGGGTTCGTCTTCGGAGAGTAAGGCTCAGGCCGGCAACGCGCCCGTCTCGGGTTCCAGGACGTGAGGCTCCGGGAACGCGTCGAGCTCGCGTTCGAGCCAGGCGACGAGCCGCGGGTTCGCGAGCTGAGCATCGACGAAGACGACGAGGCACCCTCCATTCAGAGAGACGTCGTCGTGGAGGTCCGCGAGAGCTCGCAGGACCCGTTCGGGGCCGTTGTGGAGGACGAGGTAATCGAGGCAGTCGACGACGACGAGGCCCGTCGAATCGTTCGCGACGAAGGCGGCCACCGACGTCCGGAGGTCGCCGAGGCGCTTCGGATCGGCCGTGCCCGTCTTCCCGCTCAGGGTCGTGAGCCGCAAGACCTGCCCTCCGTTGCTGGGCGGGTCCATCGTCCGCTCCGTGATCCAGAGGTAGGAGCGGTGGGCGGAGGCGAGGGAACGCAGGAATGCGAGGGTTGCCTCTGCGGGACCGAGGGCGACGTAGCCGAGCCCCCGCTCCAAGCGCGAGCGGATGTGTTCTCCCCCCTAGTGCGCGGCAAAAGGGCTCGGTCCACATGATGCGGTCGCGGCTTAAAGCCCGTGGTCGCGTGGGCTTGAGTCGGCGCTCCGTCCTCAGAGGGACTTGATCTTGTCGGCCACGAAGGTCCGGATCTCCGGGTCGTCGGGGATGGTCAGGGACCGCTTGAACCGCTCCGTCTTGTCCGGGAGGTAGTATCCGCGGGACACGGAGATGAACTCGTTCGTCCCCTCGGCCGTGGTCGCCCTTTTGCGGGCAATCTCGAGGAAGTTGTTCCTCCCGAAATTGATCTTCTCCGCCCGAATCGTCTCGAACTTCACGTCCGCGTTGCGTCTTCCTCTGTCTTCATCTTCCATTTCGAGTCCTCCGTGACCGAGGGCGCCCCGCCGGGATGCGGGGAGGACGCGCGGAACGGCCGAAGATGATATAAACATTCCCGGTGGCGGGCATCGCGCCGGGAATCGAACCCAGCGCCGCGCGGGGCGGAGGGGCCGTGGAAAGGAATAGCCAATCCGTTAAATAGGGCCTTCCCCTCATTTCGGCGGATATGGTCTGCCCCCGGTGCAGAGCGGATTTTGAAGGGAATTTCTGCCCGCGCTGCGGGGCGCCGGCCGCCCGACCGGCGGCGCCGCCCATCCCCCCGTTCGGCAGGCCGTGTCCGCGCTGCGGGACGGTCTACGGGGGCCACTTCTGCCCGCGTTGCGGTCTCCCGGCCGCGGTGGCCGCCTACGCCCCACCGCCGATCCTCCGTCCGCCCCAGGACGGCGTCCGCTCGACCCTCTCCGTCCTCTGGCTCCTCGCGCTGATCATGTTCTTCGTGTTCATCGCCCTGAATTTCGCCGGCCTCATCCTGAGCCCCTCCTACGTCGTCCCGGGGATCGAGGGCATCGCCTCCGGGCAGAACCCGAACCAGAACCTAGCTTCGGGCAGCGCGAACTGGACCTTCCAGCTCCTCGGGAATCCGGGCGCCACGGGGACGTACAACTCGACCGGCGGGAATCCGGATGGCGCGCTGCAGACGACCTTGCCCGCGGGAACCGACCTGGGCGGGGAGTGGGTCCAAGCCGTCCAGCTCGTCGGGTCCGCGCCCTGGGCTGCGGAGGTACGGTTGGACTACTTCCTGGAGACCTCCTCCCTGCTCACGGGGCGCGTCGTCGTGTCCCTTGAGTCGACGCCCACCGGATTCGACCTCGCTCACGAGGGCTGCCGCC
>JBGPGA010000063.1:0-11272 GCA_041483635.1 Thermoplasmata archaeon
CTTGGGGACGGCCGGGGATGGGGCGAAGGATTCCTGCATCTGAGCGCTCATCGCCGCGCCAAGTCATCCGAGGGATTTAAGCTCGCCGAAATTCGCGCCGCGACTTCTGGCCCAGGGCTCGCATCACTGAACAGAACGCCGCATTCCCTGCCGACCCCCCCGGACCTCGCGGAAGGAATAGCTTCTTATCCGCCGGGCCCGGTCCGCGCGCACCCGGACCGCGAGTGGAAGACCATGGCGGCGAACGCGAGGAAGACGACGAAACTCACGAAGCCCGACCTCCTCTTTCTGACGAATCCGTCGGATGTGTCGCGGACGTCGGAGCGGATGCTCGGGCGCGCGCGGGAGATCCTGGACGGGATCCTGAAGGTCCGCGGCCCGAGGACCGTCGCGAATACCCTCGTTCCCTTCAATGAGCTCTCGAACGAAATCTCCCTCGTGGCGCTCCAAGCCCAGCTCCTGTTCAACGCGCACACGGACGCGGGAGTCCGCGATGCCGCGAACAAAGCCTATCTGGCTGCGGACAGCCTCTCGACTGAGCTCAGCCTGAACCATCCCCTGTACAACGCGTTCCGGAAGCTCGACGTCCGCAAGGCCGACAAGGAGACCCAGCACGCCGTCTGGAAGATCTTGCGGGACTTCAGCCGCGCGGGCGTGGACCGGGACGAGGCCACCCGCACGCGGATCAAGACCCTCAACGACGAAATCTCGCAGATCGGATCCGTGTTCGACCGGAACATCAACGAGGACCAGCGCTCGATCCGCGTCGACGACGTCTCGGACCTGAAGGGTCTGCCATCGGACTTCGTCGCCGGCCATCCGCCCAAGGACGGCGCGATCACCCTGACGACCGCGTACCCGGACGCGATCCCCGTGTTCCAGTACGCCGCGAAGGCGAGCGTCCGCCAGCGACTCCAGCGGGAGTTCCTCGATCGGGGCTACCCGAAGAACCTGGAGGTCCTCGCGCATCTCCTCGAGAAACGGCACGAGCTCGCGACCCTCCTGGGATACGATCACTATGCGGCGTACGTGACCGGAGACAAGATGATCGGCAGCGCGAAGGCCGCGTCCGCGTTCGTGGAGAAGGTGGCCCGCGCGAGCGCGGCGCGCACGAAGCGCGACTACGGCCAGCTCGTCGAGCGCAAGCGCAAGGACGTGCCCGCGGTTTCGGGCCTGGACCCCTGGGACGCGAACTACTACACCGAACGCGTGCGCGCGGAGCAGTACCGCTTCGACTCCCAGGAAGTCCGCCCCTACTTCCCGTTCGAGACCGTGCGGGACGGGCTGTTCACCATCTCGGGCCGGCTCTTCGGGTTGCGGTACAAGAAGGTGACCGGCGTCCCGGTCTGGCACGAGTCCGTCGAGGTGTACGATGTGTACGAGGGCCGGACGCGGCTCGGGCGGTTCTACCTCGACCTGCACCCGAGGGAAGGGAAGTACAGCCACGCGGCCATGTTCCCCCTCGTCGTGGGCCTCCGCGACATTCAGCTCCCGCAGGCGACCCTCCTGTGCAACTTCCCCGACCCGAGGACGAGCTCGGGACCCGCCCTGATGGAACGCACGGACGTCGAGACCTTCTTCCACGAGTTCGGTCACCTCCTCCACGCGATCCTGTCCGGCCGGTCCAAGTGGCTCAAGACGAGCATGGAGGGGATCGAGTGGGACTTCGTCGAGGCGCCGTCCCAGATCCTCGAGGAGTGGACGCGACGGTACGAGAGCCTCCGGCGCTTCGCGAAGCATCACGAGACGGGCGAGCCGATCCCGAAGGAGCTCGTCGCACGGATGGAGCGCGCGGGCACGGCCGCCCGGGGCATGTGGACCTCCCGGCAGGACTTCCTCGCCGCGCTCTCCCTCGCCTACTACAGCCGCGACCCGAAGGGGCTGGACACGACCGCGCTGGCGAAGGAGCTGAACGAGCGCTACTACCCGGTCCCCTGGTACGACGGGACGCACTTCCAGTGCAACTTCGGCCACCTCAACGGCTACTCGGCCGTGTACTACACGTACCTCTGGTCCCTCGTGATCGCGAAAGACCTGTTCAGCGCGTTCGCGAAGAGCAAGTCGATCCTGGACCCGAAGATCGCGCGGCGCTACCGCAAGGAGATCCTCGAGGCGGGGAGCGCGCGCCCCGCCGCGGACATGGTGAAGCGCTTCCTTGGGCGCGCGATGCGCTTCGACGCGTTCCAGGCCTGGCTCGACGAAGGGACCGGCTGAAGCCTCCGGATCCGGGTCAGGTCCTAGCTCCGCTCAGCCCTCGATGCCGGCGAGCCGCCGAGCGAGGTCCTTCTTGCTCTCGAGGTCCGCGAGCTGGCGAATCCCGAGGGACGCCGCGGCGGGCGATCCGCCCCCGTGCATGCAGAGGGTGGACAGCTTCCCGGGGCCGAACACCATGCTCTCCAGGAGGCGGGCGACCCGCAGGCGCTTCTCCGCGGTGACGTCCCGGAGCCCGCGGTAGTACTTGTCCACGAACGGGCCGACCCGGTCCGAACGCAGGTCGCGGTCCGAGGGCATGCAGGAGACCATCCCGCCGCCGACGTCCTCGGCGAGGCGCTGGATCTCGAACGGGAGGCGGGTCACGCTCGTCTTCGTGACGTTCGCCAGGAGGGGATCCGGGAACCACGCGCCGGACGGGGTCTCCTGGCCCTGGTACGCGGCGCCGAGCGCCTGGGCGTACATCGCCTCGGAGAGGTACGTCATCTCGACGAACCGGTCCATGAGCTGCCTCGAGAGGCCGTTGAACTCGGCCAGGAGGGCCGCGGCGCCCGTGAGCACGTCCCCGCAGCCCGCGAGGCAGCCGCCCAGGGTCATCCGGTGTAGGAGGACGAACTTGGAGACGACGTCCCCGGTGAACTCGGTCTCCCCCGCCATGAAGACGCGCTCCTTCGGCACGAAAACATTGTTGAAGACGACGAGAGATCCGGACGAGCCGAAGCGCACGTTCCCCTTGTCGAAGCCCGGCTCGAGCTTGCGCTCGTCCCCCATCTGGCGGTTGACGACCTGGGTGACGCCGTCCGCGTCGAGCGGGACGGCCGCGGCGACCGCATGGTCCCGCTCCGCCTCGGAGAACGCGGCCCCGGGCTGGACGAGGACCTCGTGCGAACCGACCGCGCCCCCGATCATCGTCTTCGCACCCCGGAGGACGACGCCGTCCTTGCCCTCCTCCACAATCCGCAGGTAGACGTCCGGGTCGGGCTGGTGTTTCGGTTTCAGGGAGCGCACGCCCTTCGGGTCGGTCAGGGCGCCCGCGACGGTCAGGTCTTCGCGGCGCACCCTCGCGACATACCGCTGGAGGCGCCGGTGGTACTCCGTCCCGAGGCGGGCGTCCATCTCGAACGTCGTGTGCCAGAGCGCGTTCATCGCGTCCCAGCCGCAGCAGCGGCTCGCGGTGCAGACGCCCGTGCGCTGGCACAGGAACCGGGCCACGCGCACGCGATTGACCAGGTCCTCGCGGGAGCGGTGGATCGAGCAGTAGACGCTGAAGGGACCGTGCCCGTCGCGCTGGGTCATCGTCTCCCGATACCGCGGGTCCCGCGTCAGATCGTAGATCGCGCCGATCCCCTCCAGTGCGAGCCGGGTGAACCCGTTCTTCGTCACGTCGGGGACGCGCTTGCCGAGCAGGTAGACGTCCGCCTCGAGGTCGCGCATGCTCTCCAGGTACCGTTCCTTTGTCTTGAGCGTCATGGCATCCCCTCACAGGAGCTCGTTCGAGATCACGAGCCGCTGGATCTCCGAGGTGCCCTCGTAGATCTCCGTGATCTTCGCGTCGCGGTAGTAGCGTTCGAGCGGCAGGTCCGTCATGTAGCCGTAGCCGCCGTGGATCTGGAGCGCCTTGCGGGTCGCCTCCACGGCGGTCGATGCGGCGAAGAGCTTGGCCATGCTCGCCTCCATCGTGTGCTTCTTGTGGTGGTCCGTGAGCCATGCGGCGCGGTATGTGAGCAGGCGCGCGGCATCAAGGTCCGTGGCCATGTCCGCGATCATCCAGCGGATCGCCTCGAGGTCCGCGATCGGTTTGCCGAACTGAACGCGGTGGCGCGCGTACCGCACCGCGGCGTCCAGGGACGCCTGGGTAATCCCGACGGCCTGGGCCGCGATGCTGATCCGCCCGCAGTCCAGGGTCTCCATCGCGATCCGGAATCCGTCTCCCGGATGGCCGAGGAGGTTCTCCTTCGGCACCCGCACCTCGTCGAACAGGACCTCGGACGTGACGGAGGAGCGAATCCCCATCTTGTCGAAGATCTTCCCGATCCGCACGCCTCGGGACTTGCGCGGGACGACGAAGGCGGAGATGCCGCGGTGCGCGAGAGACTTGTCCGTCATCGCGAAGACGACGAAGGTGCTCGCGACGGGGGCGTTCATGATGAAGTACTTGCGGCCCGTGAGGACGTAGTCGTCCCCGTGCCGGACGGCCTTCGACTCCATCGCGGCGACGTCGCTGCCCGCTCCCGGTTCCGTGAGGCAGAACGAGCCGATCTGTTTGCCCTGCGCGAGCGGCCGCAGGAATCGCCGCTTCTGCTCCTCGTCGCCGAACCAGTAGATCGGCTGACTCGCCAGGGAGACGTGGACCGCGAGGGTCACGCCCAGGGCGGCGGAGGCTCGCGAGATCTCCTCGACGGCGATCGCGTAGCTCAGGATGTCGCGGCCCGCGCCGCCGTACTTCGCGGGGAACGGGAGGCCTGCGAGTCCTGCCTTCGCGAGGGCGGTCCACGCCGCGCGCGGGAACTCCTTCGTCCGATCCCACGCGTCCGCGTTCGGCGCCACCTGAAGCTCGACGAAGTCGCGGACTTTCCGGCGCACCTCGTCGTGGTGGCGGCTGAGGGCGAATTCCATGCTGAATCTCCGGAAGACATCGGGTGGCTTCGGGTAAGAAGGTTGTTCAAGTACTGCATATGGCACGACGAATCCCGGGCGGTGCCATCCCGTCCCGCGGGTCGAGAACCGCAAGCAGGAACGGGAGGATGGCCGGATGCCGCAAGGGCTATACCCGTCCAGGGGCTAGCGGTGAGTGTGACGGTCGTCGCCAAGATTGGGATCCTCGAGGAGCACGGAAAGGTGCGGACCACCCAGGGCATCTACGAGGTCCGCCGGGCTCCCGACGGCTGGTACACGGTCCCAGGCCCGGAGACGGAGGGATCCGGACGCGTGACGTACGATGACCAGCGCGACGTCCTCCAAATCGACCGACCCGGAGTCGGCCTGTCGATTCAGTTCCTTGGAGAGACCGAGCGCACCAGTTTCGAGTTTGGCGGACGCAGGTACGATGTCGCAACGATGGATTTCGGCACGATCTTGATCAAGGAAGGGAGCCGTCCGGTCGTCCAAGGGCACGTGACCGTCAGCGGGGTCCGTCTCCTCACCGTCGCACCTGAACTGCAATCGATCGAACGGGAGTTCGCGTTCGGCCTCGCCGTCCGGAGCGACGCGATCAGTAAGGGATTCTGGAGAGAGGATGAACCCTTCTTCGAAGGAATCAAAGAGGGGATCGAGGGGGATCTTCTCCAGGGGGACCTGAGGCGTCAGCGTGACCGGGAGAAGCCCGGCGAGTAGCCGGCCCCTACGAAAGAAACGGGCCGCCTCAACTCCGGCATGTCGTCCGGCGGCTTATGTGGCCTGGGTGGTCCCGGCGAACCGCGCTCTTATCGGCGTCGCCGCTTGATCCGATGGGAAGGTCCCGAGCCTTTCCGATTGCGAGCGCGACGGCGGCCAGCCCGCGTCAGTCGTACTTCCTTTCGCGCCATCGTCGCAGGGAGGGAGCACGGCTATTTGAAGCATGTCGTCACCGAGAATCAGTAAGGCGGAGAGCGGTCCGTGGGACGACGAGCGAGATGCCCCGTTGGAGAATGCGCACGCGGAAGCCTTATTCCTGAGGCCCGGCGTTTCGCATGTGATGGAACGAATCGACGTTCTTCGGGTGAATGAGCTACCTCCAGGGGATTCGACGCCGGGAATCTCGCGCAATAGCGCGTTCGACGCAGAAGGAATCACTGTGGGGCGGACAGAAATGTGGGGCGGAGCATCCTCCGGCTGGCATCACCACGGGGAACGACATGTGTACGGCTTCCTCGTCTCTGGCCGGCTCCACCTCGAGTACGGGCCTGGCGGAACACGCACCGTCGAGGTGAGCTGCGGAGATTTCTTCCACATCCCACCTCGCCTGGTACATCGGGATGTGAACCCGTCTCGAGACGACACCGTGGTCGTTGTCAATATCATTGCAGGAGGGGGGCCTGCCGTCATCAATGTGGACGGCCCTGATCCCCTGTGAGGTCGCCTGAACCCCAGTGAATTGATCGTCCCGCCCGAGGGGTGCTCCTACAGAATCCAGTTCGTCGGGTTATCCCAGATGAGCTCCTAGCTCCGGTTGCGTTCCCATCTCGCCGGGGCCTGACGGCCTCGGCCTGTTCCCACCATGCGGCGTCCAGGAGCCCCGGGACCGTGCGCGCGGGCTATTCGCCACCCGCAACGTTACTTCTCTGGCTGCGCAACCTTCATCATCTCGCGGCAGAACGCGGGCAAGTCCATCGGGTAGCGCGAGGTCACGAGGTTGCCGTCGACGACGACCTCCTCATCCTCCCACTTCCCGCCTGCCTTCTGGATCTCCTGGGGCACACCGTCGTGCCAGTAGGACGTCAGGTGTCGGCCCTTGACGACGTCGGCGGAGACGAGGGTCCAGGGCCCGTGACAGATGGAGGCAACCGGTTTGTTCTTCGCAAAGAAGGAACGGGCGATCTCCTGGGCACGCTTGATCTTGCGCACCGTGGCCGGCGCGCCGTCGGGGAACCCGCCGGGGATGAGGAGGAGGTCGTAGTCGTCAGGGTTGACCTTGTCGATCGTCTTGGCCGGCTTGAGCTGATAGCCATGCTCCCCGCCGATCGGGTCGAGGGTCGGGGCCGCGACGTCCACGTCCCACCCTTCCTCAATGAGGCGAAACAACGGGACGAACACTTCCATATCCTCGAACTTGTCCGCCGTCAGGATGACGGCCCTGTGAACGCGGCGGGTGGACATCCGGCTGGCCAATAAGGCGGTGTATTTCAGGATGCGCCCTCGCGCGCCTTCCTCGCGTGCCCTTCACGCACGCGCGCGTGAACCACCGCGAACGAGGAGCGACATCCTGACCCGTTCGCCCAGGGCAGACGCTTGACGAGGCCGGGCACGCTTTCGCGGCCAGGGCACTATGGGGCAGAATTCTGGTTGCCCGGCCAGGGTCCGCACCGATGTAGTTCCCACCCTTTCCGCCAAGGTTGGAAACGAGGCCTCGGATGAATTGCGATCGCCAGGAGTACCGAGCTATGTGTAGTTCGGAATTCGCCCAACTCAGAGTTGCGAATCGATTCGCCCAAGGAGCGATTTCCGACAGGCTACCAAAGATTTATTTTTGAGCCACCTGGTCGGGCGGTCATGCCTCTACCATCCTCGGCTTTCAAGCCGTATGTAGAGAAGTGGCTTGCGGGAATACAGGAAATCACCGATCCGATGAAGGGCCTGGGGACGACTCGGGCGGATTCGAAGTTGGTGGGCGACCAATTGCAGGAGGCCAAGGTGAGAGACTACACCCTGGTCTGCGACGAACCGTCCTCCCTGGGTGGCTCCGACAAGGGGCCGAACCCTCTAGAGTTCTTCGTGTCCGCCGTTGGGTTTTGCGAGAACGTGACGTTCACGAGGTTTGCGGCCCTCCGGGGGCTCGAGTTCGACTCCCTCGAGACGAGTGTCAGGGGACACTGGGACAGGAGAGGTCAGGGGGAGTGGGAGGGGATTGAGCCCGCCTTCAAGGACTTCGTTGTCGAGACACGAATCACGTCGAGCGCGCCCCTCGAGAAGATACGCGAGATCGCTCGAACGACGCACACGCGGTGTCCGATGCATGCGAGCATCGTGAAGATAGGGCCGGTCGTCGACAAACTGTTCGTCAACGGAACCGAAGTCCCGCTGTAATGGGTCGAGTACCTGGGGTCGGGATTGAGGAGTGGATCCTCCAAGTCCTGCGATCCCTTGATTTCTCGTGGCTAACCGAGGAACCGCGGCGAGAGGTCGAGGCCTCGGGAGTCCGCTTCTCGCTCAAGGACTTCCGCAGCACCTTCGCCCAGGTGGCGAAGGACCACGGGCGGCGGCAGTGCGAGAGCCTCCTACGATTCGCGCCGCGCAGTCTCGTGATGTTCCACCTTGATGGTTACGTTTGGTTTGACGCCAGCTACTGCGGGTAGGACGTGATTCAGGACTTGCTCTGGCGTCATCCGGAACGTTCGGCCACGGGCGCTCACCTTCACCCAGCCGCTTTTGTCGCGGTAATAGCGCTCGGTAAGGGTCCTGGTCTTGGTGCCAATCAAGATGACATAGCTTTCATTGGTCAGGTTCATATCACATCCTCTCCGGGTCGGCGTCTCACAAGCAGGAATGTGCCGCGATCGAACATAAGGATTCTCAAGCGAGCTGTCGCGGGGTCCATATCATGGGAAGGCGCCCCGCCTGGGTGAGCGGGGCATGAAGGGGATAGGGCCAGGACTCGGTGGAAACCCACCTGGGAGTCAAGGCGACCAGCTCCCTCCTGAGGAACGCCCCGGTCGGGATTCGAACCCGAGCACCCGGCTCGACAGGCCGGGATCATAGACCGCTAGACCACCGGGGCAGCGGGCCTTGGCAACTGAGGGGGGCTAATTAGGCTTTTGTCTCCGGAGTCGCCGTCGGTGACCTCCCGGATCTCCGCCGATCCTCGGCCTCCGGTCTCGGGGCTTGGTCCGCGTCGCTACGCCTCGCGGCGCTCCAAGAGCGGCCACAACGCGAGCAGGAGGATCACGCCGACGAGCGCGGCTGCCAGGACGAGCGCCGTGGGGATCGTCGTCACGGGGAGGGTTCCCGCGAGGGCCAGATCTGCGGCGAGGGTCGAGCCCAGGAACGCAATCCCGGAGACCGCGGCGACGCGGATCAGGGAGCGCTCCAGGGCCGATGCGATCCGCTCCCGGTCCTCCGCTTCCAGGGGTGCCTCGTACAGGGGGACGAAGCGGTCCGCGACGATCCGCAGCTCGACGGCGAGCAGGGCGAGGGTCAAGAAGCCCAGGGACGACGCAGCATCCATCGGCAGGAAGATGACATGGGCCCCGAAGTACGCCACGACGAGGAGCCCGAGGCCGAACCGGCGGAGCGGGCCACAGCCGAGCCGGATCCCCAGCACCGTCGCGGTGAGGCCGACGACCAGGACGAGGAAGCATTCCTCCCGCACGGTCGTCGTGGGGATGTCCAGGAAGTCGACGAGGCCCCACACGAACAGGACGAGGACGGCGATGACGGGCAGGATCCACAGGATCCGCGCGGTCAGACGGGTCGAGGCCACGTTCGCATCCTCCGGAGCGGCAAGGCGAGGGGCGTCTGCGGGTCCCAGTCCACGACCTGGGCGACCCGCCGGAGCTGGGAGATGAGGTTGTCGCGCTCCATGCGCAGGATCCGGTAGGCCGTCTCCCGCTGCGGCGTGGCGGAGAAGACCTCTCGCTCGATCTCGAGCGGCGACGGGGAGAGGATCGAGACGTCGTATCCCCGCGCGGCCAGCGTCATGACCGCCTCGAGCGCCGACCGGTCCGTCAGCGGGGTGATCAGGACGACGAGCGCGTCCCGCGGGAAGTACCGCGTCAGGACCCAGGTCACGAACGAGAAGGGCCACTCCCCTCCCGCGCGGACGTGGATCAGGTGGTCCAGGATCCGGTAGAGCTGCTTCTTCCCGAACGCGGGCGGGACCCAGTCGAGCACGTCCCGCTGGACGATCAGGCCGACCCGGTTCTTCGATTCGAGGACGTGCTCCGCGACCCCGAGCGCGGCCCGCACGCCGATCTCGACCGCGTTCCCCGTGGCCGTGCCAATCGCGCTCTCCGCCCGCGCGTCGAGTAGAATGACCACGTCCCCGGACCGCTCGCCCTGGAACTCGTTCGAGTAGAGGTCGTCGAACCGCGCGGAGGCCTTCCAGTTGATCCGGCGCATGTCGTCCCCGGAGACGTATTCCCGGACGCCCCAGAACTCGGAGCCCGCCCCGATGTGCCGCGACGCGACGTGGCCGAACCAGGGCCGGGTCCGGCGGGGGCCGAGCGAGGCCCGCGCGAGGGACTCGATCCCCGGGGCCACGGTGAGGGCCGAGGTGCGCGGCACGACGACGTCCTCGACCCCGAGGCCGAGCGGATCCAGGGCCCGCGCGCGGAACGGGCCCAGGGCGAACTCGCCCTTCAGCGAAGGCCGGACGACGTAGCTCAGGTCGACGGACTCTCCCGCGGCGAGAGGGAGAATCGTATGGTTCGACCCGCGGACCAGAGCGAGCTCCGGCGGCAGGATGTCAAGGCACTCGAGGAGGCTGACCGACGGACCCGCGTTCCGGAGCCGGAGGGTCACCTTCGCCTCCATCCCGACGGACAGGCGGTCCCGGGACAGGGTGCGCGTGACCTCGACCGAGGGTCGCGGCGGAGGGTCCAAGGAGCCGAGGGCCAGGAACACGAGGGGCGGCAGAGAGACGAGGACGAGGGGCCAGCTCCGGAGGGCGAGGCCCGCGAGGAGGGCCGCGAGGGCGATCGCGACGAGCCCGCTCGCGAGCGGTGTCCGCATGTTACGGCACCTTGGGCACGGGGACCTGGTTCAGCACGTCCTGGAGGACCGCGGTCGTGCGGACGCCGCGGATCCACGGATCCGGCTTCAGGATGATCCGGTGGGCCAGGGCGTACGGGGCGACGCTCTTCACGTCGTCCGGGGTGATGAAGTCGCGTTGCGCGAGGGCCGCGCGGGCCCGGGAGAGCTTCAGCAGTGCGAGGGAACCACGGGGGCTCGCCCCGATCTCGACCTGGGTGTGCGTCCGCGTGCCCGAGACGATGCTGACGATGTACGCGTCGACGGCGGGGTCCACGTGGACCGTCTCGACGGCCGCCTGCAGGGCGCGCACCTCGTCGGCGGTCGTGACGGCGCGGATGGGCATCTCGTCGGACCGGCGGGCCTCGCGGCGGCGCAGGATCTCGACCTCCTGCTCCGCGGTCGGGTAGCCGACGTCGATCCGCAGGAGGAACCGGTCCACCTGGGCCTCGGGGAGCGGGTAGGTGCCCTCGTGCTCGATCGGGTTCTGCGTCGCGAGGACGAAGAACGGCGGGCCGAGAGGGAACGTCTGGCCCTCGAGGGTCGCCTGGCGCTCCTGCATCGCCTCGAGGAGGGCGGACTGGGTCTTGGGCGGGGCCCGGTTGATCTCGTCCGCGAGGAGGACGTTCGTGAAGATGGGGCCCTGCCGGAGGGCGAACTCCCCGCTCTTGCGATCGAA
>JBGPGA010000064.1:0-11154 GCA_041483635.1 Thermoplasmata archaeon
AGGTCCTTGACCTCACTCGTGATCTTGTCCTGCTCGTCCTTGAGGGTCTGGAGCTCCTTGACCCGCTTGAGGTGCCCCTTGATCTCGTCGATGAGATCGTTCTCCTCCGCCAAGGTCAGGGAGGCGGTCTGCTGTTTGAGCTCCATCGCCTGCGTCCGCCGCTTCAGGTTCCTCAGCTCCTCGGATGCGGAGGCGCCGCCTTGGGAGCGCAGTTTCCGCTTGAGCTCGATGAGGGCCTTCGCCTTCCCCTGGAACCCATCGCGCTTCGCGCGGTGGGCGCGCGCCTCGGCGGCGAGGGCACCGCGACGGTCCTTGATCTCCCGCAACTTCGCGGACATCTCCCGCTTCTTCTCGTGGACCATGTCCCGTTCCTGGCGGGCGAGCTGGGCCTCCTGGTTCAGGGCATCGCGCTTCTCGAGCAGGGACTCGAGTTTGATCTCGGCCTGCTGCAGCTCTGAAAAGGTCTTCTTCCGGACCATTGCGCCCCCAGGGAAGCGAGAGGCCGCTATTTAGGGTGGAGCCATTAACCTTTCGCCCGTATCATTGCGTTCGCAATCTGTTCGATGTCCTCGGGCCGGAGTTGCTCGACGCGCTTCCCGCGGAACGGCACGTCGGGGAGTGCAGCCTCGAGGGCCTCGGGAGATTCGGCGAACGTGCGCCAGGCGAGGCGGAGGCCATTCTCGACCGTCTTGCGGCGGTGCTCGAAGAGGGCGGCGACGACCGCATCGAACCGGTCAGGGTCCGCGATCGGGAAGGGGCTCGGCCGGGGTTCGAGCCGGACGAGAGCCGAACTCACCTTCGGCTGCGGCTGGAATGCATTCCGGGGCACGCGCTCGAGGATCGTGCACGCGGCGCGGACGTAGACGCCGACGCTCAGGCGGGAGTAGTCGGCCGTCGTGGGGTGCGCGACCATCCGTTTCGCGAATTCCCACTGGTACATGAGGACCGCATGATCGAACGGCGTCGCAAGGAGGCGGAAGGTGAGCGGGGAGGAGATCTGGTACGGGAGGTTCGAGACCATCACATCAAACTCCGGCCACTCCGCCTTGAGCGCGTCCGCGTGGAGGATCTCCGCCTCCGGCACGGACTCCCGAAGGTACTCCGCGAAACGGCGGTCCGATTCGATCGCCACGACGCGCTTCACGCGTTCGACGAGGGATCGCGTGAGCACGCCGAGACCCGGACCGATCTCCAGGACAACGTCGGAAGGATGCAACTCCGCGTAGGCGAGCTGGCGCGCGGCGACCCGCGCATCGACGAGGAAATGCTGACCCCGGGATTTGCTCGGCCGGATGCCGAGCTCCCGGAGCACGGAACGCGGATCCGGCACGGCCACCGCGACGGCACGGGTGCCTCCCGATTTAGCCTTGTCCCTGCACCAACGCTTTTACCGCGGGCGCCCAATGCCGGACCGTGGACGTCCCCTGGGCGTCCCTCCCCCTCCAGGCGGTCGAGGGAAGCCTCCAGTGCCTCGCCGTCGCGATCATCATCGGCCTCCTCGTTCTGGTCCTCGCCCTCCTCATGGCGTACCAACGGTACGTCGCGAAGAAGCGGCCGGTGCAACATCTCTGCCGCTACTGCGGACGCCTCGTGAACGCGGTGAGCGACTGCCACCATGCCCCCGTGCGTGAAGAGTTCCTCCACGGCGTCTGCCAGGAATGCAAGAAAGATTGCCGGCTCGTCTGTTCCACGTGCAAGCGGTCCCTCTGAGACCGCACGGGGTCATCCGCTGCACGCGGCAAGCCCCGCTTGCCCATCGCTCACCCCTCCACATGCAAGATGAAGGCCCCGAACACGGCGGAGGAGGAGCGCCCGGGGAGCGAAGTTTTATCCGGTGACGCCGTGTGCTCGGCGCTCGTGCCTCCCTCCGAACGGCCCTGTGGCTCCTTGATCCAAGGCACCCTGCCCGTCGGCTGCGTCCAGTGCACGGAGGGCGCCAAGATGGTCCTGTTCGTCACGGGCCTCTGCTCGTTCCATTGCTTCTACTGCCCCGTCTCGGACGAGAAGATGTACCGGGATGTCGTCTTCGCGGACGAGAAGCGCGTCGAGTCCGACGCGGACGTGCTTGAGGAGGCGCACGCGATCCGGGCCAAGGGCGCGGGAATCACGGGCGGCGATCCGCTCGAGGCCGTGGATCGTACGTGCAACTACATCCGGCTGCTGAAGAAGGAGTTCGGTCCGGAGTTCCACACGCACCTCTACACGATGTCGACGGATCCGGAGAAGATTCGCAAGCTCGCCGACGCGGGCTTGGACGAGATCCGCTTCCATGTGCCGCCGGGCCTGTGGACCCGCCCGGAGCAGATGGGGTTCCCTGCCGCGGTCCGCCTCTCGAAGGAGCGGGGGATGACCGTAGGGCTCGAGGTCCCCCTGATCCCGGAGCGCGAGGCGGACCTCGTGAGGCTCATCGAATGGGCGGAGTCCGAAGGGCTCGCCTTCGTCAACCTCGACGAGATGGAGTACAGCGACGCGAACTTCGCGCGGATGAAGGTCCGCGGATACGAGGTCAAGGCCGAACTCGCATACGGCGTGAAGGGGGCGGACGAGGTGGCCGTCCGGCTCCTCGAGCGCCCCTGGAAGACGACCGTCCACTACTGCACGAGCGGCTACAAGGACGCGTGGCAGCTCCGCACGCGAATCAAGCGGCGTGCGGAGAACGTCGCGCGACCCTGGGACGTCGTAACGGACGACGGGACCCTCGTCAAAGGAGTCATCGAGGGAGAGGGCCTCGACGATCTCTTGCGGGACCTCGCGAAGCGACACCGCGTCCCGAAGAAGCTCATGACCCTGGACGCCGCGAAGAGGCGGATCGAGATCGCTCCCTGGATCCTCGAGGAGATCGCGCCGGAACTCGGCCGGCCGTCGTTCGTCGTCGAGGAGTATCCGACCGCGGACGCTCTGGAAGTGGAGCGGGTCCGCCTCCCGTGATCGAGGTTGGCAGACCTCGGATGTGGCGGGTCAGGGCGTCGATGCGCACGTCCCACGTTTCGCCCCGTTCCGTGTGCACGCGAGGCCGGATCGTCGGCACGAGGATGATGCGGACGCTGCACAGGGAAACGAGCGCGTGCGGCTCAAACCGTTCCAACGCTTCCGCGAGCCGGCGATCGCGCTCGGCTTCGATCGCGCGGATGACGTCCTCCGCGCCAGACGGCGCAGCCTCGCGCACCTCGGCCACCGTGCCGTCAAAGTACCGGAAGATGCGGCGGACCTCCTCCTCTAGGGCGGTCAGGGAGGATCGACGGAAGGCCTCCATCTCACCCCGGATCCCGCGCTCGAGAGTCTCCCGGGCCGTGCGGTACACCGGTTCCAGGTCCGGCGGAGCCCCAGGCAGCATGGCAGGATGGAGTGCCTCCTCAGGAAGCGGCCATGGGATTTCCCATCCTTCCGTGCTGTCCGCCGCCACCGCGATCAGATGGAATCCCTCCCGCTTCTCGTCCGAGGTGAGCGCGGTCCGGAAGGAGAACACAAAGAGCGGCTCCTCGGTCTTCTCTGGTAGCTCCTCGTCGGACTCATCGAGCATGAGCCCCGGGAAAGCCCGGACGGCCTCCGCGTCCCAACCCTTGGGCGGCATGGCGAGCCGCGCCACATCCCACCGGCCCCTTCGGGTCGCGAGGCCTAGGAGCTTCTCGAGGAGATAGCTCCCCGGCGCCACGAGCTCCGCGTCGAACTCGCCCACGCGCTCCGCTTCGAAGGTGAGGCACGCTTGCACGGGGAGGTCGAGGCTCGCTTGCACGGCGTCCGGGACCGAGAGCCAGAGGAAGGTGCCATCGTCGCGCACCTGGGCCCCGACATCCTCCAGGAGCCCGACCGTGAAGGCGCGGAGGGTCGTCGCCTCCTCGGTCATGCCGCGGCCTCCTCGGTCACGTCCTTGAGCACCGCATCGTTCCGCTCTTTGACGCTCTCGTACCGGGCGCGGGCCTTCACGAGGGACTCGCCGAGCCGGCCGAGGGCGGCCCGGCGCTCTTCCGCCTCCTTGAGCGCCCAGATGTCCATGAGCAGCTCCTCGAACGATTTTCGCCCACCGAGATCGCCGAGGATCAGATCGAGCTCGCCGACGACGAGCTCGAACATGTGGATCTTGCGGTCCAGGAGCTCGATCAGGTACTCCTCGATCGTGTCCGTGGCCCAGAGGTTGACCACATGGACCTCCTTGTCCTGGCCGAGCCGGTGCACGCGCCCGATGCGCTGTTCGATCCGTAACGGGTTCCACGGCAGGTCGTAGTTCACGAGGGTCCGGGCGAACTGAAGGTTCCGGCCCTCCCCGCCCGCCTCCGTGCTCAGAAAGATCTGGCGGTCCGCTCGGAACGCGCGCACGGCCTCGTCCTTCGCGCGGGGCGAGAGACCGCCGTGGTAGGCGGCCACGCGATACCCATCCGCCTCGAGGGCGCGACGGAGGTACTCGAGGGTCCGCAGGTACTGTGTGAAGATGAGGACCTTCTCGTCCGTCGAACGGAGGAAGCTCTGGAGATGGGTCGCCTTGATGTTGTCCCGGATCGCCTCGGCCTCGACGCGGAGGGTGGCGAGCCGCTCTTGCTCCTCGAGGCCGAACAACGGGCTGTGCTCTAACTTCCCCAGGGTCTGCGCCGTCGCGAACGTGCTGCTGCCGATCTCCCGCTGGAGGACCATGAGGGTGAGCCGCGCAGGGAGCGGAAGACGACCGGAGGGTGCGGCCCAGGCCTCCCGGACGAATGCGGTGACGTGGTCGTAGAGGCGCCGCTCCGGTGTCGTCAGTCGGACGGGGAGCGAGTGGACCCGCCTCGGAGGGAGCGTGAACGAGATCCCGCGGCGGTTCCGCACCATCACGTCGCGAAGCCGTCCCCGGAGCTCCGTGACCCGCGTGGGAACCCGATGGTCCAAGGTCGCGACGTACCGCGCGAGGTACTCGTCGTACGTGTGGAGCTGGCCCGGCTTCAGGAGGCTGACGAGGTTGAACAGCTCGTCTAGGTCGTTCTGGATCGGGGTCGCCGTCAGGAGGAGCATGTACTTCTTGTGCAAGCCTGCGACGAACCGCCAGTTCCGACTGACACGGTTCTTCAGACGGTGGGCTTCGTCCACGATGACGAGATCCCAGCGGATTCCGCGGGCCAGGGTGGCGTGGGGCTCGCGCTTCGCCGTGTCGAGAGACGCCAGGAGGAAGGGGGTCTCCTGCCAGTCCTTGGCGGACCGGAGGACCTCGAAGGACAGGGAGAACTTCTCGCGCATCTCTTCCTGCCACTGGGTGCGGAGAGCCGGGGGTGTGAGGATCAGGACGCGGCGGACGAGGCCGCGGATTGCGTACTCTTTGAGGATGAGGCCGGCCTCGACGGTCTTGCCCAGGCCCACCTCGTCCGCGAGGAGGGCGCGCCCCCGCATCTCCCGGAGCACGCGGAAGGCGGTCCGCTCCTGGTGCTCGTACCGAGAGACGCCCCGGAGTGACGGCCAGCTCAGGAGCCGGTCGAATCCCCGGACGAGCGAGAGACGATGAGCTTCTCCGTTCAGGCGCCAGGCCCGAGCGCCCTCGCTCGGTCCGCGGGCGACCGAGGCGAGCACGGCGCGATCCGCGTCATCGGCGACGAGGGAGAGAGAGGACGCCGCCGAGGGCGAGGCCTCGCTCACGGTGGTGGACATGGAATGGGGGTCCCTTCACCTGCCACCGCAGGCGTCCGCCCAATGCCTGCCGGTTCACATAATCCTTGTGCAGGTCCGGCTCCCGGGGAGCACCCCGGCGTCATGGAGCTCGTTGGCACGGGAGGGCGGTCGCCAGGACGGTGGGAGACGGGCCCTTACATCTCGAGGGCGGGAGTGGGCTTCGAATCAACCCCACCATTCGTGCGGGCCCGGCGGCCTCGGAGCATCGAGGGGACAATCGCAATCGTGTTCAGGACCCCCATCCAGAAGTAGGTGCTCTTGAGGGAATCTGCGAAGAGGACCTTGTCCGGCCCGGTGATTGCGATTCCGGGGGCGGCGGCGATGATCTGGGACACGGTCGTGTACGGGATCGTGAACGTCATGATCAGGATCGCCAGGTTCAGGCTCACCACGAATCCCATGTTGAAGAAGGTCGCGCGGAAGGCGGAGGCGATGCCGCGCCGCTCCGACGGGACGGAGCCCATGATCGAACTCATGTTCGGGGAAGCGAAGATGCCCAAGCCGCCGCCGAAGATGACCATGTAGACGATGAGCAGGATGATCGGCGTGTTCACGTCCGTCGTCGCGAAGAGGAACAGGGAAAGGCTCACGAGGGCGAGACCACCCGTCGTGAACGGAAGATGGCCGTACCGGTCCGAGAGCTTGCCGCTCAACGGCCCCAGGAGGACGGTCACGACGTCCAAGGGGATGATGATGAGTCCCGCGGTCAAGGGATTCATCCCGAGGACGAGCTGGAAGTAGAGGCTCAGGAGGAGGAGCACGGCGCCGAACGCGACCGCATTCAGGAGCTGGGCCACGACACCTCCTGTGAACTCTCGGATCCGCAGGAGCTTGAGGTCCAGGAGCGGGTACTTGGTCCGCAGCTCGAGCCAGACGAACGCGATCAGGGAGACGACCGCCATGGCCGAGAGCACGGTCACGATCAGTTCCTCCCCGAGGCCGTATGCGGCCAGGGTCAGGGCGAGCAGGGTCGCCGAGATGAACACGGTGAAGGTCCCGAACCCGGCCCAGTCGATCGGCGCGCCTCGTTCGAGCTTCGCGATCTCCTTCAGCTTCCGCTGGGCCCACACGGTCCCGAAGATGCCGATGGGCACGTTGATGTAGAACAGGGCGCGCCAGTCCACGAGGATTGTCAAGATGATCCCGCTCAGCGTAAGACCCGCCATCGCGCCCATGCGGAAGGCGACCTGGTTGATCCCGAGGAAGTACCCCAGCTCAGTGTTCGGCGTCGCGTCCACGATCATCGCGGCGCTGTTCGTGAACAGGATGGCGGAGCCGAGTCCCTGGATGAACCGGAAGATGATCACCTGGGTCGGGTCCACCGCGAGGCTCGTGAGAAGGGAGCCCACCGTGAAGACGGCGAACCCGCTCGAATACATCTTGACCCGGCCGACGACGTCGGACACGCGGCCGATGAGGAGGAGCGCGACCGTGCTGCCGAGGACGTACGCCTGGGTGATCCAGATGGCCTGCTCCGCGTCTGCGTGGATCCCGGCGGCGACCTGGGGCAGTCCGATGATCACGATGCGGGAGTCGATCCCCGCCATGACCACGCCGACCGTGGTGACGAGGAGGACCGTCCACTTGTACTGGATGGGAACACCTCAGCGACGAGGGGGACGCCCGGTCCCGGGTTGGTGAACGCGCCGATTCGGTACTGATATGTAAGGTTTCGGTAGTCGGTGACGAACAGCGGCACGGAGGCGCGCGGACGGACAACGGCGTGGAATGGCGGGTCTCAGGCCACGCTGACGCTTTGGATCGGATGGTGGCGGGCAATCAAGTCCCGCGACACACGCAGGTTCCGTCCCTCCTTCCCGATCGCCCGCCCCTTCTTGCTCGCGTCGACCGTGACCGTGGCGTGGGTGACGTCCCCTCGCTGCTCGATCTGGACCCCTTTCACGTCGTAGTTGCGGAACACGTTCGCGACGAACTTCTCCGGCTGGTCGGAGAACTCGACGACGTGGATGTCCTTGTTGAAGAGGCGCTTCAGCTTCGCCACGTTCTCGCCTTTCTTGCCGATCGCCTTGCCGATGTCGCCTTCCTTCACGACGAAGATCAGGCGGTCCTGGGCATCGACGCAATCCACGACGGTCGTGCGGGTCAAATCCTGGAAGAGCGCCACGTACTTGATCGTCTGCTCATCAAAGGTGACTTCCGCCATGCGGCACCTAGGCGCTCAGGATGTTCGACTCCCCCGGGGCCACAACGGCCAGGGCGGCGACGGAGAACGGGACGCCGCAGGACGCGCCGAGCTCGGCGTTCGTCCCGGGGAACGGGAACACCTTCACCTCGCCGAGGCTCTTCAGTGCATCCGGAGGACAGTTCGAGGCCACGACGACCATCTTGGCCACCTTCGTCTTGACCGCATGACGGACCTCTTTCAGGCCAAACCGCACGTCGCCCGTGTCCGTCGCGAGGCGGAGGGCTCGCGGGACGTCGATCATGGCGCCACCTCTTTCGCCTCAGCCGCGGGGTCCGCCGTCTCCGCCTGGGGCGCGACGGGCGGGGGAGGCACAGCCGGCTTGGGCGGCGGAGTCGGTTGCTTCGGGAAGCTCGCGGGCGGCTTGTAAACGAGGTTCACGGCCCCCGTGCCCAGGGTGACGGGCTGCCCCACGATCACATTCTCCGCGACGCCATCCAGGTAGTCGACCTCACCCGTGATCGCGGCCCGGAGCAGGTGGTGCGCGGTAATTTCGAACGCGGCGCGGGCCAGGACGGAGGATTTCCGTCCCGAGATCCCGTGTCGGCCGATCGCCTTCACGTCGCCGTCGTTCGTCATCATGTCCGAGACGAGCATGATGTGCCGGATGTCGACCGTGAGCCCCTGCTCCTGCAGGGTGTTGTAGGCCTCGTTGATGATCGCGTTCCGCGCGGCTTCTATCCCGAGCACCTCGTAAATCTCCTGAACTGAGTTCGTGGAGGTACGCGACGCGTCGACGTACGGCAGCTCCAGGATCTTGGAGAGGTTGGACCCCTCCGTGTAGATCACGTACTCGTCCCCGCGCTTCCGGATGATCGCCCGCCGGATCCCATCGATGCCCTTGATCTTCGTGGACCGGATCTGCTCGACAATCCGCTGGAGCTTCTTGAAGGAGGGTTCGCCCGCCTCAACGACGAGGGCCTTGACCTTCTTCTCCGTGTTGCCCACGGCGTGCTTGACCTCCTGGGGCTCGCCGAGCTTCTTGAGCTTCTCCTCGAGCTCGGACCAGGTCACGCCCCGGGACTTCATCCGGTGGTCGTCCGGGTACGCGACGACGCGCATGTTGACGAGGTCCGTCTCGATGTCCGCGACGTCCTCGAGCGAGGTCATCTCAATCTCCGTGGCGATCCGCTTCATCTTCTCCAGCTCGTTGTGGCTGGACTTGATGTAGATCTCCATGATCGGCGTGGAAGGCACGCGACGTGCATCGACGATCTCGATCAGGCGCGGCAGACCCAGGGTGACATTCATCTCCGCCACCCCGGCGTAGTGGAACGTACGCATCGTCATCTGCGTGCCCGGTTCGCCGATGGACTGGGCCGAAACGATGCCCGCAGACTCGTTCGCGTCGATCGAGTGGATGTCGTATTTCTCCGAGACCCTCGTGAGGACCTCGGCCAGCCGCTTCTTGCTCAGCTTGACCCCGTGGAGCTTCTTCGCGAGTTCCCCCACGACGGACCGCGGGAGGTCCTTCCCGATTTCCCGGAGGAGCTCGAAGATTTCCTTCTCGCCTTCCGAGAGGTTCGGGGCCTTCTTGGGAATCTCGAGGGGCGTCTCCGGCTCGGCTTCCGCCTCCTTCGCGGTCCCCTTCCGGGCGCCGCGGGGCGCCGGCTTCGCGCGGGCCCTCTCCCGCTTCGGGGTCGGCTTCTCCTCGGGGGCGGCGAGCTTCTTGACGACCTTCTCGGCTTCTTTGACGGTCAGGAACTTCTTGAGCCGGTCCACGCTCGCCTTCTGGAGCTTCTCCAGGGTGAACCCCGCGTCCGCGAGGATCTCGGCCGTCTTCTTCGAGAGACCGCGGTTCCGCAGAGCCTGAATCGTCGTGGCGCGCGCCATGATCACTCCTCCGAGGGGGGCTCTTCCTCTTCGACTTCGACCTCCTCTTCGGAGATCTCCACGTACATGTCCTTCTCCGTCAGGCCGTACGAGGCCATTTCCTGTTCGCGGAGGCGCTCCTTCCAGGAGGGTTCCTCGCCGAGGACCTCCTGAAGGATGTCATCGATGTCCACGGCGCGGCCCTGGACGCTGCGGGACGGGTCCACGCCATCCTCGCCGAACCGGAACTGGATGATCGTGTCGGCCGTGTTCCGCACGGTCCCGTCCTCCTTGACCTTCAGATCCTCCAGGGCGTTGATGAGCCGCCGCTGCATGTAACCGGACCGGGACGTCCGGACGGCCGTGTCGACGAGACCTTCGCGGCCGCCCATCGCGTGGAAGAAGTACTCCGTCGGGTGCAACCCGGACTTGTAAGACGCCTTGACGAAGCCTTTCGCCTCGGCGCCCAGGTCCCCCTTCTTGAAGTGGGGCAGGGTGCGGTTCCAGTACCCGCGGCTCAGCCGCTCGCCCCGGACGGCCTGCTGCCCGATGCAGCCCGCCATCTGGGACAGGTTCAGCATCGAGCCGCGAGCGCCGGAGCGCGCCATGATCACCGCGCTGTTCTCCATCCCGAGGTACCTCCCCGCGATCTGACCGGCCTGGTCACGCGCGCGGCCGAGGATCTTCATCGCCTCGACCTCGAGGGTCTCCTCGAGGGACCGGCCCGGCATCTGCTCGAGCTCGCCCCGGCGGTACGAGTCGACGAGCTTCTCGACCTTGTCCGTCGCGGTCTTGAGCCCCTCGGAAATGTCCTTCTTGGCCTCCTCGGGGATGTCCTCATCGTCGATGCCCGTCGTGAAGCCGCGGACCATGATCGCCCCGATCGCCATCTTCGTGGCCTTGTCGAGGAACTCCCGCGCGACGTCCGGCCCGTAGTCCCGGGCCAGCTTGTCGACGATCTTCCCCTTGAACGCCCCGATCGCGTTCTCGTCGATCGTCCCGGAGATGTTCTTGCCATCCTTGATGATGACGAGGGAATCTTCGTCTCGCAGCTCCTTGAGTCCGATGTCCCCCTTCGGCGCGATCGACGACTTGAAGGTCATGCTCAGCTCCTTCGGCAGGACCATCGAGAACAGCTGCTTGCCCGTCCAGAACTCCTGGCCGCCCTTCTTGATCTCGGGCTCGGGGAGCTGGTGCAGGTTGATCTTGCTCAGGATGAACACAACCTCCTCGCGCGTGAAGCGGGAGTCCTTGTGCGTCAGCAGGAACGCGCCCGTGATGTGGTCGTGGATCCCGCCGATAACCGGACCGCCGAACCGCGGGGAGAGGATGTGCTCCTGGACCCGCATGAGGACGCGGGCCTCGGCCCGGGCCTCCTCGCTCTGAAGCACGTGGAGGTTCATCTCGTCGCCGTCGAAGTCGGCGTTGTACGGCGGGCAGACCGCGAGGTTGAAGCGGAACGTCTTGTGGGGCATGACGCGGACCTCGTGGGCCATCATCGACATCCGGTG
>JBGPGA010000065.1:0-10972 GCA_041483635.1 Thermoplasmata archaeon
CGGCCTTCGGGACGCGAAGGGCAACCCGATCGACGCCCGCTCCGTCGCCGCCTTGAACCGCCTGCGCCGCGTGAGCCAGTGGACCCGGTACGACCGCACGGAGCGTGCGCTCGCCCCCGGCCTCGCGCAGCTTTCGAGCCTCTCCAGCCGCCTCGGCCTCGCCCCCGTTTTCCGGGAGAGGGCCGCCATCCTGTTGCGCCAGACGATTGAGGCGGGCCTGTCCCGCGGTCGATCGATGGACGCGATCGTGGCCTCCGTCGTGTACCTGGCATCGAAGCAGCTCGGCGCGCCCCGCGGGCTCCACGAGCTTGCCCAGGCGACGGGTGTGACGGTCCACCGGATCAGCCTGACCGCGAAGGTCGTGAGCCGGGAGCTCGGGGTGTTCGCCCGCGCGAGCCGCGCGGAGGACTTCGTCCCGAGGTTCGCGTCCCAGCTCGAACTGGCCCCCCAGGTGGGCGAGAGGGCCCTGTCCCTCGTCGGCCAGGTCAAGGATACGAAGCTCCTCGAGGCCAACTCGCCCGTCGGCATCGCGGCCGGGGCGCTCTACCTCGCTTCCGAGGAGTGCGACGTCCCCGTGACCCAGGCCCAGATCGCCCGGCTGACCGGCGTGTCCGAGGTCACGATTCGCAAGCACTACCGCTTACTTAAAGAGGCGATTGAGGGTTCCCCCTCCTCGCCGGAGGCAGCTTGATCGCCGGGATCTGCGCAACTTGCGGACTCCCTAAGGAACTATGCGTCTGCGAAGACCTGGGTAAGGAGACCACCCTCCTCCAAGTCGACCTCGATACCCGCCGCTACGGCAAGGCCGTGACGGTCGTGCGGGGTCTCGAATCCCGTCCGGACGAAGCGGAGAAGCTCGCGCGCGAGCTGAAGAAAGGGCTCGCGACGGGCGGCTCGGGCAAGGCCGGGGTCATCGTTCTGCAGGGAGATCGCCGCAAAGACGTGATCCGTCTTCTGGAGCAGAAGGGCTACACGGTCCGTTGAATTGCTCGGGGGCGCGCCTTAATTAGGCGCTGGGACGTTCGGCCCCCGCCCAGGGTGAACCATGAAGGCCATCATCCTTCCGCGATATGGGGGGCCGGAGGTCCTGGAGTATGTCGAGGACCGACCCGAACCCGTCCCGGGCCCGGACGAGGTCCTCCTCCATGTTCATGCGGCGTCCCTCAACCACCTCGACCTCGCGGTGAGGCAGGGGATTCCGGGTCTCCAGCTCGTCCTGCCCCACGTGCTCGGCGCCGACGTGGCGGGAGAGGTGGCCAAGCTCGGATCGGATGTCACAGGCTTCGAGCCCGGGGACCGCGTCGTCGCGAACCCGGGCCTCACGTGCGGCCATTGCGAATTCTGCGTCGCCGGCGAGGACTCCCTGTGCCCGGAGTACCGGATCCTCGGGGAGCATCTCCCGGGGACCTACGCCGAGTACGTCGCGGTCCCCGCCAGGAATCTCCTCGCGATCCCCGTGGACATGGACTGGGCCACGGCCGCGGCCGCTCCCCTCGTCTTCATGACGGCGTGGCGTCTGCTCGTGACGCGTGCCGCGATCCGGCCGGGTGAGGATGTGCTCATCCTCGGCGCGGGGTCCGGCGTCTCGACCGCTGCGATCCAGATTGCGAAGCTCGCGGGCTGCACGGTCTACACGACGAGCTCGAGCGATGCGAAGCTCAAACGCGCCAAGGCGCTCGGCGCCGACGTGGTGATTAACTACAAGGAGATGCCGTGGAGCAAGGCGGTCTGGGAACTCACCGGGAAGCGCGGTGTAGACGTCGTCTTGGACCATGTCGGCGAGGCCACGTTCAAGGACAGCATCCGTTCCTTGCGGAAGGGCGGGCGTCTCGTCATCCCGGGCGCGACGACGGGGCCCATGCCGCAAATCGATCTCCGGTACGTGTTCTGGCGGCAGCTCTCCATCCTCGGCTCGACGATGGCGAACCAGCACGAGTTCGAGGAGGTCATGAAGCTCGTGTTCATGGGTCGCCTCAAGCCGGTCGTGGACCGCGTGTTCCCGCTCAAGCAGGCGGGGGAAGCCCATGCCTATCTGGAGCGCGGCGAACAGTTCGGGAAGGTCGTCCTGAGCATCCCCTGATGAGGCCGCCTCAGGCTTTCGCGCGGCGTTTCCGTGCCACAGGAAGCTTAACCCGAATCTTCTCGATGAGCTCCTGGGTCTCGGGGAACTGCTCCGCCTTGTCGAGGGAGAACAGGACTTCTCCGTCGAAGGCCACGTCGTACACGCCCAGGTCTCCGGGCACGAGACGCAGGCCCGAAAGCCTCTGGCCGAATTCCTTCAGGATTGCGTCCGCGTCCTGCATCGCCTTGAACTGGTAGCGGCACGGCAGGCAATAGGTGATCGTGACCTCAGGCATCGAAGGAAAAAGGAGACGGCCCTCCGATAAGAACCTGTCTCAGCCTGGCGAGGGCGCCTCGGAGGGACGGCCCCGGGGTGATCCTTTGCAGGCGACGGGCCGGGGGGTCGGAGGGGCACGTCGGATCCGGAACCGCGCGACGAGCGGTCGGCGGACCGCCCTCCGACGCGGGGTGTTCGCGGCGGCGAGGATCCAGGCGACCTCGTCGCTGCCGTATTCCATCCGGGCGTACTCCCGCAGGGCCGGGTTCGTTCGCAGTCGAGCGTCCACATCCATTCGGATTCCGTACATGTCTTGTACCTCGGACTCCTGAAGGACGTCGGAGACGAAGCGATTTGACCCGCCATTGACGGCCGTCATATGACGGCACCATTCATATAGCCCAGGAGGGCCTTGGGTCGTTCATGGGCCTCTGGGAAGTGTCCTTCCGCACGCAGTACGACTACCCGTTCATCGCAATGTCCGGACGGCACCCGGGCATCCCCATCTCGATGTGGTGCATCTGGGGCCGCGAGCTCCTTCAGGTTCCGACCCAGGACGAGCATGAACTCGCCGCGATCGAGAAGGAGATCAACAAGGCGGGGCGGGTCATCGACAAATGGATCGAGGGGAAGGAGGCCCGGATCTTCATGCTCCGGTGCACCTGCGACGCGCTCGGCAACAGCCCGTGGAACGTCTGGGAACCCCATGAGTGCTTCGACGCGCCGCCCGCCGTCTTCCAGGATGGCTGGGGCTACTTCCGCGTCCTGAGCTTCGAGGAGGACCGCACGCGGGGTCTCTTCCGCGACCTGAACAAGCTCGGGCCGACCGAGCTCCTCCGGAAGCGCGAGATTCCCCTCAGCTTCCTGCCCACGAGCGTATGGGTCAACAGCCTCTTCTCCGAACTCACCGGGAAGCAAATTGACGCGATCCTGAAGGCCCACCGGTATGGCTACTACAGCAGCCCGCGCGAGGTGACCACGGAGAGTGTCGCGCGCAGCCTCGGGGTGAGCCGGTCCACGTACGAGGAACATCTCCGGAAGGCCGAGAACCGGCTCATGGCCTCCATCATCCCCTACCTCCAGCTCTTCGCGGCGGCTGAGAAGCGCCCCGAGCCGATTATCGAAAAGGGCCCGCTGACACCGAGCGACGCGCAGGCGACGTAAGGGTCGCGACGGCTACGCGGACGGCGGCGTCGAGGGCGGCGCGGACGGGGGAGACGCTGGCGGCTTCGCCCCGGCCCCCGCGCTCGCGGGCGGGAGCGGCGGCAGGGGCGCCGGGCTCGTCTCGCCGACAATCCGCCCGCGCACGACGGCTCCCTTGTCCACGTACACGCGGCCGCCTTCGTTCATCACGTCGCCTTCGACGAGTCCGTAGACCTCGACATCGCCGCCGGTGGCCTTGCAGGCCTTCGTGACGAGTCCTCTGAGGACCGCCTTCCCCGTGCGCTCCGCGAGCAGGTTCCCGGAGACCATCCCGGTGACCTCACACACGCTGTTGTCCCGCACGAAGAGGTCACCCCGGACGAGCCCGGTCATCTGGGTCGGCCGAGGCCCGATGACCACGACGGATCCCTCGAACCGCTCGTCCAGGACGCCCCCGCGGAAGATGCGCACCATTCCCTGTGCCTCATCTCTGGCCAAGGGGCGGATTTTACTTCAAGATTTCGTTACGGTGGACATCTGCAGGCTGGCCCGGGGAGCGAACGAAGCCTTTTGGCTGCCTTGTCCATCGGGAGCCGCGGCCATGGCCGAGCCCGTTCGCACGATCCAGGACGATGTGGCGCTCATCGAGGCGGTCCTCTCTTCTGTCGTGGAGAGGGAGTCGGGCGCGGACACGGCGAAACTCGCGCGGCGGTTCCGAGAGTTGTGCCAGGAGACCCGGCTACGCGGCGACCCCGCGCTCGCTCAGGAGGTCCGTCGACTCGCGGAGTCCCTCACGCTCGACGAGGCGGAATCCCTGTCCCGTCTCTTCTCGTTCCACTTCTTGCTCGTGAACCTGGCGGAGGACATCGACCGCGTGCGCCGCCTCCGCGAGGCGGAGGCCGTCGGGACCCCCGTCCCTCAATCGCTCGAGGACACGTTCCAGCGCTTGAAGGAACAGGGTGTCGACCGGCCGGGCGCGGTCCGGCTCCTCGGGGCCCTCGACGTTCGTGCCGTGTTCACGGCCCATCCGACGGAGCCGAAACGGCGGACCCTCCTGGAGCGGCTGCGGCGGGTTCAGACCCTGCTCGCCCGCATGGACCGGGAGCGGCTCCTTCCCTCCGAGCTCGATGCCGCGAAGCAGGGGCTCGCCCGGGAAGCGATGGGACTGTGGCACAGCGACGAGCTCCGGTTCCGCCGTCCGAGGGTCATCGACGAGATCCGGATGGGTCTCTTCTACTTCGACCACGTCGTGCTCGATATGATTCCGGAATTCTACCGGCGGCTGTCACGGTCCCTTGACCTGACGTACGGCCCGGCCCGTGGCCGCGTGCCGGCGTTCCTGTTCTTCGGCTCCTGGCGGGGGTCGGACATGGACGGCAACCCCCACGTCACGCCGGCCTCGATGCGGGAGGCGGCCCGCGCCCAGCGCTTGTTCCTCCTGAACCGGTACATCGCCCGATGCCGCGAGCTGATCGACATCCTGACGGAGAGCGCGCGGTACGTGCCTCCGTCCCCCGCTCTCATGGCCTCGCTCCTTCAGGACCGGAAGGCCCACCCTCGCACATGGCGCGAGATCCACCGGGTCAACCGCGAGGAACACCACCGCGCGAAGATCACGTTCATCGGACACAAGATCGCATCCGTCCTGACTCGGCCGCGGGACGGATACCGCTCTGCGGAGGAGCTCCTGGCTGACCTCCGACTGCTCCAGACCTCCCTGCGGATGAACGGCGCCCCGGAGGAAGCGGACGGTCCGCTCGAGGACTTCATCCGCCAGGTCGAGACGTTCGGATTCCATCTCGCTTCGCTCGATCTCCGTCTCAGCTCGAAGGACGTCGGCTCGGCGGTAGGTGAGATCCTCGCCGCTTCCGGTCAGGGCCGGGCGTACGCGCGGATGTCGGAATCGAAAAGGATCCTCCTGCTCACCCGCCTTCTCGAGACCCGGTTCCGGCCGCGGATCCTCCGGGTCACCGGCGATGGCGCGCGCGTGATCGAAGCCCTCCGGACCCTCGGAGAGCTCCAGCGCGACTACGGCGAAGCGATGGCGCACACGATTGTCCTGAGCATGGCCCACGCCCCGAGCGACGTCCTGGGGCTCCTCCTCCTGGCCAAGCTCCTGAGGCTCGTGGATCTCAAGGAACAGTACAGCCAAGTCGACATCTCGCCCCTGTTCGAGATGATCGAGGCCCTCAAACAATGCGGGCCCACCATGTCTGAGCTCTACGAGAACCCCGCGTACAAGGTCCACCTCCGTGCCCGCGGCCTCCGGCAGGAGGTGATGGTCGGATACAGCGACAGCATGAAGGACGGCGGAATCTTCGCGTCTCGGTGGCATCTCTTCCGTGCGCAACGCGAACTCGCGACTCGCAGCGAGGCCGCAGGCGTTTCTCTGACGATCTTCCATGGCCGCGGCGGGTCGATCAGCCGCGGCGGCGTGCCCGCCTACGAGGCGATGCGCGCCTTGCCATCCGAGGTGGCAACGGGAAGGATGCGAATCACGGAGCAGGGCGAGGTCCTCAGCTCGAAGTATTTCCACTTCCTAGTCGCCCTCCGCGAGACGGAGCAGCTCATCGGCGGCCTCCTGCTCGCGATGGCCGCGAGGCCCGCGAAGCCGGAGCAGCCTTGGATGGACGCCATGGACCGGATGGCAGACACGGGACAGAGGTCGTATCGCGATCTCGTCTATGGGGACCCGGGCCTCGCCGTGTACTTCGAGCACGCGACGCCGATTCACGAGATTGCCGAACTCAACATCAGCTCGCGACCTCCGAGCCGCGGCGGCAGCCTCCGAATCGAGGACCTGCGCGCAATCCCTTGGGTCTTCGCCTGGATGCAGAACCGCCACATCCTGCCTGGGTGGTACTCGATTGGCTCCGCGCTCGCGTCTGAGGGCGATGCGGGGCTTCTCGCGCGGATGCACCGCGAGTGGCCGTTCTTCGCGGGCATGCTCGACACGGGCCAGATGGTCCTCGGGAAAGCGGACATGACCCTCGCGAGCCGGTACGCAGACCTCGTGCCGAATCCAGCGATCCGCACGCGCATCTTCGGACGGATCCTCCAAGAGCACAGCCTTAGCCTTCGGAAGATCATGGAGATCGCGAGCGTGAGGGAGGTCCTCGAGGCCGATCCGGTCCTAAAAGCCGCCGTCGCGCGACGCGATCCCTACCTCGATCCGCTGAACTACATCCAGGCGGAGCTCCTCGACCGGAGGCGGCATGAGGGTCGGAAGGATCCAGAGCTTCTCCGCGCGATCCTGATCACGGTGAATGGGATTTCGCACGGGCTTCGTAACACGGGTTGAGATCTACTCGCGGGCCTGGAGCCACTTTTCGACATCGAGCGTGGCCATGCAGCCGAACCCCGCGGCGGTCACGGCCTGGCGATAGCGGTGGTCGTGGACGTCCCCCGCAGCGAAGACGCCGTCCACGTCCGTCGAGGTCTGGTAGCCATCGTGCGGACGCAGGACGACGTAGCCCTTCTCGAGCTGGATCTGGCCTTTGAAGACATCCGTTGCAGGAACGTGGCCAATCGCGAGGAAGAGCCCCTGGGCCTTGAGGTCGGTCGTCGCGCCCGACTTCACGTCCTTCACCCGAACGCCCTCGACCTTCATCTCTCCCAGGACATCGACGACCTCTGAATCCCAGATCACCTTGACGTTCGGCGTCCGGAGCAGCCGGTCTTGCATGATCTTGCTCGCCCGGAACTCGTGGCGGCGATGGACGACCGTTACAGTCTTGCAAAACTTCGCGAGGTATAGTGCCTCCTCCATCGCCGTGTCCCCTCCGCCCACGACCACGACCTCGAGTTGCTTAAAGAAGAAGCCGTCACACACCGCGCAGGCAGACACCCCGCGACCCTTGAGACGCTCCTCGTTAGGCAGGTTCAGGTACTTCGCGTTGGCGCCGGTCGAGAGGATGACGGCGCGGCCCTCGTACTCTTGGTCTGTGACCCAGACCTTGAACGGACGGGCTTTGAAGTCCACCCTCGTCACGTTATCGTCGACGAAGTCCGCCTTGAACCGCTCGGCCTGCTTGCGCCAGAGGGACATCAGTTCGGGGCCGAGCACGCCATCTGGGAAGCCGGGGTAGTTCTCGACCTCGGAGGTGAGCATGAGCTGTCCGCCCGCGACCGCACCCGCAACCACCAGCGTCTTGAGGTTGGCACGGGTGGCGTAGATCGCCGCGGTGAGCCCGGAGGGTCCGGAGCCGATGATAATCACATCGTAGGTTGGCATTCCTCCGAACGAAGGGGTCGGTGCGGTATAAGCGTTTCTCGATGGGCCGAGGGTCGCGACCCGATTTGCTCTCTATCTTCATATCCGGGTTCCGACATCGTGGGGTCCCTTGGCTTCCCAGGACTTGGACCGGCTCCTCGCCCTGCTCCCGGGCGTCGACCATCAGCATGCGGTCCCCCTCTTCGACCGCGCCGTCAAGGACCTTTCGAGTGCCGGCCCGATCCTCCAGGAACTCGTGCTCGTCGCGACGAATCATGACGACCCGCAGCTCCACACGCCCCACGGTCTTCTGACGATGATGGCGGGGCGCGACCTCCTCCGGCTCACGCGGCCTCCCGGCGGCCTCGGTCTCCTGCGGTTCCTTCTCCTCTACAACTTCACCCTCGCGCGCCGTCCCTTCGACGTGTCGGTCGCTTCGGCCATGGCCCGTTCCGTGCCTCCCGCGTCGGTCGAGGATCTGACGATGGCCTACAGCAAGGCGGTCCATGGGGGTCTCGCCGATCAGGCTGCGAGCGTGATTGGACGAATGACGATGGACTATGGCCTCGAGGCTTGGTCGAGGGTCGCCCTGCGCGCGTCCCTCGCGGACCTCGGTCGGCTCGGGCACCATTTCGTGACGGCCGCGACGTACATCGAGGCCGCAGAGTCCCTCGGCGGCCCGAAGGCGCTCGTCTCCGCGATGAATCTGGCGCGTCTCCAGTCGTTCTCGCTCCAGGGCGCGACCCCGATCCGGATCCCGGATCGGGAAGGCGCCGGGGACGAGGAGGCCGACACGGATCTGCTCGAGGAACTGGTCGATGAAGGGTCGTTCGATCGGGTCGAGGGGGTCTTGCAGGCCCTGGCTTTCGAAGGGCAGGCGGACGAGGCGTACCGACCTCTCCTCATCGCTGCGAGCGCCGAGCCCGGTTTCCTAGGTCATTCTCTCAGCCTCGTGCACGCGGCGCGTATCGTGTCCCGCCATCTCACGCCCTCCGAGAACACGTGGCTCTCCTGGAAACTCTATCGCACGCTCACCGGGCGATTCGGCTACCCCGAGTTCCTCGAACTTGAACGGGGAGGGGAACTCGACCCCGACGCGCTGCTTCCGGCTCTCGAGTCAAGCCTGCGCGACCGGTCGCCGCCCGCCGAGCGGACGCTCCGCCAGGCTCTCGAGAACGGCATCCCCCTCGAGGACCTGCTCGCGACGGTGGTCAATTTCTACGGGAACTGGACCGTGGGCGAGAAGGAGCACACGATCAGCTACCTGAACGCCGCCCTTCAGACGGCGAAGTTCCTGGGCCGGGAACGCGCCTTGCTGCCCCTGACCATTGCCCTCGGACGGCTGCCGTTCTGATCCCGGGAGAGCTCAGCGCCGCTTCGCGAGTTCCTCGGCTTTCGTCTTGTCGTGGAACTGCTCGGTCTCCGTGGAGCCTTCCATCGCCAGGGTCGAAGCGGTTCCGCCGCTCAGGACGTTCGCGATCTCGTCGAAGTAGCCCGTGCCGACGAAGGCCTGGTGCTCGACCGCGGCGTAGCCTTCCTCCTTCGCGGCGAACTCTTCCTGCTGAAGCTCCGTGTACGCGGTCATCCCCGTCTCGCGGTAGTCTCGTGCGAGCCGGAACATGGACAGGTTCATCGAGTGGAACCCGGCGAGGGTTACGAACTGGAAGCGGTAGCCCATGTCCGCGAGCTCTTCCTGGAATCGCGCGATCTGCACAGACTCGAGCTTCTTCCTCCAGTTGAAGGACGCGGAGCAGTTGTAAGCAAGCATCTTGTCCGGGAACTTCGCATGGAGCGCATCCGCGAACGTCCGGGCCTCGTCGAGGTCCGGGCTCGCCGTCTCACACCAGACGAGGTCCGCGTACGGCGCATAGCTCAGTCCACGGGCGATGGCGGCATCCAAGCCGCCGTTCAACGTGTGGAACCCCTCGGACGTCCGCTCGCTCCCGATGAACTCCTGGTCCCGCGGATCGACGTCGCTCGTGATGAGCCGGGCGCTGTTTGCGTCCGTGCGGGCGATCAGGATGGATGGGACGCCCTCGATGTCCGCCGCGAGTCGTGCGGCGACGAGCTTCTGGATGAATTCCCGCGTCGGCACAAGGACCTTCCCGCCCAGGTGGCCGCACTTCTTTGCGCTCGCGAGCTGATCCTCGAAGTGCGCGGCCGCGGCGCCCGCGTCGATGAGACCTTTCATGAGTTCGAACGCATTGAGCGGACCCCCGAACCCCGCTTCCGCGTCCGCGATGATCGGGGCGAACCAGTCGATGTCCTTCCGGCCGGCCATGTGCTGCTTCTGGTCCTCCCGCTGGAGCGCATGGTTGAGCCGCCGGACCACGTTCGGGACGGAGTCGGCGGGATAGAGGCTCTGGTCTGGATAGGTCTGCCCGGCGTCATTTGCGTCCGCGGCGACCTGCCAGCCGCTGAGATAGATGGCCCGGAGACCCGCCTGGACTTGCTGCACAGCCTGTCCGCCGGTCATCGCCCCGAGCGCCGCCACGAACGACTCCGTCCGGAGGAGATGCCAGAGGCGCGACGATCCGCGGTGAGCAAGCGTGTGCTCGACTCGGACGGAGCCCTGAAGTCGGACCACGTCGTGCGCGGTGTAGGGCCGGATGATGCCAGCCCAGCGTTCGTCGGTCTTCCAGCCCTGTTCCAGGTCGCGTGCCTCAGTCACGTCCTTCCCTCCCGATAGCGATCCCATGATCCGCATGGAGTCTCGTGGAGCAGCCGTCGGGCTCACCAGGACCCCTCCGATCCGCCCGATCCGAGCCGTGAGACTTCATCATGTTTGCACCCAAGGACCTGCCCCGAAATCCGCGAGGGGTAGGTCATCCGCCAAGCACCACCGAGGCCCGGCTGCTCGACGCAGAAACGTGTCCCGCCATCGCGGGAGAGGTGGACCTCGGCATGTTGTCGATAAATGGATGATTTAGGCTTACTTAAACATTCTTGCCACACGACGTGTCACAGCCCTCTTTTGTGCAGCCCAGGGGCGATCCTATCGAAATGTCGGAGACTTCATGCCTCTCGAGGCACTCCGTCTAGCACAATGCGAAGCGACGCGCCGTATTCCCTGCTGTACGACGGCGATTGTCGGGTCTGCTCCGCGTTCGCCCGTGCGGTTCGGCTCGTCGACGTTCGCCGGGCGCTCCATATCGAGCGGATTCAGCAGGCGCAGGACCTCCTCCAGTCGATTCCGAGCGATGCACGCCTAGCCTCGGCCCACGCGGTGGCCCCGGACGGCCGCGTGACATCGGGCGGGGATGCGATGCCCGCCATCC
>JBGPGA010000066.1:0-10814 GCA_041483635.1 Thermoplasmata archaeon
CAGGAAGCTCAGGACGACCGCGAGTTCGGGGAGGGCGGGAATGACCGCCGCATCAATCACGAAAACGAGGAAGAGGGCGAGGAGGGTGCCCGCCGGTCCGAGGAACGCGAACAGACCCGTGAGCCATTCCGCCACGGAGGCCATCGCGGCGGCCTCAGGTGATGCTGGAGAGCTTGACGAGGGTCACCTGGAACACGAGCGTCCGGCCGACGACCTGCCGATTGAAGTCGAGTGTGTACGTCCCCGCCGCGAGGTTTACATCAGAGAGGTAGAACGCAGCCCCTGCCGGTGACTTCCCGCCGATCCGGTCCACGAGGCTCGGGTCGAGGCGGTTCTGGATCGTGATGAGGCCCGTTCCGTTGTTCGCCGCGTCGTCCACGGTCAGGACCGTCGCCCGCCACAGGCCGTAGGGATGGAGGGCCTCGGAGGGGTACGGGCTGTTCGTCACGACGACGAGGCCGCCCAGGATCGCGACGGTCACGCTCCATCCGTAGATCGGGTCCGAGACGTTCGTTGCCGAGACCGCGCCCTCCCCGTAGTAGCTCGCGAAGGCCGACGTGTTCATCGTGACGCGCACCGGGAATGTCTGGACGAGCGGGTAGGAGAAGATCTTGCCTGGATCGGCGGCGCCGTAGCCATCCTCCGGGGGCACGGCGATCGTCGTGGTCTGCCCCTGGGCCAGTCCCCGGACGCCCGCGTCGAATCCTTGGATCGTCGACTTGTCGCCGATCGTGAACTGGAGGCTCGAGAACGTGGCGCGCCAGCCGAAGCTGACCGCCTTGGCATAGCTCGCGTTGTCCATAGCGACGGATTGGATGCTCGTGTCGAACACGAGGTTGTCGTTCTGGAAGTAGCCGATGTAGTCGATGGACACGGAGTCACCCAGCTGAGCGAGCCTCCGAGGGGCCGGTGGGGACGGGGTGAAGACGACGTAGTAGGCGCCGAGCACGACGGCGACCGCGATAATCAGGGCCAAGAGGACGATCCAGTCGCTGAGGGCGGAGTCGTCTCGGGCCAGGGTACGAACCATGACCGGGCGGGCTAATCTAGGGGCCCGAATAAAGGTTATGGTGCGACGCTCGGAGGGCGCCGCACACCCGGGGACGCGGCTTTCACGCGTACATCGCGCCGCTGGCGGTCTCGTGGCGCACGCGGCTCTCCCCGAGGACCTTGTCGACCGCGAGCTCGAAGTCCGTCATCGTCACGGAGTCCCGGTCCTCCCGGATCGCGAACATGCCGGCCTCCGTGCACATCGCTTTGAGGTCCGCCCCGGTGGCCCCGTCCGCGCGCTGCGCGAGGGCGTCGAAATCGACTTCGGTCCCGATGCTCATCTTGTGCGTGTGGATCTTGAAGATGGACAACCGACCCTCGTAGCTGGGGATCGGGATCTCAATGATCCGATCGAACCGGCCCGGCCGGAGGAGCGCATCGTCGAGGATGTCCGGTCGGTTCGTCGCGCCGATGATCTTCACGTCACCGAGCGGGTTGAATCCGTCGAGCTCCGCGAGGAGCTGCATCAGGGTGCGCTGGACCTCCCGGTCCCCCGAGGTCGCGACCTCGAGCCGCTTCGCACCCACGCTGTCGAGCTCGTCGATGAACACGATCGACGGGGACTTCTTCCGGGCCAGCTCGAAGAGCTCGCGCACGAGGCGCGCGCCCTCGCCGATGTACTTCTGGACGAGTTCGGAGCCCACGAACCGTATGAAGGTCGCCTTGGTGCGGTTCGCAACCGCCTTGGCCAGGAGCGTCTTGCCCGTCCCGGGAGGTCCGACGAGGAGCACGCCCTTGGGCGGCTCGATGCCGACCTTGCGGTACAGATCGGGCTTGAGGAGGGGGTCCTCGACGGCCTCCTTGAGCTCCATGATCTGTTGCTCGAGGCCGCCGATGTCCCCGTACGTGATCTGGGGCTTCTCGATGATCTCCGCGCCCGTCACGATCGGATCGTAGGATGGCGGCAGGACGCCCATCACCGCGAGGGTCTGCTTGTTGAGCGCGACGCGCGCTCCGACGAGCAGGTTCTCCTTCGCGATGTAGTCCGCCGCGTTGACGATGAAGTCGGGTCCGGTCGAGGACTTCACCACGACACGGCCGTCCGCGAGGACGTCGCGGACGCTCCCGATGATCAGGGGCGGGCTCTTGAGACGATCGAGCTCCTGCTTGAGCCTCTTGATCTCCTTCTGGAGACGGATCAGCTCCGTCTCCACGTACCGCTTCTCGCCTTCGACGCGACGTGCCGCCTCCAGGAGTTTGTCGTTCCGATCCTCGAGGGAGGCGATTCGCTCAGACAGTTTCTCCGAGAATTCTCGGATCTGTTCTTCGTCCATGTAATCTCGTCCGGTGGGCCGGCGGAGGACGAAGGCTATATACCCAGCACCTTTTATTTAGCGGTTGCGGACTTGATATCGTGATCTGCGAATTGTGCGGCGCGGACGTTCCCCACACGAAAAACGTGGCAATCGAGAGCACGGTCCTGGCCGTTTGCAGCAACTGTGCGAAGTTCGGGGATGAGGTGACCACTCCCGTTGTCCGACGCGGGACGATGCCCCCGGTCATCGCCCAGCGCCTCGAGGCCCGGCAGCGCCGTCAGACACCCCGGGACGTGTACGCCGAGGCGGGGGATCTGGAGCTCGCCGAGGACTTTCCGCAGCGTATACGTCGCGCGCGCGAGGAGAGGGGGTGGAAGCAGGCGGACCTCGGGGCGAAGATCAACGAGAAGGTCAGCGTGATCTCCCAGCTCGAGTCCGGCGCGATCTCCCCGGGGGACGGCCTCGTGACGAAGCTGGAGCACACCCTGGGCATCAAGCTCAAGGAGAAGGTCGTGCCCGTCGCGATGAAGAAACAGGCCGCGTCGGGAAGCCTGACCCTGGGCGACCTGATCAAGATGCAGGAAAAGGACGAGTGATCAGCTCAGCCCGAGGTGGGCCTTGACGGGTCCGAGGAACGGACCGACATCGAGGCCGGCCTGACGCGCCGCGACGAGCGCGGCGACCTCGACATCCACGTCCATCTTCTCTTGGACCGCGTTCACGGAGGCGATGATGCTGCGACGGTCCGATTTCGTGTGAGCCACGATCGCGTCCACAATCCGCAGGAAGATGTCCTCCGACGCGGGCGTGGCGACCTCGAGGGTCTTTGCCGTCGGGACGAAGTCCCGCGGCACGTCGACGGAGTCGATCGGGAACGCGGGACGGATGTTCCCGCCGTGGGATTCGAGGAGGCTCGTTTCGAGACCGAGCTGCAGGAGTCGCTGGGCGTCGCGAGGCGGAAACCACCGAAGGTCCATCGACGCCGAGAGGACGAATTCTCGCTCCGTGAGCTCGTCGCGGCCTTTCCGCTTGAACAGGAGTGCGATCGCGTAGCGGAGGTCGTCCATCGGGTTCCCGGGAGGCGAAGGCGGGCGAAGCGCGGGGTCCTAATTAAACGTGCGGCCCGGGCGAACGTTTATCCCCTGGGCGGTACATGGATAGTCCGCTCCCGCGTATGGTCGCGCCGATCCGTGACGCGCGATGCAAGCCGGGAGAGAACGCCGCATGGGTCCCTCCTCGATAGCCCCGGGACGGGGCGCACCGTGACAGGGGGACAACGCGGCGTCCAACAATCCCTCGGCATGGGTCAGGGCGTCGAGTGAGCAAAGCTTGGCCATGAAACGCGCTGTTAATGCCGAGGGACAACCCAGGCGGCTCGGCCCTTGCGGCGTTGCGACCGCCGGCCGAACCCGAGGACGAAGACGACGATGGTCGCGATGGGCAATAGGACATCCCCGAACTCGGGAATGGCAACGACGTACGCCTTGCCCTCGTTCGTGTTCGGGTTCGGACCGTAATTCGGCGCACCGACCAAGAGGAAGGTTCCAGCTGTGGTACTCGGACGGAACGCGGACACGGACCAGCCGTAATGATCGTTCGCATTCTCACCGTTCGCGGTCTGGTCTGCGTTCGAGGCAGAAGCGGGGGGCGTGGAGGAGCTCCCGGTGAAGACGTACACGGCACCCGAGGCGGTCGCACCACCGGCGTGATACGGGGCACCCACGACGAGGTCCGCGATCCCATCTCCATTCAGGTCCTCGGCAGAGGAGACGGAGTAACCGAATTTGTCGCCGGAGGCGACGCCGGCGATCCCCGCACCGAGGGTGCCGCTGAAGCTGGGCGAGCCGTAATACACGGAGACCTGCCCGTTCGTCGCGCTCGGGGCACCCACGACGACCGCCGCATACGCGTCGTTGTGGAAGCTTGCGTACCCTGAACCGGGGGCGACCGTCGCGACGGCCCAGCCGAAGTTGGTCCCTGCAGACCCGCTCAGAGCGACCGGATTCTCGAACTGGAGGCCGATGTCATCCACGTTGACCGCGATGGAGGGCGTCTCATATTGGAATGGGTCAGAGACCTCGACGAGAACCCGCACGCGATATGCCGTGCTCGCGGACAGCCCCGTGAACGTGCTCGTGTGCAGGGACCACGCCTGGGACGTGGTCAGGGCCCCGGAATCGTAGGCGGTCATCACCGTGGTCGTGTCGGCCGCGTCCCGGATCTGGTACTTGACGTGATACGACGCGCTCCCCACCGTCGTCACCGTCGCTGCGTAGCTGAACCGGTACCGGACGCTGGAGTACGTGCCCGGCGGAGAGGTGAAGGACGCGGCCGAGGCGATGTACAACCGGTCCGTGAAGCTCTGCCCCGGATAGAGGAAAAGGGAATCCGCTGCGCTGCTGTCGCACAGGAAGGTCCCCGTCCGAGTCCCGCTGTTCGCCGTGACGTTGAGGTAGACCCGGACCACGAGCGCATCCGTCGAAGCCAGGGAAATCGCGCCGAGACGAACGGTTCCGTTGAACTCGGCGGTCGAGCCGCCGACGAGTCCAGTAATCGCGACACCACGGGTCGCGTCCTGCCCGTTCGTACCGTCAATGGATGTAACGAGCCCGGCGGACGACCGCTTGAAGAGGTGAACGTCGAACGTGGCAGTCGTCAACGAAGTCGTACTGCCCCAGTAGAGGAAGACCCAATCGCCTGCGGGTATCGTCGTCAGGCCGAGTTGCGGGGTGATCCATTCTCCCACGAGGTAGCGCGAAGGATTCGTGATGGAGACCGTGACGAGCTGTGCCGTGGCCTGATCCGGGCCGGATGTCAGGAGCTGCTTGTCAACGACCCCGTTGACGCCACCGGTCTCGATATGGAAGTTCAGTTTTGCAGGGTAGGCGACCGGCGCGACCAGATTGGAATTCGCGTTGGACCCGTCATAGTTGAACGTGATCTGTCTCTGCTGTGGCTGCCCGCCCGAGACGGTCACCGCGTGGGCATACAACTTGAGGACGAGCGCGTCGGTGGTCGCGAGGGCCGTGGACGACATGGCGTAGGTCCCGGTGAGATAGCCGTTACTCTGCGTCATCGTGCTCGAGGTTGCGACTCCATCCACATTGTCGGCGCCGCTCGTCCCGTCGATCGCCGCAAGAACCCCGGCCGACGATTTCTTGAAGATGTGCACATCGAAGTGACCCGTGATCGCATTCCCGGCCTTGCCGTTGTAGGAAAGCGTCCACGTCCCGGCGGGGAGGGCAGACAGACCCAGGGCGGGGGTCGTCCAGGTGCCAAGGATCAGATGGTCTCCGCTCGCCGCCGCGGTCACGACGATCGCCGTGCCGCTGTTCGAGCCATCGGGACCCACGCTGAGGAGAGCCAGCTCGGACACGGTGTTTGTCGTGATTGATTCCGCATGGAAGGTGAGCGTAAGGATGCTCGCTGAGTCGACGAAACCGAGTTTGTAACTGCCGGCCCCCGACAAGTCGGCCCCGGATCCGCCCGTGTTGTCCCACACGCCGGAGTCGAAGGAGTTCGGATCATTCTCCCCGTAAGTCCACCCGTTCGCGTTCGAAGTCAGGAACCCGTTCGTGACGGGGTTGATGCCCAAGGTATACACGTAGGCCTTGTTTGCCGCGGGGGCCCCGACGACGAAATCGGCGTAGGCGTCGCCGTTCACATTTCCGCCGCCGGCCAGGGAGAAACCAAACTCATCGCCCGCCGAAGCGCCATCGAGGAAGAGGCTTGCCTGGTTGGCCGAGGACGGGACCGCGCCATTCCCGTAGAAGAGATAGACGCGACCTCGGGACGAACCGTAGCTCGGCGCCCCGACCGCGAAGTCGGAGCTCCCCGCATTGTCGACGTTCCCGATCCCCGATACGGATGCTCCGAACCGGTCGCCCGGGTTCTGTCCCGCGATCGTGACGACGCTCGCGACGGCGCTGATCGCCTGGCCGCTCACACCCGCCCAGCTGGTCCTCCCGTAGATCAGGTACGCCTTGCCGGCCCCTGCGTCGGGGGCACCCACGAGGACATCCCCGATGCCGTCCCCGTTCACGTCCCCCGCATCGGCGAGGGACCAGCCGAAGTGATCCCCGGCCGTCTGCCCGATGATCGTGACGTTCGCAGAAGCGGCGTTGATGTTCGCAGCGGACCATCCGTCGTACCCGAAGAAGAGGGACAGCGAGCCCCTGCCGCCCGCTGCGTAGGGGGCGCCGACCGCGAAGCTCTCGTTTCCGCCGGACGCGGCGTTGATCCGTCCCACGCCGGTGAGGTTGAATCCGTACTCGTCGCCTGCAGCCGATCCGATCCCGCTCGAGACGGGGCTCAGGGATAGTGCAGACATCGGACTCAGCGAAAGGGTTTGCATGAGGAATGGACCGCTGAGAGTCTTGAACGGCGCGACGGAGGAGGTGTCGTCGTGGCTCCCGCCCCAGCCGCTCGCGTCGAAGTAGGCGCGGGAGGCGTTCGTGATGGGGATTCCGGGAAGGACGGCCTCGATCCGTGAACGGTCCTTGGCCACGGGGGCGGCCCCGATCGCCCGCCAGCTCCACTCCCACGGAACGGTTCCGGTGAACTGCTCCGCCTGGCTAGCCAGGATCAGCCCCTCCTTCCCCGTGATCTCGACCAGGAGGTCCGCTCCGATCCCGCCAACGGAGAACCCCGTCGCGCTGGACCCGTCCGCATCGAGGAACATCCGAACCACGTCGGTCCCGTTCTCAGGTGGCGGCGGGGGGGACAGCGTGCCGTTGCCCGTCCCATTCGACGGGGGCGAGTACGTCGGGTTGAGCGCCGGGACCATCGTCCCGTTCAACGCCGTGCCCACGAGCTGGGCCATGAAGAACGCGCTGCCATTCGAGCCGCGGAACGCATAGCCGGAGAGGTCGACGTCCGCGTTCCACTGCGGCTGGACGTCTCGCACCGGATCGGCCGTCACCGAGGGCCAGTCCGAGAACCCTCCGTCGACCACGGCCGCGTTCGGGATCGCCCCGACATAGGCGAGCGTTTCCGGCGTCCGGGCGGGATTCGCAAAGGCCACTCCGCCGGAGGCAACGACCACATCCTGGATGTTCTCGATGAAGCCACCCACAGTCGAGCCATCTGCGCCGCTCGCTTTGGGCTGAACGGCGAGCGTCCGGTTTCCAGACCCAGGCACGACAAAGCCGGCAAAATCGAAGCGCACGACCGGGGCCATCGGACGCGCCGCCACGACGCTTCCCGTCTCGTCGACAAGGTCCACGGCCGAGAAGCCGGAGGATGCGAACGTTCCCTGGAACGTCACGTTGAGCGAGGTGATCGTGATCCCGCCATCCACCGCATGGAAGGTGAAGCGGGAGAGGTTCGGCGTCACGCTGGAGAGCACCGTCGGGGCGTACGAATCCTGGCTGACCAAGACGTAGGGAGAGGCGTCCGTCGCGACCACGTCGCCCGCGTCTGACTGACCGTCCCAGCTCCGCGAAGCGAAGGCCACGTCGACAGGGCCGTGGCCGAGGGCCAGGGCAGACCACAGGACCTGGAACTCGAGCTGGTTCCCGGATCCGGCCGCCTGGACGGTCGTGAACGCGGTCCAGCCGGTCCAGTCCCGGGGACCGTGGGCCGGGTCGAACTCCATGAGGCTCGAGCCGACCACGCGACCGCCCCACGTGTCGATCCCGATGAGGCGGTCCGCGCCGATCCCCTGGACCTGGTATCCGGTCGAACGGGATCGGTCCGTGTCGATGAACGCGTAGAACGCGTTCACCGCTTGCCCTCCCGAGACCTGGCCCGCCAGGACGCTCCCTCGGGCCTCGAGGTAGAAGGCGAGGTAGTCGAGGTTGTCCTTGACCGCGACGTGGGTCAGATCGATGTCCGGGTTGAGGCCGGGCGGCGCCAACGTGTCCAGCTTGGACACGGACGCCCAGTCTGCGAAGCTCCCGTCCATGCGGATTGGATAGACAGGGCTCGGCACGCTCCAGAGGAACACGAGAGGGAGCAGGATCAGGAGCACGACGAGCGCGGCCGGGAGGGCGATCCGTTCCCACTTTGGGAGGCCTGTCCGTCCGAGGAACGACCTCGAACGGGCCGCCTTCTCGAGCCCCTTCGTGAGTCCGTTCGTACGGCCGACTCCGTTCGTCAGCCCGTTCGTACGGCCAACCCCGTTCGTCAGGCCGTTCGTGCGCCCGAGGCCGTTCGTGAGACCATTGGTCCGACCGCGGAGGCCGTTCGTCAACCCGTTCGTGCGACCGTCCCGTCCGTTGGTCAAGCCATTCGTTCGACCGCTCTTCACAACGGGAACCGGGCGCACCGGGTGCCGTTCCAGGATGAGCCCGTTCGTCATCCCCTTCGAGCGGGGGACGGGTTTCAAGGAGATGGGTTTCGCGACGGGTCGCAGGGGAAGGGGCGCCGGCTGGGACGGGGGAGCGTTCCTCTCCGGCTCTTCCGGGACGGTCTCCCGGACCGTCGCCCGGACGAGCTTCTCCAGGCCATGGAGCATGTCCGTCTCCTCGCGCAGGTCCGCCATGCAATGGGGACATTGCGCACTCCCGGGGGAAACGGGTTCGTGACAGAACGGGCACGGGGGCGACCCGGCGTCTTCGGAGGTCGGGGATTCGGCGAGCGCCTTCTTCCGGCTCCGCTGCCACCGCTCCGCGTCGCCCAACCGGGCGAAGAGCTTCATCTCGAACGCCCACAGCCCGGGGTAGTTGGGGTTGATCGTCTCGAGGCGCTCGAGGGTGCGGACCGCATCCCGCGGATCGTCGACCGTCGCGAGGGCGGCGGCAAGGGAGAACAGCGCGTCGCAATCTTCGGGGTCCGCGCGAAGGCGCTCCCGGGCGATCTCCATGATGAGGCGCACGCGGTTCGAGGCTCCCTCGAGGGTCCGCGGTCGCGGGGGCGCGGGTGGCGGAGGCGGGGGTGGAGCCGTCTCGGGGCTCGGGGTCGGGGCGGGAGGTCGGATGCCCACGTGGATCCCCTGCTCCGTGAACTCGAACGGGATGAAATCGGACACCGGGCGGGTGTCCCTCAAGTGGAGGATGCCGATCTTCCGGAGGATGCGATCCCCGCTGCGGGTCCGCTCCATCTCGACGACGCCATCGAACGGCTGGTGGAGGGTGGAGAGGACCGGCGCCGTGTGCATCTCCTTCTCCAGGAGGAACAGGGCGGTGAAGTGGAAGCGGTCGAACTTGCGCTTCGTGGATTGGGCGAACGCGTAGACCTGGCTCAGCTCGTAGACGTTCAGCGCGGGCGAAAGCATCTCGACGATCGCCCGCTTCAGGCCATCTCCGGCCAGGCCCGCGATCGCCCGGCTCAGCGCGGCGCCTGCGTTCGCGAGGTCGACCGAAGACCGGAGGATCGCCCCGCGTTCCTCGACATCCGTGACCGTCTCCTCGCCCCACGAGTACCAGTCCACGATGCGGAGCCGGTTCTCCCGCAACACGAGGTCGACGTCGACCCCAAGGCCGCGGAGCGCCTTGAGCAAGGACTCGGGCGACTGGGAGGCGACGACGGCGAGGCCCGACCCGCCCGTTCGGAGGCCCTCGGACAGGAAGGCCAGCGCGAAGGCGAGTTTCTCCTGGCCCGGGGGACCCTGGAGGACGACGCTCGCGTCCGCGGGGAAGCCCCCGGACACGAGGCCGTCGAATCCCGCAATCCCACTGGCCAGCCGCACCAAGGGGATCAAGCCTCAAGCGGACGTGCGAGCCCGCACCGCAACGCGAGATCGGGGTGGATGCTGATCGCTTCCTGGAGGGCGGTCTGGAACACGTTCCGCGCGGTCGGCCGGCCCAGGCTCTGGGAGCAGACGTCCCACAGGTCCCGGTGCAACGCGGCCATGAGCTCCCGCAGGTGATCGATCCCGCCCTGGCTGCCCGCGATCATCTGTTCGAACACAACGGAGCGTAGCTCCTGGTGTTCCGCGACGAGGGTTCTTTCGAGCTCGCCCTCGATCTTGGGGAGCCCGAGGTGGCGGATCTCCTGGAAGAGAAACTGGAAGTAGGCGACGTAGAAGTCGACCGCCTCGCGGAGCGGGCCCGAGTCGTCCGAGAGGTCCACCTCGAGTTGGATCCGGGGGGAGCGGACGCGGTACTCGGAGGTGCGCGCGTCGTGTCTCCGGCGTTCCACGAGGCCTAGGTCTGCAAGGCTCTGCAGGAAGCGGGAGGCCGTGGAGACGTGGATGTTCAGGGCCCGGGCGACCTCGCTCGAGAGATGCCAGCCGCCATCCCGGAGCTCCCGGAGGATGGAGAGGCTGTACTCCCCGGAAAGAAGGGTCGCGGCGTGCCGGAACGTTTCGGTGTCCATGGGAACCTCGTCAGCAACCGGGCTCGGAAGGGTAGGAAGTCTAACCGTCGTAGACCTCGGGGGTCAAGAAGCGTCCCGTCCAATTCTCACCGAAGATTCTCTAGGGACGGAACGAGGGGTCGACGCGATCCCCGAGTCGAGCGAGCCGGGATTGGTGCGCCGGATACCGGGGAACGGTGGCGAAGATTGAAGTAGATGCTATCACTACCGAGCCGTCACGGCCGCCCTGTCCCAAGGTCCAGGGTGACC
>JBGPGA010000067.1:0-10785 GCA_041483635.1 Thermoplasmata archaeon
CGGGTGGGGGCGGAAGCCGTCCTCCTTCCGAGCCGGCCGACCGCGGAGGCCGTGTTCGAGACGATCGATCGCTCGATGCCGACCCTGTTCTTCGGTGTGCCGACCCTCTACGCCGCGATGCTCCAGGTGAACGACGCAGCCACGAAGTACGACACCTCCTCCCTGCGGCTCTGCGTCTCGGCGGGCGAGTCCCTCCCCGCCGACCTCTTCAGGCGCTGGAAGGACCGCATCGGCGTCGAGATCCTGGACGGAATCGGGACCACGGAGGTCCTGCATATCTTCATCTCGAACCGGGCGGGGAACGTCAAGCCGGGATCCACCGGGCTCCCCGTGCCCGGGTACGAGGCCGTGATCACCGATGAGGCCGGTCGCCCGGTCCAACCCGGTGAGGTCGGCAATCTCCGCGTGCGGGGCGATTCAATCATGGCCTACTACTGGGACCAGCCCGAGAAGACGAACGCGGCCCTCGTTGGGGACTGGATCGTCACCGGCGACAAGTACTACCAGGACCCGGATGGCTACTTCTGGTACTGCGGACGCGCGGACGACATGCTCAAGGTCGGCGGCATCTGGGTCTCCCCGGTCGAGATTGAGAACACCCTCATCGCCCATCCGGCCGTCCTCGAGGCCGCCGTGATCGGGAAGGAGGACGAGGACCGCCTCGCGAAGCCCAAGGCGTTCGTCGTGCTCAAGGACCCGCCCCAATCGCCCGGGGCCCTCGCGATCGAGCTCCAGGCCTTCGTCAAGGAGCGCATCGCACCCTACAAGTATCCCCGCTGGATCGAGTTCGTGCCGGAGCTCCCGAAGACCGCCACGGGGAAGCTGCAGCGGTACCGCCTGCGGGAGATCGAGTCGCGCCGACCCTGAGTGGGCCACTCAATCGGTCTCGGACGGCGCGCGCGGCGACCCGCGGACGTTGAGGATGATCTCGCGCGCCTTCTCCTTGGATGGGTAGACGCAGTAGGTCATTTGCGTGTTCCACCGCTCGTTCACGCCACGGAAGAGCGCGCTCAGCCCGTTCGCATCCTGTTCGGTCACGTAGACGATGCCCAGATTGAGGTCGAACTCGCAGGGGGTCGGCTCACCGCGATGGAATCGGACCGGGATCGGCCCGTAGAGCTTCCAACGGAACGCGCCGAGGGCTCCCACGACCTCGTCGAGGAGGACCCGGGTCGCGAACGGAGCGAGGGGGTCGAACCCATCCGGGTGGGTTGCGGGACGGGACGCGGGCATCGCGTGCGTCCTGATGCGGGCGGGATAGAAACCTTTTTTGCCCGGAGTCTCCGGAAGGGTTTTGCACCCTCCCCGCTTCCCGCACCGGGAGGACACGGAGCATGGACGACCCTTCCTCGACGGAACGAGGGCCCCGGCCGCGCATCGTGTTCTCATGGCTCTACGCGGGCTGCGTGGTCGCCGCCTTCGGCGTCTTCCTCCTGACGATCCTCTCGCTCCTCGTCACGGACACGCTAGGCATCGGAGACGCGGGGCTCGGGATCGCGTTCGCGAGCCTGAGCATCGGGGGATTCACGAGTCCCTTCATCGCGGGCGTGTTCGCGGATCGCGCCGGCCCGAGGCCTATCAGCCTCGCGGGTCTGGGCTGCGTGACCGTCGGTGCCCTCCTCGCGGCAATCAGCCCGACGGCTTGGGTCCTCGTCCTGGGCGAGTTCCTGCTCGGTGCCGGTTTCAGCATGTACAACGTCATGGCGTACGCCTGGGTCAACGAGGTCCTGGGGACGCGCAAGGGCGCATACCTGGGGGTGTACGTCACGGGCATCGTCGCGGGGTGTGTCCTCGCGGGGCTCGCGGTGGCCTTCTTCCTGCCGTTCGTCTCCTCGTGGCGGGACTACTATGTGCTCGCCGCGGTCCTCGCCCTCGTCCCCGCCGTCGCGCTCGGGGTCCTCCTGCCCCGCCACATTGGCCTCCCGGCGGTCCGGAAAGATATCAAAGCGGCCCTGAAGCACCGAGACGTGCTCCAGGTGGCGGGCCTCCAGTACCTGATCGGGCTTGGGAGCGCCGGATTCTCCTGGCTGCCCCTCTTCCTCGTCGAGGAACGGGCCCTCACGCTCGGACCGGCCGTCCTGATCTTCGTCGGCGCGTCCGTGATGTGGGGGATCAGCGGAGTATGGTTCGGCCGGATGGCCGACGCGGGCTGGTCGCGGCCGCTCATCGTCTTCGGCGGCCTCGGCACGGGGGTGGCGTACCTGACGTTCCTCCTGTGGAACTCCCTTCCGGCCACGATCGCGTTCCTCCTCCTCTACGCGTTCCTATGGCCCGCGGGCGGCCAAGTTCCCATGACGTTCCTGGGTCAGAGGCTCGGGGCGGGAGCCCAGCGCACGGAGCTGGGCCTCCTGGAAAACATGTTCCTCGCGGGCGACGCGACCGGCGCGATGCTGATCGGGTTCCTCGCAGGGAGCTGGACCCTCCCGTGGGCCCTCGCCCTCATCCCGGGGGCGGGGACGCTTGTGGCCGGCGGACTGTTTGCCTGGGTCTACGGCATCGCCCGGGGACACGAGCGGCCGAGCTCGCGCGATGTTGCGTAGGTTCATGGATTGGGACGCGGCACGACCCGGCTCACGACGGCGCGCGGCCGTGCTTCACGAACGTCCCGTTCTGGAACTCCTCGACCGCGGTCTCGAGCTCCCTGCGGTTGTTCATGACGATCGGGCCCCACCAGGCCACGGGTTCGTGGAGCGGCTTGCCGGACACCAAGAGGAATCGCAGAGGCCGGTCCATCGCCTCGACATGGACCCGCTCCCCATCTTCGAGGAGGACCAGGTTCTCGGAGTCGACGACCTCGCCGCTCTCTTCGTCGAACCGGCCCCGGCCGCCGAGGACGTAGGCGAACGCGCGGTGGCCCTTCTTGACGGGATGGTCGAAGGTCGCGTGGGGAGCGATTTGGACGTCGAGGTACTCCGGCTCCGCGACGATGTCTCGCACGGGGCCGCGCACGTCGCCGACCTGGCCCGCGATGACGCGGACGGTCACGCCCTTGGCGGCCTCGACCTGCGGGATGCCCGCGCTCTTCACTTCCTGATAGCGGGGGTCCATCATCTTGTGGTCCGCGGGGAGGTTCACCCAGAGCTGGAACCCGCCCATCTTCCCGTCGTCGAGGTGCTTCGGCATCTCCTGGTGGATGATCCCGTTTCCCGCGGTCATCCACTGGACGTCGCCGGGCCGGATGACGCCCTTGTTCCCGATGCTATCCTCGTGCTGAACGAAGCCGTCGAGCATGTACGTGACGGTCTCGATGCCGCGGTGCGGGTGCCACGGGAACCCCGCGACGAACTCGGCCGGGTTCTGGGAGCGGAAGTCGTCCAGGAGCAGGAAGGGGTCGAGCCGCGGGACCTCGTAGTAGCCGAAGGCGCGCCGCAGGTGGACGCCGGCTCCCTCAATCGTCTCGCGACTAGGGAGGATGGCCTCGATGCCGCGGGTGGAAGGGGTTTCGGATTCGGACATCGGTCCCACCAGGAGACGGCCATATTTAAGGGCCTTCTACGGAGAGGAGGGGTATCGGGCAGTCCCTTCGGATTCAGGCTGCCCGAAATCGGCCCGCGATACACGGCGAGGAGGGGCTCAGGCTTTCGCGCGGACCGCGGTCGGCTTCTGAAGGGTCGACCGGAGGGTCTTGCGTAGGTCGCGGTAGCACTTGAGGAAGTTCTCGAAATCCCGATCGGTGGTCGTCATGAGGTAGGTGAACTCAAGCAGTTCCTGCTTAGCCAGATAGCTGACGTCCTCGAGCTCGTTGACCTTCTCTGTCCATGGGGATGTCGCGTCAGGTTCCTTCATGTGCTTGATGAGCTGGACGATCTTGGAAACCACGGCGCTGTCCACCTTCGCGGATAGCCCGAGCTGGCTCAGGGCTCCCAGGGCCTCGCGGACCTGCTCCTCCATCACCTTGGCGCTCCCCGATTCGCCATGGGCCAGGTTGAACATCTCCGCGGTCGCGCGGTAGTACGTCTCGATGAAGTGGTCCACGCGCTCCTCGCGCGCGACCTCGACCATCTCCGCGTCCTTCAGCTTGCGGATGTGGTGGTAGATGTCCTGGGGCGTCAGCTTGAGTTCTTCCGCAATCTGTGCGACGGTCATCTCTTTCGCCCTGAGCAAATAGATGACACGACGTCGCGTCTCGTCCGCTAGCAACTGAAAGGCATCGGGGTCTTTGATTACCTTGAAAGACTTCATGCCATACCTACCGAAACAATACATATTGTAGGCCTAAATATAACTGTTTGGGTCGGACAATCGATAGTTTTAATAGTCCACGTGTGTATTACCCAAACAGCCATTGGGGTGGCGAAAACATGCGTAACATCCGCACAAAGGGCGACATGAATCGTGGCACGAAACAGATCTCCGTGGAGATCGAGAACCTCCGGAGGTGGATCCGGTGATTGGACCGTCGGATCTCTACCGAGTCCCCCTCTGCCTGAGCTCGTCCCAGCCCGAGGAGCTCCTCCGCTACGCGCACCTCGAGCATGAGGGCGCGGACCTGGCATGGGTCGCCGGGACCTCTGCCCCGCGAATGCAGCGAGGGACCGGAATCCGCCAGTGGCTGGCCTCCCATCTCCGCCTCCCGCGTCCCGCCGTGGATTCTGCGCGGTCGGCCCCTCTCCGCGCCGGGCTTGCCGCCGTCCACTTCGAGGACGCGGACCTGGACCGGCGGGCGGAAGGCGTCCATGCGGAGCTCGACCACCCATGCGACCTCCTCGCCAACTCCGCGTTGATCCTGACGGTCCAGCCCACCCAGCCCCGCTCCGACGAAGCGTGCAAGTGCGAACACTAGGCGTCCTGCCGACCCACCCCGAGGTCGACGCTCGCCGATCCCCCTTTTGATGATCCAGCCTGCCGAGAGGCCACCCTCTCTAGGGGTTCCAAAGGATTGAATCCCCGGCCCGCCCTTCCCATGCCCGATGCCGAAGAAGGCGACGAAGAGGAAAGGCGGCAAGAAGGCCGCCAAGAAGAAGGCCTACTATTCCGGCCGCAAGGAGAAGCGCGCGAAGAAGTGATCAGCGCTGCGCAAACGCAGGCGTTGTCCGCGGATCGTCGTAGCGGAAGCTTCCGAGCTCGCGGCGGGGGACCGGGATGACGACCCGGGAAACCATGCCGTGCAGGGAGTGGGGCAGGCGGATTAGGCGCATCTCGCCCGAGGTGACCCACTCGTCCAGGGCGAAGCGCTTCCCGTAGCGACGGGCGATCCGGGTCCGCTCCGACTTCGTCAGATGATAGGCGTCCGCGTCGAGCACGTGGACGTGGAACCCGCGGCCCGAGTACACGACCGCGAGGCGGGACCACTCCCGCGCGAGAAGGTCGTGGAGCTCCCCGGCCTGGCGGCGCGTCTCCTCGAACTCCCAGTCGCAGAACGAGAGGCCCTGGTGGCGGCGCATCTTCTCGATGATGTCCCCGTGGATCGGGCAGTCCAGGTTCTCGGGATCCAGGTCGAACGCGAGCTCCTGGCCGAGCCACAACCGGCTCCGCCACGCGTGCGCATAGTCGAGGTGCGACGCCTGGGCCTCCCGCACGGAGGCGTACGCGTTCCGGTCGTAGTACACGCCCTCCGGGAGGTACTTGAGGAGGTACGGCCGAAGCTGACGGACCGTCCGCGCGTCCTCGACGAGCAGGGAGATGTTCTTGAGGGAACGGAACCGGCGCGGATAGATGCCGGAGTGTCGACCGAGGATCAGCGCGAAGATTCGTTCCCCGGGGAAGCCGGAGAACCTCCGCTCTGCGGCATCGTAGTCCATGAGGCGGCTGTAGTACACCCGCCGTTCCACGAGGGAGGAGGGGCGAAGGCCTCCCGGCAGCTCATACCGGATCCGGGCCACCCACCGTCATCGGCCGCGGGGCATAAGGACTCGCGGCCCGACCGGCGCGCAAAAGAAGAGAGGGGAGTGGGGGTCATCCTCGAGGCATCGGTCGCCCCACTCCCGTGAGCGTCGCGTGGGTGACGATCCCGCCACCCTACGGGTTCACGACGGTGACCGTCCCCGTCATGAATCCGGGGGTCGTCATCGCGTCCATGTCGCAGGGGGCCATGCAATGCCACACGAACTCGCCTGCGCTGGTGAAGGTGACCGTGAAGCTCACGACGGTCGGGGTCGTGTCCTGGGCCGCGGGGATCGGGACGTTCAGGTGGACGGATCCCGAGTCGATCGTGAAGGTGTGGGTGATCGCGTCCGCGGGGACGGACGAGAGCGTCACGCCGCTCGCCGTCGCGTTCGTGACCGTCTCGGTCCCGCCCACGGTCCCGAGGACTTGGCCGAAGGCCGCGGGGACCACGTTCGTCCCGTTGTCGTAGTTCGTGATCGTGATGAGAATCGGCGTGTTCGCGGACACGGTGAAGTTCGCGGGGAAGTACTGGTCCAGTCCCGTGTAGGGGTCGTATGCGATGGACAGGTACAGGTGTTCGGTTCCCGCGCTCGTCACGACGGGCGGGGCCGCGACGTGGCCCAGGATTCCGCCCACGAGGACGCCGACCACGAGGAGGACCACTCCGATCACGACGATCGTGCCGGACTTCGCGGGCCGAGGGCCCCTCATCCGCCGCTCAAGCACGCTTCCGTTCCGCGTCGTTTCGTCTTGCCTTGCCGCCATACCGATGCCTCTTAGGCTCGCCGAAAGGCAGGAGGGATATCAACGACTGGGTGGCACCGTACGTATTGTTCGAGTTTAGGGATGCCTAAGACCGGGTCTCAAGGTTCGCGGATCGGGTCCCAGCTCGTGTGCAGGGACTCGTCCAAGGCATCGAGGGCTCGCAGGTCGCCCGCATCGAGCGAGAAATCGAAGATCTCACTGTTCTCGCGAAGGCGTTCGGGTCGAACGGACTTCGGGATCGCCACGGCACGGACTTGGAGGCACCATCGGAGGAGGACCTGAGCGGGCGTCTTGCCGTGCTTCCTCGCGACGGCGGCGAGCCGGGCGTCCCCGAGGCGGTGCCCCTTCGTCAACGGGCTGTAGGCCTCGAGGCGGATCCCGTGCTTGGCACAGAAACCCTGGAGCTCCCGCTGTGGGAGGAACGGATTCATCTCGACCTGGTCCACCGCGGGGACGACCGTCGCGTCGCGCAGCAGCTCGCCGAGGTGGTGGACCATGTAGTTGCTGACGCCGATGGCCCGCACCTTGCCCTGGGCGTATAGCTCCTCCATCGCCCGCCAGGTCTCCTGCCGCGCTCCCGCGACGGGCCAGTGGATCAGGTAGAGGTCCACGAAATCCAAGCCGAGCTCGCGCCGGCTATGCTCGAACGCGCGCAGGGTCGGGTCATGTCCGTGATCCGTGTTCCACAGCTTCGTGGTGACGAAGACCTCGTCCCTTGCGAGGCCACTCTCCCGGACGGCCCGGCCGACGTCCGCCTCATTGCGGTAGAGCTTCGCCGTGTCGATGAGGCGGTACCCGAGCCCGAGCGATTCCCGCACCGCGGATTGCGCGATGCGGCCCGGGGAGGCCTGGTACACGCCGAGGCCGAGCCAGGGCATGTCGACGCCGTTGTTCAGCGTCACGCGGGATTGGAGGGTGAGGACCACGCGAACGACCTGTTCCGGCCGACGCCTCGGCGGTACTTCAACCTCGCCCGTGCCAGGCCGCACGATCCGGGGACCTAGACGATCGAGGCCCTTTTCATGACCACATCGGTCGTCGGTCGATCCTGCGGGTTGCGGGGGACGCGGCTGATTCCGTCCACGACCTCCATCCCTGAGACGACCTTCCCGAAGACGGGGTGCTTCGGATCGAGGCGGGTGTTGTCGACGACGTTGATGAAGAACTGGCTCCCGCCTGTGTTCGGTCCGGCATTCGCCATGGAGAGGGTCCCGCGGGCGTTCCGGTTGTTAGCCGTGAACTCGTCCTTGATCGTGTAGCCGGGGCCGCCCCTCCCCGTGCCCGTCGGATCGCCCCCCTGGATCATGAATCCCGGAATCACGCGGTGGAAAATGACCCCGTTGAAGAACCCCTTCTCGACGAGCTTCCGGAAGTTGCCCGCTGTGATGGGCATCGTGTCCTCGAAGAGCTCGACTCGGATGTCACCCAAGGTGGTCTGGAGCAGGACGTGGCTCATGGCCCCGCCGATTGGCCGTTCCCGTTTTAACCTATCGCCCGGGCGGCCCCGGAAGCGGTGTCGTTGAATATGGACCAAACGGGGAAATAGGCCATCCTAACTCGCAGCGGCGTGCATCCGAAGCTGCGTGTGGCGAGTCTCTCCATCGGGTCCAATGCCGGCCTCACCGCGGTGGAGCTCACGATCGCATGGTTCACGGGGAGCCTCGCCATCCTTGCCGACGGGTTCCACTCGGGCGTGGACCTCGCGGGATCCCTCGTCGCCGTCGCCGGAATCACGATGGCCCTGCGCGGGGCGGATGCCCGCCATCGCTACGGTTACTCCCGCTATGAGAATGCCGCGGCCCTCATTCAGATGGTCCTCATCGCGATCATCGGGGTCACCGTCATTGAAGAGGCGGTCCGGAGGCTCCTCGCGGGCTTCACGGTGCAGATCAGCTCCACCGCGCTCGTCGCGGTGCTGGCCACGATGGCCCTCGATGTCGGGCTGTACTGGTACATTGCCCGCCGGAGCGAGGTCCTCAGCAGCTCCGCGCTTGAGGCGGACGCCTATCACTTCGGAACGGACGCGATCGGGAAGATCGGCGTCCTTTTCGGCGTCGGGATGGCCTACCTTGGTTATCCGGTGATGGATGCTGTCGGAGCGCTCATGATCGCAGTCGTCTTTCTGGCCACCGCCTTCCGGATGGGGCGCAGGAACTTGGAGGTCCTCGTTGACGCCGCCCCACCCGCGGACCTATTGGAGCGAATTCGGGAGGCCGCCAGCACTGTGAAGGGCGTCTCTGAGGTGCACAGCCTCCGCGGACGCATGTCGGGTCGGACGATCCTCGTCGATCTGGCGGTCCATGTCACCCCGGGCTCGACCCTGGAGTCCGCTCACGGGCTCGCTCACAGCGTGGAGCGGGCTGTCCAGAACGCCGTCCCGAGCGTCTCGGAGGTCGTCGTCCACATCGAACCGGCCCAGCACGATCCGACCTTGGATGCGGCCCACTCGGGCTGAAATCCTCCCTGGGGGCCCGCGGACAACGTTAGGCGGCGGCCTCACAAACAACGGCGTTTGAAGTATCCCCACGAGCTTCTCGGATGCTGATGTGGGCCCGGAAGCAAGTCGCCGCGATCCTCGTGCTGGTTTCCCTGATCGTCTCCGCGGGCGCGATCGTGTTCGTTGTGAACGCCCCCTCCGCGTCGGGCCTCGTCCCGTTCCATAGTTACTCCGAACTCACGGACTTCGTCACCGGTGCCCACGCATCGCAGCAGTCGGCCTACGGAGGTGGGGGCCTGATCGCGGGTCCCGCGCGGGGGCCGAACGCCTCCCCCGCCATGGGGCTCCCCGCGGGCAACTCGCCGCCTTCGTATTCGGGCACAAACGTACAGGTGGCGGGCGTGGACGAGCTCGACATGGTCAAGACGGACGGAACGTACCTCTACATCGTTTCTCAGGGCGAGCTGGACATCCTCCTGGCGTATCCCGCGACCGATCTGCATGTCGTGAGCCGTGTGCCCCTCGGAAATCTCACCGAGCCCGTGACGGGTACGAACGTCACGTACTCGGTCGGATTGTTCCTGAGCGGCACGAAGCTGCTTGCCGTGGCGGACACCTACCGGTACGAGTGGGGCGCCCCCGGCCCTATCCTCGTCGCCAGCCCGACCCTCGGAGCCCCGACCTTGGCCCCGTCATCCATGCCAGTGTTCATTTCACCTCAGGTCACCTTTGCCTTCCTGTTCGACGTGACGGACCCGAGCGCACCCGTCCTCGAACACACGCTCGGGATCACCGGATCAACCTCCACCGGGCGGATGATCGGCTCGACCGTCTACCTCGTGGCGAATCAATGGATCCCCCAAGTCAACGACACGTACCTCCCGCCCCAGTTCTGCACGGATGGCGCATGCCGCGACCTCTCTCCCGGAGAGATCTACCGTGACCCCCAGTCTGCGGACGCCTGGGACTACACGAACCTCCTGGCGATCGACCTCGCGACGGGTGATTCGCGGCCCGTGTCGATTGTGACGGGGGGATCCTCCGTCCTCTACATGTCCCCGACCGCGCTCTACCTCGCGTTCTACAAGTGGTTCGTGCCGTCCGTGGGACCGCTGCCCATGATGATCCCGATCCGGACGGACGCGACCTGGACCACGATCTACAAACTCGTGGCCGACGGTCTGACCGTCCAAGCGGTGGCCTCCGGGAACGTGCCGGGCTCCCTCCTGAACCAGTACTCGATGGACGAGTGGAACGGCTACCTCCGGGTCGCCCCGACCGTGCGAAGCTTCACGGGGAACGGGACGACTGTGACGAACGACGTCTACGTCTTCGACCCGTCCCTCGCCGCGGTCGGCTCCGTGACGGGCCTGGCGCCGGGAGAGAGTATCTTCGCCGTGCGATTCCTCGGCGACCGAGCATACGTCGTCACGTTCCGGAAGATCGACCCCCTGTTCGTGATCGACCTGTCCGATCCGACATCCCCGAAGGTCAGCGGCTTCCTCGAGATGCCGGGCTTCTCCGAGTACCTGTACCCCCTGGACGCGGGCCACCTGCTCGGGGTCGGCAAGGACGCTCTCCCGGCCGACCAGGGGAACTTCTCGTGGTACCAGGGCCTCAAGCTCGGCCTGTATGACGTGACGAACGCGACGGCCCCGAGCGAGACGGCCAACGTGACGATCGGGGACCGGGGCACCCAGTCCGAGGTCCTCAATGACCCCCACGCGTTCCTCTACGTCCCGGACCGGCAGTACGTC
>JBGPGA010000068.1:0-10769 GCA_041483635.1 Thermoplasmata archaeon
CAACCCGTTTATACCGCCGTTCCAGTAGTGCCCCAAGAGGGGGAGAGGCCGTGAGCTGCCAGACCCGTTCCGTGACGTTCGGCGAGAGGGTTGGTTTCGCGTGTTTCCGGATTCGACGGGGGCACTGTCCGTGAAAGGCACGATGATGGAGTTCCCGCTCACCCTCACGCACATCTTCGACCATGCGGGCGCTCTCTTCGGGACCTCCGAGATCGTCTCCCGCCTCCCGGACAAGTCCCTGCACCGCTACACGTACGCGGACTTCCACCGTCGCGCACGGGCGCTCGCGGAAGCCCTGCAGAGGGCCGGGCTCAAGCCCGGAGACCGCGTCGCGACGCTCATGTGGAACCACTACGTCCATCTCGAGACGTACTTCGGCGTCCCTGCGGCGGGCGGCGTCCTGCACACGGTGAATCTCCGTCTCCACCCGAACGACCTGGCTTACATTATCAATCACGCCGAGGACCGGTTCCTCGTGATCGACGACACCCTCCTGCCGATCCTCGACCGGGTCAAGGACCGCGTCAAGTTCGAGCGGGTGTTCGTCGCCCCGCTCACCGGGAAGCCCGTCCCCGCGGGGCTCGAGAACTATGAGGATTTCCTGAAGACCGCCACGGGGAGCTTCTCCCCGCCCGCGATCTCGGAGGATGAAGCGGCCGGCCTCTGCTATACGTCCGGCACCACCGGGCGGCCGAAGGGCGTCCTCTACTCGCACCGCGCCCTCGCGCTCCACACCCTCGTGGGTGCGCTGCCCGGCGGCATCGGCATCTCGGAGGGAGACACGGTCCTCGCCGTCGTGCCCATGTTCCACGTCAACGCGTGGGGGATCCCGTTCATCCCGACGATGATCGGAGCGAAGCAGGTGTACCCGGGACCGCACCTGGACCCGGAGAGCCTCCTCGACCTCTTCGAGAAGGAGCGGGTCACCGTGACGGCGGGCGTGCCGACGATCTGGATGGGGATCCTCGACGCACTGAACAAGAACCCGAACCGATGGCGCCTCACCCCGGGCATGCGGATGCTCGTGGGCGGATCGGCCGCGCCGGAGTCGATGATCCGCGGATTCGACAAGCTCGGGTTCAAGGTCGTCCACGCTTGGGGGATGACGGAGACGACGCCCCTCGGGACCGTGAGCACCCTGAAGCATCATCTGGCCGACCTGCCGGAGAGGGAACGGTATGAACTCCGGTCGAAACAGGGGTTCCCCTCGCCGTTCGTGGAGATCCGCGGCATGGGCGAATCGGGCGCGATTGCCTGGGATGGGAAGGCGCTCGGCGAGCTGCAGATCCGCGGCCCGTGGGTCGCGGCGAGCTACTACCGCATGCCGGAGGCCCAGGACCGCTGGACCGAGGACGGATGGTTCCGGACGGGCGACGTCGTGACGATCGACTCCGAAGGCTACGTGAAGATCGTGGACCGTACGAAGGACCTGATCAAGTCCGGGGGCGAGTGGATTAGCTCCGTGGACCTGGAGAACGCGCTGATGGGCCACCCCGCGGTCAAGGAGGCCGCCGTGATCGCGATGGCCAACGAGAAGTGGGGCGAGCGGCCCCTCGCCGTCATAGTGACGAAGGAGGGGACGCAGGTGTCTGCGGACGAGCTCCGCGCCTACCTGGAGCCGAACTTCGCGAAATGGTGGCTCCCGGACGCGATCGTGTTCACGAAGGAGATCCCCCGCACCGCGACGGGCAAGTTCTCGAAGCTCACCCTCCGGGAACAGTCTGCGAACTACCGCCCGCCACCTGGCGACCTGCCAGCGTAATCCCCGGGCGGGTCAGTCGGCTCCGTGCATCGGCGGTGCATTGCCCCAGTCATGGAGTTCGGCATCGTGGGCGCACTGCTTGTGCATGAACACGGTGCCACGCTTCCGCTTCACGAGGATCAGGTCCGGCGAACCGTAGAGGACGATCTTCTTGCACCAGGCACACCGGACCCAGCCCGCGGGCCACGCTAGGGAGTCAGGCTGAGGGTCGGGAGCCGTGGAGGACCACCGCGCCTGCAATGCATTCGACCATAAAGACTTGGCCGCATGAATTTCTACCGCCTCGATCGACCGCTCACGCCGGGGAGGTCGCGAGGGAGGGCAGGCCCTTCCTGGTGCTGGTCTTCTCCGGACGAGTCTGGGGCCCTTGATATCGCCAACGTTATATATCGTCACCCGCCCATCGGCAAGGCGGTGGCACGCGCACTCAGTCGCGCTGAACGACTCCTGATCGTTGGCGTCATCATTCCCGTCTCCCTGATCGCAGGAGCTATCATCACGGAGGTCGCCGAGCCACAAGGACACACCCTTGCCTCGTCGCCGCACCTCTATCTCACGGTCGGTTTCAACTTCACCACCGGTGAGGATCAGTACTTCCCCGCGAACTTCTCGATCCCCGTCGATGTCCCTGTCGTGATCTCGATCACCAACTACGACGACGGCGCCAACCCGGTGCCCGATAGTGTGGGGAAGGTCACCGGCACGGTGGACGGGACGGCGATCGTGAACGGAGAGGCCATCCGATCGATGTCGGGCGAAAACGTCTCCCACACGTTCACGATCCCCGCGCTCGGCGTGAACGTGCCTCTCCCGGCCTTGTCCACGGTGACGTTCACACTCCTCGTCGAGCAAGCCGGCGTCTACGAGTGGCACTGCATGGCCCCCTGCGACGCGAATGCGATGGTCACCCCGGGATTCATGCGAGGCACGCTCAGCGCGACCTGACGCAATGGCCGAAGGCCATCCCAGCAGGTTGTTGCGGTGATTCTACAGGAGGACGAACAAGAGTAGGAGTACGACCGCCGCAAGGACGATCGCGGCAAGCCCGAAGGCCCACTTCCTGCGCGCCCCGGTTTGGCGCGGCGCAAGAAGAGCGTCGCGTTCCTCAACGAGGACCGTTTTGAGCTCTTCGACACTCGGCCTCGGAACCGGCACCTGCGACGGCCCCCGGATCCCCATGAGCGCAGCGCCACATGAGACATTGCACTCGTCCGTGGGCCGGGCTGGTTGCGCGGGGATGCCCTACCTTGGCACCCATGCCCGGATTGGATGCCCCCGGTGGCCGATGGCTCGGCTTCCGAGTGGAGAACCGGAGTCCTCTGACTCCCTGAGGTCGGATCTCGATGTGCGGGGGTTGTGCAGCTCGCCTCTAGCGACCTCAACTCCCGCTGGGAACCCTTAAACCGTGAGACGGGGCTCCGGCCGTGACGGAGGAGAGAAAGCGATGTGCCGGAACATCAAGCCCCTCTTCAACTTCGAGCCGCCCGCTACCGACGAGGAAATCAGAGGAGCGTCGCTCCAATTTGTGAGGAAGATCTCGGGATTCACCAGGCCCTCAACCGCCAACGAGGAGGCGTTTAGCAAGGCCGTCGAGGAGGTGGCTGCTGCCGCCCAGAAGTTGTTGGACGCGCTGGTGACCACAGCTCAGCCTCGAAACCGCGACATCGAGTCCCAGCGTGCCCATCTCCATGCGGCGAAGCGTTACGGTCCCTTGAAAGACCGTAATGTCGCCTGAACTCGGAGACTGCAGTCCCCTCCCATCCAAGGGTACGGGCCTGCGGGGATTCGAACCCCGGTTAAAGGCTCCGGAGGCCTCTGTCCTGTCCAAGCTAGACTACAGGCCCGCACCCCGCCGTAAGGGCTCGTCGGTTTAAGGCTTTCCGCCGGCCGAGCAGACGCGGTTCAGCTACTTCGGTGCCGCAGGTTTCCTCCGCCGGAAGAGTAGGGAAGCGACGACCGCGACGATCGCCAGGACGGCGATTACGACGATGATCCAGAGGAGGGAGGACGACAGCGCGGACGTCTTCGAGAGAACTGCGTTCACGGTCTGCGTTTGCTGGTACTGGACGCTCACCGGCTTGGACACGCTGTCATAGCCGGTGAGGCTGAAGGTCAGCGTGTAGTTGCCCGGCGCCGCAGGCAGGGTGTAGTACCCGGTCGCGTTCGTCGCCGTGAAGTAGCCTGCCGCACCCGTCGAGACGTTCACGTTCGCGAGGCCTTCCGCGTTCGCGGCGTCCGTTACGCGGCCCTGGAGGAACGCAGGCGCGGATCCCGGGTTTCCAGGCTGCTGCCACACGAAGTCCTCGTATGTGTAGTTGCCTGCAACCTCCTTGGACGTTGCGTCGATGTTCCATGCCGTGATGTTCGCGGCCCCGCCGAGGAGGCCCTTGCTCACGCCCACGTTCAGGGTGCTCGATGGCGAAATCGTTGTGTTCACCGTGATGTTGACGGAACCCACGACGGTCCCGTTTTGCTTGAGGTAGGTGACTCCGTTCGAGAAATCCACCATCTAGTGCGTGCGGTTGTCCGCACGGGAGTAGAGCCGGATTTCATACGACGTGTTCGCTCGGGACGCGATCGTCGTCTGCACGCGGAGATACAGGTTCACGTTGGTGCCTGCGTCCGTGGACGAGACGCGGAGCAGGTTCACACCTCCGGGCGCGGGGCTCATGACCCAGAAGCCGCCCGCGTCCGTGACGTGGCTGTTGTTCGAGGTCCACAGCTTGAACACGTCGCTCGCGGGGTCGCTATAGTTCAGGTTCAGGCTCACCGCGGACGGGTGCACCCGGAAGGATGTCGGGCGTGTCGATGGTGCGGCCAGGCTGGCGACCGTGGCGAGTGCGAGGACGACCGCGAAGGCCAGTCCCAGGAGAGGGCGTCGCATGACCTCCGAGGCGTGTTAGGGTGGCCTTAAAGGGAATGGGACACTTATCAAAGAAAAGGAAACGAGGCCGCGGGCCTATTTCTTGGCGAACTCGGTGTAGCCGCAGCGCCCGCAGGAGGTGCGTCCCTCGTGCTGCGCGAGGAACGTCCCCGGGCCGCACTTGGGGCAGTTTTGCCGGGTGCGGTCGAGACGCGTCCCCTCGATCTTGTAGAACGTGTGCTTGAGGCCCGCCGTGCCCTTCGCCTTCTTCTCGGGCATCACTTGCCCTCCTTCTTCTTGGGCTCCGCCTTTTTGGCCTCCGGCTTCCCTTCCTTCTTCTCCTCATGCTTCTCGGCGGCCTTCTTCTCTTCCTTCGCGGCGGGCTTCTCTTCCCTGTGCTCCGCCCTCGCCTCGGGCTTGTGCTCGGGTTTCGCTTCGGCCTTGGGCGCCTCCGCCTTCGGCTCGGCCTTCGGCGCGGGCTTCTCCGGCTTGGGCGGCTTCTCGCCCTCCTTCTTCTTCGCCTCGGGCTCCTTCCGCTTGTTCCGCACGAGGATGTGAGAGCGCTCGATCGAGAGCGCTTCCTCCTTTGACTTGTAGATCTTCGCGTAGCCCAGCGTCTCGTACCGCCCGAACGAGGAGTTGGACCGGTCCACGATGACCGCGTCCTTCGCCGACTTGAGTTGCTTTGCGAGCTCGGAGCGAAGCGCGTCCCGCGTCGGCGTCGGCTCGGCCTTGTGGACGGCCTTGAACGTGACCTCGACCCGCTTCAGGAGCGGGTTCTCCTTCCTCGTAAGGACTTGGAGTTCCATGACTCTCTACCGTTCCATGCGTCTCAGGATGTCCAGGACGCGCGACTTCGCGGCGTGGTCCGCACGCACCACGACGACGCCCTGACCCGGCATCCCGTACAGGACGGCCGCGGCCTCGGGCGCGAGGGCGATACAGACCAGGGCCAAGAGGTCCTCTTCTCCCTGGACTTCGACGCGTACCCGCTCCTCTGATTTAAAGGCTTCGGACAGGACGGGCCACGCTCCCGCGGCAATCGTCCCCGCGGGGTTCTTCAGGTGTACGACGCGCGCGTCGATCCGCGCGAACGCATCGCGCAGCTCGGGGTCCTCCTGCCGCTTCGTCTTGAAGTCGACGAGGGACAGGTCCGGCGTCCGCCCGCGCGCGATCAGGTCGAGCGTGCAGAAGTCTCCGACGGTCACGACGGGGCTCGCGGCGCCGACGGTCGGGATCACGTCTTCGCCGTGGACGACCGGGCCGAGGGGCCATTTCAGGTTCTCTCGGAGGGACTCGGGGAGTCGGAGCGTGACGTTCGCGAACTCAGCGAACGCGGAGGGCGAACTTCCCGTTGACATGAAGCCCCATCTTCTTCGCGATCTCGGAGCGCGGGTGGTCCACGATGATCACGTAGCCCTGCCAGTCCTTCGAGGTCTCGTTGCCGCACAGGGGACACTTGTCCTCGTCCGTGATCGCGGAGCAGTTCTTGCAGGCCCTCGGGATCTTCACGACGATGGGATCAGCCTCCCCGCTTACCCTTCTTGGTCCGGCCCTCGGCGCGCGCTCGGTCTTCCTCGATCCAGTCGAGCTTGCCCAGCGCGGGCTGGCGCATCGTAAGTCCGATCTTCGACTCCCGCGGCGCGCGCTCGTTCAGGGAGACGGCGACGATCCGGACGCGGACCTTGTCCCCCACGCGGAGGTCGCGCTTCGAGTCTTTACCGATGAGGCGCTGCCCCTCCTCGTCCACGTCGACGCGGTCGTCCATGACCTGGGAGATGTGGAGCAGCCCGTCCAGCGGGCCGAAGCGGATGAAGGCGCCGAACTTCAGGATCTCTACGACGGTGCCCTCGACGACCTCCTGGAGCTGCGGCGCGAAAACGAGGGCGTCATACTTGACGCGCTGGTAGACCGCACCATCCCCGTGGACGATGCGCCCCTCGCCGACCGCCTCGATGTTGCTTGCGATCAGGGTCAGGGTCTTGTCCGCGCCGACCTTCCCCTCGAGCGTCGTTCGGGTGAGCTCCTTCGCGACCTTGTCGATGCCCTCCCCGAGGCGTTCGGGCGGGATGCGGACGACGTCCTCTCGCTGAACCCGTTGATACATGAGAACCGGCTGGGTGGCGAGATAGGTCCATCTATTTAGGACTTTAGCCTCGGGCGGGAGGCGTCGCCCCTCCCGTCGGACCCTGACCTTAGCTTTATCTCGGAGGGGGGAGTTCCCTGCCCGTTGAGCGATACGGCGGCCCTCCGTTGCGGTCGTCCGAATCCGCGGGAGGTCCTCCCTGCTGCCGGGAGTCCTCGCGGCGCTCGGGGAGGCAGATCCTAGGTGGGGAGAAGTCGAGGGGACCTCATAGTTTTCATCGCCAAGCGGCTCGTCACGCTCATCCCCGTACTCTTCGGCGTTGTGACCATCACGTTCATCTTCACGCACCTTGCGGTCCCCAATCCCTGCAACGTGTGGTCCGGGCCGAGGGCCACGCAGGTGACGATCCAGCAGTGCATCGTGAACAACGACCTGGACAAGCCCGTTTTCAACCAGTACGCGAGCTACCTCGGCAAGCTCGTCGTGGGTGATTGGGGTTCGAGCCCTCGCGGCCCTCTCATCCTTCCCGACATCCTCGCGAAGTTCCCGGAGACTCTGGAGCTCGTCCTCGCGGCGCTCTTCATCATGGTCGCCGTTGGCATCCCGCTCGGCGTGATCGCCGCGAGCAACAGCGGTCGGTGGCCGGACCATCTCGTGCGCACCTTCTACCTGAGCGGGTGGGCGACTCCGACCTATCTGGCCGCGGCCGTCCTCTCCGTTGCGATCGGACCCGTTCTCGGACTGCCGCGGAACGGCGCGTTCACGTCCCCCGTCCCGCCTTTCCCCCAACCCTTCCACATGTCCGTCCTCGACGCCCTTGTCGCCCTCAGCTTCCCGGGCGTCGTGGATGCGATTGCGCACTTGATTCTCCCCGCGACGGCCCTCGCCTTCGTCAACCTAGGAATTGCAACCCGGATGACGCGAGGCTCCATGCTCGAAGTCCTGCCCATGGACTATGTGAAGACCGCTCGCATGAAGGGGCTCTCCAATTCTGTCGTGCTCTACAAGCATGCGTTGAGAAACTCTCTCATCTCGACCGTGACGGTTGTGGGGACCACAATGGGGGGCATCCTCTCGACGCTCGTGGTCATCGAGGAGATCTTCCTCTGGCCGGGCCTAGGCAGTTACGCGTACGAGGCGATCACGAAGTACAATTTCAATGGCACGATTGGGTCCGTCATTTTCTTTGCGATAGGCGTGGTCGTCGCGAACCTCATTGCGGACGTTCTGTACGGACTCCTGGATCCGCGGGTGGACTGGCGGTGAGCGACACGGAGAAGTCGCCGGATCGGGGCTTGACGGCCGGCCAGTTCCTCGCGCAGGCGAAACGACTTGGTGGTTGGCTGGGCACGGGTAGCCGCAACTTCTACAAGGTCATGCGGGCCAACCCGCTTACGCTGGTCGGGTTCATCCTCGTCGTGTTCATCTCGCTCACGGCCCTCCTGGTCATGGCGGTCCCTCCGATCACCCAGGCGCTTGGCCACCCTGTGATGATGACGCCCTACGCGCCCAACGATCTCCTGCCTTGCCCGGTCGTCGGCAACAGGACCTTCTGCGCGCAGCCCCCCTCCGCGGACCACTGGTTCGGGACCGACCGTGCGGGGCGAGACGTGTTCTCCCGGGTTCTGGCGGCACTTCCCCTCGATCTGGCGATCGGCTTCCTCATTGCGGGCTTCTCCCTCCTCGTGGGCGGAGGCCTCGGACTCGTCGCAGGCTTCTGGGACCGGCCCGGTACGCTCGGGGCAGCGGTCTCGATGATCATCATGCGCGTGACTGACGTGTTCCTCGCTTTCCCGTCCCTTGTGCTCGCTCTCGCGATTGCGGCGACTCTCGGGCGCGGGACCGTGCCGTGCATCCTCGCCATCCTCCTCACCTGGTGGCCCTACTACATCCGCCTGACCCGAGGCGAGGTCCTGGCGGTGAAGCATCAGCCATACGTCGTGGCAGCGCGGGCTGCGGGCGTTTCGGAAGTGCGGATCCTCTTCCGCCACGTGTTCCGGAACATCCTCGAGCCGTTGGTCGTCTACTTCACGATGGATGTGGGAACCGTCCTGGTCGTCTTCTCGACGATTTCCTACATTGGGATCGGGGTTCCGCCCGATGTCCCCGAGTGGGGCAACATGATCTCGGCTTACGGGGACTACCTGCTCCTTTACCCGTGGATGGTCGTGTTTCCGGGACTCGCGGTGTTCGTGACCGTTCTGGCCTTCAGCCTACTCGGTGACGGCCTCCGCGACATCCTGGATCCTCGGAGCCGCCGGGCTCTTACCCAGGTCCAGGCCCCCCCAACGGCGCTCGCGACCGTGTCCGCGGTTGAGGGGTGAACCCGTGGTCGAGCCGCTCTTGGAGGTGGAAAACCTCAGCATCGACTTCGAGGTCGGTGCAGGCACCTTCCACGCAGTGAAGGACATCTCATTCCGGATGGATCCGGGCCGTGTTGTCGGAATCGTCGGGGAGACCGGTTGCGGTAAGAGTACCCTGGCCCACTCCATTCCGCGACTTCTCCCCGAACCGCCGGCGCGGGTCCTCTCTGGAAAGATCGTGTTTCGGGGGATGGACATCCTCCAGGTCCCGAAATGGAAACTGCCGTTGGTTCGGGGCACGGGGATCAGCATGATCTTCCAGGAGCCTATCAATTCCCTGAACCCCGCATATCGGGTATACGACCAGCTCGCCGAGGCGGTCCGCATCCGGAGGCTGCGCGAAACCGGTCAAGCCCGCGGGCTTGCGCCCGCTATGGAAAGCTTCGACTATTCGAAGCGTCCAGAGCCGAACGCGACCGATGTCCTTGCAAAGCCTCTGGTCCCTTCGCTGCCTGAGGGGCGGAAGCTGAAGACGACCTTGGACCGGAAGACCCTGCGGGCCGACGTCCTCGAATATCTTCGGCTCGTCCGAATCAACGATCCCGAGACCATCCTCGACCTGTATCCCCATGAGCTGTCAGGGGGCATGCGGCAGCGCATCATGATTGCCATGGCGCTCAGCGAGAGGCCCTCCCTCATCATCGCGGACGAGCCCACGAGCGCGCTTGACATCACGATTCAGGCGCAGGTCCTCACGCTCATGAAAGAACTCATCGAGCAGGTGCACACGTCCATCCTCTTCATCAGCCATGACCTCGGCATCATTGCGGAGATGGCGGACGACGTCGGCGTGATGTACGCGGGCCACTTGGTCGAGTTCGGCCCGGTGGCTGAGGTGTACTCCCAGCCGAAGCATCCGTACACGAAAGCCCTCCTGCGTGCAAACCCGAACCAGTACAAGGACGACGGCGCGCTGCCGTCGCTCCCTGGCTCGGTGCCGAACCTTTCGCGGTTGCCGCAGGGGTGCACCTTCCACCCGCGCTGCTCCCTTGCCCGCCCGAAGTGCCGCGTGCCCCCCGGACCGCCTCTCGAGCCCGTACCGGGATCCGCGGGCCACCGCACCGCCTGCTACTTCAGCGAGGAGGTGGCCACACTCCCGTGAACGACGCGCTGGTCGAGCTCCGCGGACTGACGAAACACTTCCCCCTCACCCGCCCAATCCAGGACGTGCTGGCAGGTCGGCCGGGCGAATCGATCCGCGCCGTGGACGGCGTTTCCGTCAACGTGCGCCGGGGCGAGGCGCTCGGCCTCATCGGTGAGTCCGGATCGGGCAAGACGACACTCGGCTGGCTCGTTGCCCGGCTCCACGAACCGACCGCTGGATCGATTCGATTCGGGGGCGATGACGTGACCCATCTTCGGGGAAAGCCGCTCCGCGCCCTCCGGCGTCGGATCCAGATTGTGTTCCAAGACCCGGTCGGCTCGTTGGACCCGCGGCTTCGGGTCTGGCAGATCGTAGGCGAGCCGCTCCAGGCACAGAGCAACCTGAGCCGGTCCGAACTTCGTGCCCGCATCGAGGAGCTACTCGCTCTCGTCGGCCTGCCCGCCGGCTCCCTCGACCAGTACCCGCACGAGTTCTCCGGCGGCGGACGGCAACGCCTGTCCCTGGCCCGGGCCCTCAGCGTGAACCCGACGCTCGTCATCCTTGACGAGCCGACGTCCGCGCTCGATGTGGCGGTGCAGGCGCAAATCCTG
>JBGPGA010000069.1:0-10572 GCA_041483635.1 Thermoplasmata archaeon
CCAGACCTTCGAGCTCGGAGGCAGGCGATGTCTCGATGGGCTCCTCCTCGGTCGTGGTCACCGCCTCGGGGTCCTCCCGGACGCCAGGCGTGTCCTTCGAAGGCTCATCCGTCATGATCGAGTCCTCCTGACCGCTTCGCCCGGGTCAGGGTCACGTCGAGGACACCGTTGTGGTAGGTGGCCTTTGCGGATCCCGGTTGCACGGGCGTGGGCAGCCTTACCTCGAGATGGTAGGGCGAACCCTGGACGCGCTTCGCATGGATCGTCAACGAAAGATCCGTCGCCTGGATGTCCAACGCGTCCTTCGGCGCGCCAGGCAGCTCGACCGTGACGTAGACGTGGCCTGGGAAGAGGGAGACCTCGGCCACAGGAGTTCGCGTCGACGGCTCGACGGTCGGGGACGGGGCCCGGAGCGCGGGCCGGTCCGCACCGGGTCTCGGCCCGGGAAGCGAGGGCACGCGCTTTCGCCGCCCGTTGGGGTGGTCTTTCGCGTCGGGCGCTTCGGCCGGATTCCCGTCTGGTTCCTGGTTCATGGAGACCCCCGGGGGCCGCGGGGCCGCCCGATCGCCCCCCTCAGAACTCTTCTCCGGCTCCGCCCTCGTCTCCTTCTCCGCCGGCACCCGGGCCCTTTCCGCCCGGTGCGCCGCCGGACTTGGATGCGATGACATCGTCAATCCGGAGGACCATGACCGCCGCGTCCGTTGCCGAGCTGATCGCCTGGCTTCCCACGCGGATCGGCTCGATCACGTTCTCCTTCTTCATGTCGGAGACCTTCCCGGTGAAGACGTTCACGCCCGCGTGCTTGTTGCCCTTCTTGTGCTCCTTGCGGAGCTCGATGAGCATGTCAATCGGGTCCAGGCCCGCATTCTCCGCGAGGGTCCGCGGGATGGATTCCATCGCGTCTGCGAAGGCCTCGATTGCGATCTGCTCGCGCCCGCCGACCGAGGAAGCCTGGTCGCGCAGGCCGAGGGCGATCTCCACCGCGCTGGAGCCGCCGCCCGTGACGACCTTGCCGTCCTCGATGGCGACCGCCACGACGCTCGTGGAGTCCTCGAGGGACCGCTCGACCTCGTCGACGACGTGCTCCGTGCCGCCGCGGATCAGGATCGACACGGCCTTGGGGTTCTTGCACCCCGTGACGAAGGTCATCGAGTCGTCGCCGATCTTCTTCTCGAAGACGATCTTGGCGTAGCCGAGGTCGTCCTTGGCGAGCTCGTCGAGCTTCGTGACGATCTTTCCGCCAGAGGCCTTCGCGAGCTTCTCTATGTCGGACTTCTTGACGCGCCGGACGGCGTAGATGCCCTCCTTCGCGAGGTAGTGCTGGGCCAGGTCATCGATGCCCTTCTGGCTGAACAGGACCGTGGCCCCGCTCTTCTTGACCGTCTCGACCATGCGCTTCAGCATCCCCTCCTCCTCGTTGAGGAAGGCTTGGAGCTGGGTCGGGTCCGTGATCTCGATCTTCGCGTCAATCTCGGTCTTCTTGACCTCGAGGGCCGCGTCGACGAGGGCGATCTTCGCGTCCTTGACCTCGGAGGGCATGCCGGGGTGCACGCGCTCCTTGTCGATGATGATGCCGTCCACGAGTTCCGTGTCGGCAATGGAGCCGCCTTGTTTCTTGACGATCTGGATGTTGTCGTCGTCCACGAAGTAAGAGCCGTCCGCCCGCTGCTCCGCGACCGTGGAAACGGCCTTGACGGAGATGTCGGCGAGGAGCTCCTTGTGGCCGCTGGAAGACTTCGAGGACATCGCGGTCATCGCGACCTTCTTCAGGGTTTCCGGGTCCTTGATCGAAATCTTCGAGGCAATCTGCTCAAGGATCGCTCGAGCCTTCTCGCTCGCGAGCCGGTAGCCCGACGCGATGACGGTCGGGTGAATGTTCTGCTCGATGAGGTCCTCCGCCAGCTTCAGGAGCTCGCCCGCGAGGATGACCGCGGTCGTCGTGCCGTCGCCGGCCTCCTCGTCCTGGGTCTTCGCGACCTCGACGAGCATCTTGGCGGCCGGGTGTTCGATGTCGATCTCCTTCAGAATCGTCACGCCGTCGTTCGTGATGACGACGTCCCCGAGGCTGTCCACGAGCATCTTGTCCATGCCCCGCGGACCCAGGGTCGACCGAACGGCGTCCGCCACAGCCTTCGCCGCGGCGATGTTGTTGAACTGCGCTCCCTTCCCGCGCTCTCGGCGGGTTCCCTCTTTCAGAACGAAGATTGGGGTACCTGCTGGCATCATGGTTTACTTGCCTCCGAAACCCTCCGGACCCATGTCCGGGGCTCCAGTCTATGTTGGGACTTCTATATAAGCATTACTTTGGCTGGTTCTGTCCCAACGTAGGGACACGGCCATCTCTGTCCCGTGGCGGGACCCAACTCTGCGCGGCCCAGGCATCGTTCGCTTCCGGGTTCGGTCCTGATCCGCCAGGAAGCGGTGGACCCCAGCCCGGCCTTCTCGACTCGCTGTGCATCATGTTAGGCTCCGTCGATGTCTGAAACCGAACCGCGCGATGATACCCAACGTTCGGCCAGCGGGAACCCAAACATTCATATTGTCCAGATGTATATCTATGGAACCAGGTGGTTATTATTGGTCGGCATAGACATCCGGGATGGCACCATCAGGTTGGCGGAGCTGCATGTGGGGAACACGACAATTCGGCTCGCAATGTCGGAGCCTCGCCCCATGTCAGATGCCAGCCGTCTTGAGAGGATCGAGCGCGAGCTGAATGACATCGTCGGAGGCGTGTCACCTTTGTTTCTTCTCTGGATCGGCGCATCGCAGTATGAAAGGATCTTTCTCAATCTTCTGGTGAAGAAGGGACGGATCACCGTGCCGGAGGTCCTCGATGCGTTCCGTGCCGAGGGACTCAAGCACTCGACGGGACGCATTCTCGCCGGCGTTACCGGCGCAATCAGCAAGAAGCTCAAGGGAACCGGGATCACGGACCTATGGATTTCCGACTACGACGGTGATGTTCGCCGATGGACTCTGAACGGCAAGTATGTGGCGGACGCTCGCGAGGCCTTCAAGGATTGAATGTGTCACGGGACTGAGCTGTTCTGTATGCTTCCTCCCGCCTGCGATCCGGCCTACGCCGCGTTCGGCCCAGAGAGGCCCCCGCGAGCGACGCAGCGGCAATCATTGCGATAGCCAAGCGTGCATCGAATGTCCGTCTGGGTGGTAGTGCGGCCCTGAATGGTCACCCGACCGGTCGCATGGTTTGTCGTGAACGGGACAGCGTTCGCCGCACCCTCCGGTTCGGTCCTGGTCGCGCTGAGTCCCGTTTCCGACCGCCGCTCTGCCTTGCTCGTCGTGCCGATCCGTGCGCCACCCCCGATCCGTGCCAAGAAAGAATGGAACCGCCCGACGGCGACGGACGCCGACAAGCCCGGGCGGTTGTTGTGGAGGGATGCTTGTGCGTCGTTCATGCCCGCTCGGTTATTTACCTTCTCGGGCCATTTCCCGTGGAAGTGAGGCGATGAGCCCGCATCACTGGTATCAGCAGGCCAGACGGGAAAGAGAGTTTCAGGCAGAGGCCGGAGAGCTTCGGGCGGAAACAAAGCGACTTGAGGATCAACTGGAGGACTGCCGAAAGGAGGTCGAGCAATTGAGACGGCAGCTTGCTGAGCCCAAAGCCGATCTTCAGTTAACGGCAAGGGAAGCGAGCAGGTCGGGGCGAAAGGGAACAAAGAACCGGTAGCTTTAGTAGGCCGGTCCGCCCCTCGGGTGCTTTGGAGGGACGGCAGTGGTCAACTGTCGGCTAATCACGGTCTCAGAGAGCTATCGGTCGTTCTGGGAAATGCTTGTCGGGGTCAAACCCATCCGAGAAGCCCTCACCGCCGAGGAAATCGACACAGACCTCCTCGACAGCCCTGACACGAAGGACCTTGTGGGGGCGATGCTGAGAAAGGCGGTTTCCCTGAAGATCGACGATGTCAGGACAGTTGACGGGATCCTTTCCTTCCACGTCGAGTTCGACTCCATAGGGGCCGGAACGTTCCGAGGAAAGATCTACCCCATCCCAGCGCACCACGAGGTACACATCAGAATACCCACGGGAGACGGCCATCGCATCGCATTCGTCTTCGGCAGGTCCTTCTCGGCGCATGTGGCGAAGGGGCGGCTGAACAGGGTCCTGGCCAAGAGGGGCGCCTTCGTGGACCTCCCGCTCACCGAGGAGAACCTGCGGCACATCCTGCAGTCGGATTCGACGGAGATCACGGGGAACGCCCTCAAGGGAGTAAGGACGCGATACCGCTCCACGTTCCAGGGAGCCCGCGTGGACAACGGAATGGCAGATTACATCCGCAGGGCGCGCGGCGAGGGCGGCAGGGACGACTGGGTGTCTTTCGTCTCGAGGGCTTTGGGACGCGAAATCAGGATATCCCTGAGCCGATCAACGCTTTCGGTGTCGTTGCCGCTCGGTGCGGAGGACACGCTCATCGACTACGTCCTCAATGTCATCCTCCCCGCGTTGCGTTAGACGTACACTGACAGGACCGACTTGAGTCTCGCCAGGAACGATTCCGATCCGAGGTTTCCCGTCGCCCGGATAAAGGAGTCCTCGAAGCTGATGGGGAAATCCTCCGTCCCCGCGCTGAAGATCATGCTGATGCTCGCGGACTGATCCTTGCCGCCCACGGCCGTTCTGATGAACTGGATCAAGTCGGGTTGCCAGCTCGTCTTTCCCCGGATAGAGTACGTGTCGATGGCACGGAAGACGCGTCCCGCCTCGAGTCCGTTGAGGGCATCTACGACCCCCCTGACTTGCACCAAGGAGACCAGGAGCCGCTGTCCTATTTCATTGGGTTTCAGCGAACCAAGCGAGACCGACACGTCGATCTGGCTCGGGTGGTCCTCGTGGCCCACCGACAGCTCGTAGCGAATCCCGTTCTGGTCCTGGAAAGCAAACCTGCGCGTGGCGTCGTCGAAAGAGGCCGACGTCGGCAGGGCGTCCTTCATCATCCCCTGCAGACGCGGCCATGCCACGGGTTCCTCGGCGTGAACCTCGATTCTGGTCTCGCTCTCGATATCGATTTGCGGTTTCCTGAGACGAAGCTTCTTTCCCAACCGGAACGACGCGAATCTTACGCGGTTCGGAACCAAACCTGAAAGGAACGGTTGAAGAAAAGCTATGCCCAGGACAGCACCGGCGACGCCACTAATAATCAGGCCAACCGACCACTCGACCAAGTCCAATGCAGCACACCTCCAGGATCCCGATAGCGGCCCTCCGTCCTGAACTTGACGGAAACAACATGGATCGTGTTAATTCCCCAGTACACCTGCGATCTTCTGCGCCAGAAGCGGCGGAACGGCGTTCCCGATCTGCCGCGCGACCGAAGTCATGCTGCCGTGGAATCGGAACCCGTCGCGGAACGACTGCAACCGGGCGCCCTCCCTGAGCGTGATCGGCCGGTCCGCCTCGGGGTGGATGTATCGGCCCTTCTCGGGCTTGATGAACTCGGTGCGGATCGACACGGAGGGCGCGTCCCACCGGAGCCGGCCCATCACGTCCGCGGACCCGGTCTTGTGGTCCTTCCAGCAGGGAAGGAGGAGGCGCTTGGGCAGGTCGTTCCGCGAGCCCCCGGGCGGTACATGTTGAATCCGCTCGAGGACGTCCTCCCCGCAGCGCGTCGTCCGGTTCATCCCCCTCCAAGAAATATCGAACGGGAGGTCTCCGATCGCGTTCCGGACGGTCTTCGTGCGGTCTGCGTCCACAGGTGAAGGCCACGAAATCCCGTCGTTCAGCGACCCGAGGATGATGGCACGCTTCCGGTGCTGGGGAATGCCGTAGTTGGCCGCGTCCAGAACCTTTGCCTCGACGTCATAACCGAGTTTCCTCGCCCCCCTGACGAGTGCCTTGCCGGACCACCAATCCATGAATCCGGGAACGTTCTCGATAACGAATCTGTCGGGTCGGATCTGATGGAGAGCGCGCAGCGCCTCCCGGAAGAGCCCGTTCCGATCGTCGCGCTTCTTGTTCCGACGGGCGAGGGGAACGAACCCTTGGCATGGCACGCCCGCGACGAGGGCGTCCGCATCGACGCCGCGAAAGACGACATCACGCACATCGGCGTGGACCACGACGTCCCCGAAATTCCGACGGTACGTCTCCGCGGAGTCGTGATCCGCGTCGATGGCCAGGACGGGAGTCCAGCCCGCATCAACGAATCCGGCGGTCAGCCCGCCGCAACCGCAGAAGAGATCAACGAAATGCATCCCCAGAGGGAATGGAAGTCGCGTTGCAAAAACCTGCCGGCCTGAGGATAAAAACCTGTCGGTAGCGGGAGGGGTCCGCCGCCCGCCGGGGCGAATTGGAACAAGTTGCGGAAGGAGTTAAGAGGAGGCCCTCGATAGCATCCCTTCGTCTCACGACCGCGCTCGTGCGGCTACGCTTGGAGGGAGAAGCTGGAATGGCGCCCGAAGGTGATGGTCCCGCTCCCGCCTCGGCGCGGGACATCGATGCGGTACTGCGAACGAAGTTGGATCCGGAGCAGCTCGCCGCGGCGACGGATCCCGCGCGGGAGATCCTGACCCTCGCCCCCGCAGGCTCCGGCAAGTCGCGTCTGCTCGGCTACCGGATCGCGCGCCTCGTAAGCATCGAGGGCGCGCCGGAAAGCATTGTCGCCTTCACGTTCACGGAGAAAGCGGCCGACACGATGAAGCGGCGAATCTCCGAGGCGCTGAGCGCTGCGGGCATCAACGCGACGAAGATTGGGGCGATGTACGTCGGCACGATCCACGCGTACTGCCAACGCGTTCTCCGGGAAATGGACGCCCGCTACCGGCAGTTCGACGTGCTCGACGACAACCGCCTCATACTCTACCTGGTCTCCCGATACCAAGAGCTGGGGCTCTACGAACTCCGGAGGGACAAGGGCGCCGATTACTTCGAGACGGTGAGGGAGGTCGCGAACGCCTGGAAGACGGCCAATGACGAGATGATTGTCCTCGACGAGGTCGAGGCGCGCTACCCCCTCTTGGGACAGGTGCTCAAGAACCTCCGCGGCATGCTCGACGCGGACAATTTCATCGATTTCTCCAGCATGATCCGCCTGGTCGTCGATGGCTTGAAAGCCGGTCATCCGGGTGCCCTCGAATTCGCCAAGGAAATCCGCCACCTGATGGTGGATGAGTACCAGGACATCAACCCGGCCCAAGAGATGCTCATCCAGGAGATACACAAGTTCGGGGGCACCCTGTTCGTCTCTGGCGACGACGACCAAGCCATCTTCGCATGGCGCGGGGCCGACGTCCGGAACATCCTCACTTTCACGCGCCGGCACCCGGACGCAAGTCCGCACACCCTGCCGAAGAACCGTCGGAGCATCCCGTCGATCGTGCGCGCCGCCGACGCCTTCGCGGCGGAGGAACTGGGAGCCGACCGCATTCCCAAACATCCTGAGGCCGACGAGCCCGTCGGTGCGAAGGACTTCCGCAACCTTTGGTTCGGGACGCGAGACCAAGAAGCCCAATGGGTCGCCGACCGCATCGCCTCGCTGATCGGAGCCGAGTACCGCGACCCGAACGGCGGCGAGCCGCGAGGGCTGACGTACTCCGATTTCGCCGTCCTCATGAGATCGACGCGCTGGAAGGAGCAGGACGGGACTCCCCGGCACCAGCCCTTCACGGGCGCCATGGACGCACGGGGCATCAACTACACCCTGGAAGCCGGCGGAAGCATCTTCGACCGCCCTCAGGTGTCCGTTCTGCGGGAAACGCTCGAACTCCTGCGCGACGGGAGCCCGGATCGGGACACGGCACGAGCCCACTTCGACCGCCTCGTCCTCCCGGCGTTCCCCCACGCCGACTTCGACGAGTTCGCGGCGGTCCTCGCGGATTGGGGCCGACGGATCCACGGCCCGATCGACGAGAGCGCCGTCGGCGAGCGCGCCCGACGTCGCGTCCTCCCGCAGGAACTCGTGCATGACCTCCTCCACGCTTTCGGGATTCAGCCCACAATCGGGGACGGCGTCCGCGGAGACAACCTCGACGAGGGCATGATGGCCGACATCGGCGTGTTCAGCCGGATCTTCCAGGACATCGAGGCCGTGTACGTGAGCATCGACACGCGCGGGCGGTTTGGGGAAATCCTGAACTTCTTGCACAACGTGGCCGAGACCGGCTACGACACCTCCGAGGAAACCCTGGTCGCGAGGCCGAACGCGGTGTTCGTGGCCACGGTTCCCAAAGCAAAGGGGCTGGAGTTCCCGGTCGTGTTCCTGGTGGCCGTGGACGCCCAGCGGGTCCCGTCCAGAGAGCGCGGGTACGAGGGTTGGCTTCCCGAGGACGTGCTCCGGGAGGCCATCCGCCTCGGGAGGTACCAGAATCGGCGCGAGGAGGAAGCGCGACTCTTCTACACAGCGCTCACGCGCGCAGGCCGCTGTCTCTACGTGACGGGCGCGTCGGTGCTCCCGGGCGGCGCGAGGGAGCGTAAGCGCTCGGACTTCTCCCGCCGGCTCGCGGGCCGCGTGCTCTCGGAAAGCTCGACCGGTCTCCCCGAATTCCAGCGCCTGCCGCCCGTCCGGGGAACCGACGAGTCCCTTCTGCCGACGACCTTCTCGGACCTGAAGTACTACTTGGTCTGCCCTGCGGACTATTGGTTCCGGAAGCGGCTCGATTTCAGTCCGCCGATTCCGGAGTTGTTCGGTTTTGGACAGACCGTGCATGCGGCCGTCGGCAAACTCCATCAGAAGTTCAAGGACACCGTGCCGGACGCCGATGCCGCCGAGGAGCTGGTCCAGGAGCAGTTCCATCTCAAGCACGTGTTCCCGAGTTCGGATCCCGAGGAGCGGCCTGGGCCTTACGAACGAGCCCGGGACAAAGCGGCGGAGATCGTCGGCCGCTACGCGAGAGAATTCGCCGAGGACTTCACGCACAAGCGTCAGGTCGAGGAACCGTTCGAGGTTCCGGTTGAAGGCGCCGTGATCACCGGCGCCATCGATCTCCTCCTTGAGTACGACAGGGAGGACAAGATCGTCGATGCGACGGTGATCGACTTCAAGGCCGTCGAACGAGGGCCTGAAGAGGAGCAGCCGGAGTACTACGACTGGACCGAGCTCGCCCTGCAGGTGCAACTCTACTCGCACGCCGCCACGGAGGTCCTCGAGAAGAACGCGCGAACGGGAAAGGTCCACTTCCTCAAAGACAGCAAGAGGGTGGACGTTCCGATCGGGGCCGAGGCCATCCGCGCGGCCCTCAAGAACGTGGAGTGGGCGGTGAATCGGATCGTCGCTGGCGATTTCCCGATGCGTCCCCACCCGAAGAAGTGCGAGCGGTGCGACTGGAACAAGATCTGCCCGAAAGTCGCGCGTGACTTTGGCGAAGGGACCGACCCGCCAGCGATCCGCGTTCCGCCCCCGAGCGCCGAACTTACCGTCCTCGCGTTCCGTGAATATGATCCCAACTGGCGGCATGGCGATCGCGAAGTGGTCCGGGTCCGACGGCGTTCGGCGCGGCGACGAACCGCCTCCCGTCGCCGCGGTGGACGAAGGAGGTGACGTCCAATGCAGCCGGTTTACGCCGTCCAGTTCGAGGTGCAAACGCCCGACGGCACCGCTCCGGAGGAGGTCCTCGGGCTCGTCAGAGAGGCCGTCGAGGGCTGGGTCGGCGAGTGGTACCGCCGTTGGAAGTCGCTCGAAATCGAGGTCCCCGCAGAAGGCGAGAACGGAACCCCGGTGGCCGGAGACTCCATCGACGTCGCCGGCGGTGGCGCAACGACGGGCGAGAGCTGGTGGAAGCTGCTCTGGACCTTCCCCGACAAGGAAGACGACAATCTGTTCTGGCAAATCCAGGTCCTCGTGGCGAGGGCGGGCGGGATGACCGAGTTCACGTTCATCCTCCGGCTCTCGTCACGGAGGTTCGAGGTCAAGCCCGCGGGCGTGAAGGTCCGGCCGGCGAGGGTCGTGCGCAACCTCGTCGCGGCCTTCCCCTGTTCGTTGGGAACCCGGAGGCTGCTGACCACGCCCGTCACGCTCGCCGCAGGGGATGTGGCGCCGTTCGTCAAGCAGACGCTCCTTTCGCCCGACAGGAGGCTTCCAGCCGTGGTCGTCTCAACGGATCCCGATTCAGGCAGTCCGTTGGCGGATCCTGGATTCCTGGCGGACCAACTTACGGGTCTCGCGGAGGTGTACGCCCTCGCGGATGAAGCGGCAGCGGACTCGCTCATCGACGAAGTCGGTAGGATGTATGCTTGCTTCAACGGCGCCGTCAGAATCTACTGGCCGGGCTTCCACACCCCACGCGACCGTGGCATTCACTGGGTGTACAAACCGGACCGGGTCGCGGAGATGCAGAGATCGACGCGACCCGTCGTGGACGTGATCTTCGATCGCCTTCGATTCCTGTCGGTCATGCGCATCGTCGAGGGTCCCGTGAGCGCTCAGGCATTGCGGGCGGTGCAGGAGGAGGCCCGCCGCAAGCGATCCGAGGAGCTGCGGACGCTCAAGGAGAAGGTCGAGACGGGGGCCGCGGAGAAGGGGCGCGTTCTCGCCGAACTCGAGCAGGCGCAGGAGGAGCGCGAGGCTTTGCTGAGCCGGGTTGCGGAACTCGAGCAGGAAGTCGAAGACCTGAAGCGCC
>JBGPGA010000070.1:0-10537 GCA_041483635.1 Thermoplasmata archaeon
GGCGAGCGGGAGCAGCCACAGCCTGACATCCCTCATCGAGCGCCAGAGGTCCCGCCCTTGGAGCGGGGAGCGGGACACGGGAGGGGAAGGATGGCCCCGTACGAGGAGGAGGCCGATCGCGACCGCGGAGAGGTTCGTCACACCCCAGACGAGGAAGGCCCACTGCCATCCCCAGGCGACACCGAGGATGGCGCCCGTCGCCGTCCCGAGCACTTCGCCCGCGTCGCCGAAGCCGGACTGGAACCCCATGGACCGATCCAGCTCCTCAGGCGAGAACTCGCGGCCGATCCACGACATGCCCACGGGATGGTAGAAGCTCGCGCCGACGCGCAGGAGGGACACGAACAGGAGGAGCGCCCAGAACGAGGTGGCGGCCGCCACGAGCAAGCTCGACACGCCCACGATCAGGATGCCGATGGGCAGGAACCGCGAAGGATCTCGGCGGTCGCTCATGACGCCGGTCAGGACCTGGACGAGCGCATTCACCAGGAGCGAGATCCCGGCGAGGATGCCGGTCTCGAAGGGACCGAAGGCGAAGACGCCGGTCAGGATTGCAATCTGTCCAGAAAGGACCTGGACTGCGCCGTCGTTCGTGAAATGGTAGACGCTGTTCACAAGGAGGACGCGCCGGTCTCCGGCCACGGCGCCGCGATGGCTCGCCGGGATAAAGGCTTAGGCCCGCCGTTCGGGCGAGCCCGCACTCGTCCCTTCAGGCGGGGCGAAGAACACGAGGATGACGAGGTCCTCGTCGATCTCGTGGAAGCGGTGCTCGACCCGGGCCGGCACGTAGATCACGGAGCCCTGGTGGACCGCGTGGTCCTCGCGGCCGACGCGAAACCGGGCCCGTCCTCGGACCACGAAGTAGACCTCGTCCTCCGTGTGCGAACTCTGCGTGTCCGTGTCCCCCTTCCGAAGCACGTAGAGTCCAGCACTCAGCGATGGAACGCGGAGGAACTCGAGGTATCGCTGGCCCGAGCGATCCCTCTCCATCTCGAGCTGGGCAAGGTCCTGCGTCGTGGCGGTGGCCATGCTGGCAGAGAGACCGTCGAGAACTAAAGGCCTTGAGGATTGGAACCGCGAGCCCGGTAAGAGGCGCGGAGTCGGATGCATGACCGTTTGTCCGGCTTCGCAGGACGGGTCCGTACCGTCACAAAGCCCATATAGGCCCGCCCCGATGGGCGCGTCGGCCAGGAGACCGCGGACGGCCGACGGTAGCCCGCAAGGGCAGCTGAGGAACGTCCCCCCTCCTTACGAGAGGTGGCCCCGTGCAAGCGGGGGGCCTGAGAGGGCCGGCAAGGGCGCAGAAACGACACAGCCCGCATCGAGGATGAATCGCGCTGGCGAAGACGTTGGTGCGGGATCTGGTGAGACGGCGACACCCCATCGGAGCAAGTCCAAAAAGGCGCTTTGCGCCAGGTAGGACGCTTAGTCCAATGCCGTCAGAACAGAAGGGGGCGTACGGCGGTCACCTGGCCTCTTCTGGCGTGGGGAGGAATCGCCGTTGGGCGGCCCGTTCCCATGGTAACGAGCTCTGGGTTTGGAGGCCGTCCCCCGAGAAACCGTCAGCCATACCCGCGCAGCTTGGCGTAGAGAAACCCGACCGTGTCCCACACGAAGAACGCTAGGAAGTGAGCGAGCCTAAGCTGAGACCCGCCGCCGTAGTTGGAGTGGGCCTTGACAACGAAGACTCGGATTCCCGCCTCGCCCCACCTCTTCCGAAAGATCGCGCGCACCCGCCTTGCGTGCCATTGCTGGGCAACTACGATTGCGCTGGTCCACCCGTTCGTCTGGAGAATCGGAAGCGCCAGCTTCGCGTTCTCGATGGTGTTCCGGCTCTCCGCCTCATGCAGGAGGTTGCTCCGGGGGATACAGTCCGCAACGACGAGAGCCATGCCTCCGGCTTCGGTTACGCCCCCGGCGGAGTTGCCCCCGACGAGCAGGACCGCACTCGCCTTCCCCTGCCGATACAGCTCGACAGCCTTCTCGGCGATCGCGCGCGAGTAAGGAGAAGCGGACTTGCCATCCCTCGATACGTCGGCCCCAATGGCGATGATTACATCGGCCTTCGCCGGAAGATCGTCGTCCTCGGTCTCGAATGACCTTTCAATCCACGACCAGAAGCCGCTCACTTGGTCCAAAATCAACAGCGCCGATAAAAAGGGAAAGGTGCCCGCCTTTGTGGGCGGGCCTGCGTGGGGAACGAGGGCTTCAACAACATAATCCGAACCGAAGGGGGGTACGGCGGTCACCGGGCCCCGGTGCTGCGGTCATGAGAGCTCTCTGGCCCGGCTCCCCTCGTTCGCCCCTGGGCTCTCGCTTCCAGTTTGAGTTGAGCGTTTACCAAAGCGAGAACGCGGGCCGCTCCCCGTTCATCACCGTTCCCGAGTTGCCGTCGATCAGGATGAACATCGCCTTCCCCTTGTGGGAGTACTGCATGAACCAGACGGGCACGTGCACGAGCTCGCCGTCGAAGGTCGTCGGATTCACATCGATCGACAGCAGATTGTCGACGCGGGAATGAGCCTGCTTCTCCGCGAGCTGGTGGGCGAAGGAGCCGGCCTGTCCTTTCGCCTCCGCTTCGGAGATATCTCCGCTCTGGACCTCGACGCCGCCCGTCTGGCGCTTGTCGAAGTTCACCTTGCCCTGGAGCTGGAACACGAATCCCTCCTTGGGCTGATACTGCGTATAGCCACGCACCGCGACAATCGGGAGATTCTGCTGAAACTGGATGCGGTCGTGCACGGGGACCTGTTCGGTCACGGTCGTCCACTGCCCACCCCGGTTGACGCTCTTCGACACGTTCTTCGTCCCGGAGAACTCCGCGACGACGGAGGTCGGGACGATCCAGTAGGGAACGTACTTCAGCGTGACCTGGCCGAGTTCGGAGCGTTCCGCGACCTTGCGGCGGAAGAGGCCTTTGTTGAGCCACTGCCCGCCGACGTTCATCGCGGTCTCGTTGTTCAGCTTGTTGTCGAGCATGTAGTGCTTCTGGAGCACCTCGGCCGCGCCACTCGCGGCCATGGTGGTCACGGCACCGCAGTACTCGCAAACGAGGACCGCGACGCCCGCGGACGGCTTCAGGGAGGCGCCGCAGGAGTTGCACTTCAGGTTCTGCGGCATCGGCGGGGGCGCGGCAGGCGTCGGGGTCGGCTGGGGCGGGTAGCCGGGGGCCGCCGTCGGGTAACCCGGGACTCCGGGAGCCGGGGCGCCCTGGGGAGCCCCTGCGGGGACGACGACACCCTGTCGTGCGCCGCAGAGATTACAGAAGACGGAGCCATCCGCGATTCGTCCACCGCACTGGTTGCAGAACAAGGTCGATCCCTCTTAGCGGCACTTCAATCGAGAAGGTCGTCTTAATCATGTCGCGGTGAATGGCAGAATCCGATTCTGGCCTCCGGGCAAGAGGGCTCATGGCTCCTTGGCCATCAGACCCATCGGAAGCGGGATATGCGTCCCCCAGCATGCCCGGGGCATGCCGTCGGAGGACCCTCCGGTCCGCGTCCGTTCCGCGACGCGGGGGGACATCCCCGCGATCGTCGAGCTCTGTTGCTCCTCGGTGACCGATGAGGAGGAAATCGGATTCGGGATGCCTCGGTCGCAGCAGACCTTCGCGGATGTCGGGAGGCTTTCTGCGGCGTGGGAGGAGCCCAACCTCGTCCGAGGGGAAGAGGTCCTCGTGGCCGAGGCCGACGCACGATTGGTCGGCTGCGTCACCCTCGAGGACCGGGGTGAATCCCTCGAACTCGTCAACATCGATGTCGCGCGGGAGGCGCGGGGTCAGGGAATCGGCACGTGGATCGTCAGGTTCGTCGAGGATCGAGCCCGGGTCGAAGGCAGGCGCGCGGTGACCCTGGGCACGAGCCGGAACGCAGCGGGCGTACCTTGGAAGTCCCTCCCGTGGTGGCTCTCCCTGGGCTACCGGATCACCCAAGAGGAGGAGAACCGATGGACACGAGCCATAGGGCCCGGGGTCCGCGAAATCCGGATGCGGAAGGAAGTCTGGTCCGTCCAGACGGTTGATCTGCGCGACGTCGCCGAGTCCGATCTGCCGATCTTCTTCGAGCACCAGCGGAACAAGGACGCCCTTCGGATGGCGGCGTTCACGGCCAAGGATCCATCCGATCGAGACGCGTTCCTGGCGCACTGGCACCGCATCCTCGAGGACGAAACGGTCATCATGCGGACGATCCTGGTGGAGGGACAGGTGGTCGGGAACGTGGGACGTTTCTCCGACAAGCAGTTCGGGAAGCCCGAGATTACATATTGGGTGGGCCGGGAGTACTGGGGGCGCGGGATCGCGACTTTGGCCCTTTCCTCCTTCTTGGCGAATCATCCGGAGCGACCGATCTACGCGCGCGCGGCCCAAGACAACGCCGCGTCCCTCCGTGTCCTCGAGAAGTGCGGCTTTCGGCCCGTGGGCAAGGCATCGGGGTTCGCGAATGCGCGGGGCGCGGAAATCGAAGAGGCGATCTTGGAACGGCTTGCAGATCCGGACGATCCCCCGGCCGGGTAGGCCGGCCCGCCTCGAACCATCCCTGCCCCGCAGCCGCCCCGCCCCACGGATGGGAGATTGCGGGAAAGGCTTAAACGAAACGGACTCCAGGGAAGGGCCATGTCGACAGATGTCCCGGGGGGGAAGGAGGTGGCCACGCTCGCCGGCGGTTGCTTCTGGTGTCTCCAGCCCGTGTTCGGCGACCTGCGCGGCGTCGAGAAGGCCGAGGTCGGGTATGCGGGCGGCCACGTGCCAAACCCCAGCTACGAGGACGTATGCACGGACACCACGGGCCACGCCGAGGCGGTGCAGATCACGTTCGACCCCGCGGTTATCTCCTACGAAGACCTCTTGCGGGTCTTCTTCGGGGTCCACGACCCGACTGCCCTGAATCGCCAGGGGCCAGACGTCGGGATCCAGTACCGCTCCGCAGTCTTCACGCATTCCGCCGACCAGAAGGCCGCGGTTGAGCGGGTCCTCTCGGAGATCAAGGCCGAGGGCGTGTGGGACGGCCCGGTTGTGACCGAGGTCGCCCCGTTCACGAACTTCTACCGGGCCGAGGAGTACCACCAGGACTACTACCGCAAGAACCCCTACGCCGGATATTGCCTCGCGGTCGTCGGACCGAAGGTGCGCAAGTTCCGCAAACACTATGCGGATCGTCTGAAGGCGTGAGCCACCCTCAGCGTTTCCGCGCGCGTGGCCTCTCGCGGACCTTTCGCGCGTCCTACTCCGACTTCAGCTGCTCCATCTGGACGACGTCGTGGTAGGCGCCATCGTAGTACACGGACTCCTTCTCCTGGCCGCTCCGGCGGAAGCCGGCTTTCTCCGCGGAGCGAATCGCCCGCTCGTTCTCCGCCAAGGTGTAGAGTTCGGCCCGATGCCAAGCCTGCTGGTCGAACAGGATTCCGAGGAGCAGGTCCACGGCCTCCGTCCCGTATCCGTGGCCCCAGAGCTCCTTCTCTCCGAGGCCGATCCCCACGTTCGCGCTCACATGCTTCCGGTCCCAGCTCCGGACCGCGCACCATCCGATCAGGCGGCTCGACGCGCGCTCCTCGACCATGTACGTCGTCCGTTCGGCGTCCTCGCCCGAGAGCTCCTTCTCATACTCCTTCTCGAGCGCGCTCAAGCTCAGCATGTGATCCGGGCTGAACCGAGCCCATGCCATGACCTCCCGGTCGTTCATCCAGCGGTGAAGCGTCGGCAGGTCCGTCTTCTCGATCTTACGAAGGCGAACACGCTCCCCTTCGATCATCCGATGCGGTCAACGCGTCCTCCGTCATGGCCGTTGCGGTGGCCCTCTGCACAACGACATTCCCCGCGCGAACTCGGGCCTGTGCCGCTTCATCCGCTCAGCATGATTAAGTACGTGCGCCGTTTGTGCCTCCACGGAGTCCACGCATGGCCGACGATTCCGGTGATCCGGAGAAGCGGCGGCAGGAGCCGCCGCCGCTCGAGTTCCTCAAGCCCGGAGAGACCCAGGCGCCGCCCCCCGCGCAGCAGACTCCGGCGGCCTGGGTGACCCGCCCCGAGGAGTTCCAGCAGCCCGCCTACCCGCAGGGCCCCGCGGCGCCGCGCGCGCGGCCCGCGAGCTCGGGGCGCCTCGCACAGGTCGGCGGCCTCTCCCTGTTTCTCGCGGGTCTGGTGAGCATCGGCTACATCCTGGGCACAAGCCTCACTCCGCTGACGCCCGTCCAGTACGCGAACATCTCGAGCGACACCTCCGTGTACGCACTCGTGCAGGTCTGCGGGACCCTCGTAACGTGGTCCCAGATCGTCGCCCTGTTGAGCGGGGTGATGGCCTTCCAGAAGATGGGGTGGAGATTCACCTCGGGGTGCGCCTTCTTCGCGATGGCCGGCCTCGCCGGATATGCGGCGCTCTTCGGAGATATCTACGGACTGCCCTCCGCGCTCCTCAGCATGGTCGGGTTCATCCTGATCATCATGGCCAAGCGCGAATTCGTGGCCTGACTCAAGGACCGAACCCCTGCAAGGCCTCGACGAGCGCGGTATTGTCTTCCGGCGTATTGTAGAAGTACGGGGAGGCTCGGACACAGTCGTGGCGATAGTCCACGAGGATTCCCTGGTCCGCAAGGGCGTGGACCGCCTTGGGCGGATCGCGCACGGGCACCATGACAATCGCGACGCGTTCCGCGGGGTCCGAGGGCGACCGAACCGAGAACCCCGCATCCTGGAGTCGCTCGACCAGATCGTTGACGACTTCCGTGGTCCGCCTCCGAATCGCCCCGACCCCGATCTCGAGGACCATCTCGATTCCCGCCGAGCATGCGTAGACCGCGGCGTTCGCGGTCGTCCCGAGCTCGAAGCGCCGCGCGTCCTCCCAAAATTCAAACGCCGCGAAATCAAACTCGAACTGCCTCCGGTTCCCGAACCAGCCCGTGATCGTCGGGCGGAGTTCCGGAATCCGCTCCTTCCTTACGTAGGCGAGGGCGATCCCCGTGCCGCCCAGGAGCCACTTCAGGCCCCCGGAAAGGAGCACATCGACGCCGGACGCATGGACATCGGTCGGCAGTTGCCCCGTGGCCTGGTACGCATCGATGATCGAAAGGGCTCCATGGCGGTGTGCGATCCTCGCGATCCCGGCGATGTCCTGGATTGCGCCACTCGTGTAGAATGCCTGGGACGTCACGACCGCCGCCGTCTTCTCGTCGACGGCCGCATCGTACGCCTCGAGGGGGACCGAGATGCGATCCGGTGACGGGAGGACGACCCGCTCGACGGCGGGCTTCACAGCCCACTGGTACGCGACGGTCGGGAAGTCGAGATCGGATAAGACGACCTTCGGCCGCGCGGCATAGTCGAGGCAGCTCGCTAGCGACGACAGCGCGACGGAGACGCTTGGAGCGAGGGCGATCTCCTCCTTGTTCGCTCCGATGACTTTCGCGAATTGCCCGCGGAGGGCATCTAAGGCCCCCATCCAGATCGAATACCAGGCCCTTGCGCCATGCTCCTCCCACTCCGCGAGGAACGCATCGTGAGCGGCCCGGACCCGCCGCGACAGGGGGCCGAGCGAACAGGTGTTCAGGTACACTTTCCTTCGGAAGATCGGGAACTCATCCCGCCAGGCGCTCCAGTCCATGGGTCCCGGAGGGAAGGCGCCCGGAAAAAGGCTTGCCGTGCCCAGGACGCCCACGGCGTTCCCGCTGAAGCTCAGGTGGTCGCGGTGAGCACGTCCCGGATCAGGTCCGCGTTCGTCTCCTCGTCGTGCGCGAGCTGTTTCAGCACAAGCTGAATCCACGGCTCTTCGACGCGGGATCGCATCCGCTCGTAGCTCGCGCCCTCGCTCGACTCGTCTTCGACCCAGAACGCGAGCTCGTCGCGGCCGACGCCGATTTCCTCCCCCTTCTCCTTCGCTCTCGCGATCTCGATCAGGAGCTTCACCCATCGAACGTGGTTGATCTCCTTGTCCGCCGCGAGGCGGAACGCCATCCGTGCGAGGGGATGGGTCGCCTTCTTCTCCCACTCCTCGAAATGGCCCGAGTGGATCTCCTCGACGTCCAGCAGGTCCTCTAAGTCCGAAACGCTCGTCATGGCTTCACCTCACATCCGTTCCCCCGAACCCCGTCCCGCAAGGTTTAGGCGTGGTATTCCGTCCTCCTCGTGATCAGGAATCGACACACGGAGTCTCCTGCGACGACCCGATGGCTCGCCTCGACGTCGGCGTGGAGGAGCTTCTGGAAGAGGTCCACCTCGACCTCACACGCCTCCCCGTACTTCTCGGCAATCGCCATGATCGGACAGTTGTGCTCGAGGACCTCGGCGGAGTTGCGTCCAATCCGCCCCCGCTCGGCCATGTAGCCGCCCTCCTCACGCAGGGTCACAAGGGTCTGGACCCTTCCCGAGAAGTCCTTGTCCTCGAACCGCCGCCCGTTCTCCGAGTAGACGTCCTGCGTCCGTTGCCGGAGGAGCTGGACGACCGCCTCACGCCCGAGCTTCTGCTCGATAAATTGGAGGGCGCACAGGGTCAATTGGGTGTACGCCTCCGGGAAGAGCTGCGCGGACTTCCGCGTGAGACGGAAATGCGCGCGGGGCCGACCGCGACCCTCGGCGCGGAAGGATCGCTCGACGAGCCCCTTGTCTTCGAGGACCCCGAGGTGCTTCAGGGTCGCCATCTTCGAGATCTGGAGGTCCTCGGACAGCTGGGTCAAGGAACGATCGCCCGCGCGCTTCAAGGTCTCGAGGAGCGCCTTCTTCGTCGCCGAGAACCCTGTGTCGACCCGTTCGGGGACCGCGTCCGCCTCCAGTGCCATCCGTCTGTTGAGGGCGTCCTAAAATCATATACCTTGTTGTTTACAAAACAGACAAAGGTCGTTCGCGGGAGAATAACGCTTTCCCGACAAAGGGGAGGAGGAGGCGGCGCGGTGCCGCCTCCATGGAGGGCTACGGTTGCGGCGGCTGGCTCGGCGGCTGGGCGGGCGGTTGGACCGGCGGCTCCTGCTTCTTGCGACCGCGGATGATCATCGCATACGCCACGAGGACGAGCACCACGATCAGGATGATGCCCACGATCACCGCCCCGAAGTTCGCGGGAGACGTCGTCCCGCCCGGAGGCGTGGACGCCGACGGGTACGCGAGGTCCGTCATGACGTCCGCGCTGACGGTCGGGTCGTGGACGATCGTGGTCCCTCCGAGGTAGTTCAGGCCCACGAGCATCACGAATCCGTAGAACGCGCCGCGCGCATCGAGGTAGAAGAAGCCCCACGCACCTTCCACCTGGCCGAGGACCGCGCTGTTCGCGCCGTCGACCGTGTCATTCGAGGACCAGCGGAACCGGGCGATCCGCGTCCAGTCGCCTCCGAAGTCCAGGTTCGGGCTCTTGAACACGCGTGGGCCGCTGTAGGCCCCCGTCGTGTTGTCGGCAGTCAAGTTTCCGGACGCGGTCGAGTACGTCGCACGGCCATCATCCCCGAGCTGGTGGACGACGAGTCTCCAGCCCTCGACGACGCCGGCCGGGACGTAGTTGACGACGATCGAACCGACCTCGAGCAGCAACCGGCGCAGCGCGGGGTTGTTGTTCCGGTTGTCATAAATCCAGCCCGAGACGAACTGGTCCCACTTGAGGGTGTAATGAACCGTCTTGACGCTATCCAGGACGAGGTCCTGGATCCTCACGACCGAGGTCACGACCTCACGGCCCAGGATCCGCGTCACGGTCACGTTCCACTGGGGTACGCTGACATCCGTGTCCTGGATGAGGGACGCGTTGAGGTGGAAGGTGTAGTTGACGATCGGGACGGTGCCGGGCAGCTTCCTCTTGTTCGTGATGTTGTAGTATGCGAGGTTCGTCGCGTTGAGGCTGAACGTCCACGCGCGGTAAGTGGAACCCGTCGTGTTCGTGACCGGGCTCGAGACCCAGTTCGTGCTCATGTTGACGAACTTGTACCCGACGTCGCCCGTGAAGGCGTAGTTGGACCAGGTTCGGGTCGTCGCATTGTACGTCCGGGTGTAGTTCGCGACCCCGTCGTTCGTGTTGTCCCGGTACTCGGTCAGGTTCTGGAGCTGGGCCGCGTAGATCGTGTAGACTTTGATCGGCTGGTTCGCGGCCAGGAGGGTGCCGTTCGCTCCGTAGTAGATTTGACCGACCCCGAGGTAGCGGGTCTTGATCGCGACCACGTAGATGTTGTTCGCGTGGGTCGCGTTGCCCCAGACGACTCCGAAGGCCGCGTCGGACTTGAACTGGATGAACTCGTAGTCCCCGCCACCGAAGGCGGACGTCGAGCCCGAGCTCTCCGTCAAGCTCCCGCTGAGATACGTGGTCGCTGCGCGAGCCGGGGGCGCCGTCACGAGGAACGCGAAGGCGCTCACGGCGAGCAGGGCGACGACAAGGAGGGTTAGTGTGCGCATAGTGTCGACTCCTTTGAACCCCTGCGGCGGAATTCTCGATACTTGAATCCTTCGCTGCAATTGTCAGTCCCGATTCCATCCCAAGGAGGGTGAGCGCCCTCCTGGGCTGAGAGGCGCACAAAGGCTTTGGGGGGGCGGAGCCTTTCGCCGAACCGTGCAGCATCGCGTGCTCGGACGCAC
>JBGPGA010000071.1:0-10521 GCA_041483635.1 Thermoplasmata archaeon
CTTGCCGTCGAAGAGGACCTGGCCAGAGAGGACCTGGTAGTTCGGCCGGCCCGCGAGGACCTGGGCCAGGGTCGTCTTGCCGGAGCCGTTCGGGCCCATAATCGCATGGACCTCACCCGCCTTCACGATGATGTCGATGCCCCGGAGAATGTCCTTGTTCGCGACGCGCGCGTGCAGGTTACGAATCTCGAGCAGAGCCATGGCGGGCCTCCCGACGGACCGGATCGGCCTTCAGCCGACGGTCCCCTCCAACGCAAGACTGTAGGAAATGAGTTTCTGCGCCTCGACCGCGAACTCCATGGGCAGGTTCAGGAAGATCTTCTTGCAGAACCCGTTCACGATCATCGAGGTCGCGTCCTCCGGCGTGATCCCGCGTTGCTGGCAGTAGAAGAGCTGGTCGTCCCCGATCTTGGACGTCGTCGCCTCGTGCTCCATCTGGGCCGTGGGCTCCATGACCTGGATGTCCGGGAATGTGTGCGCGCCGCACTGGGATCCGAGGAGGAGGGAGTCGCACTGGGAGTAATTCCGCGCGCCCGCAGCGCCTTTGAGAATCTTGACCATGCCCCGGTACGTGTTCTGCCCGTGGCCCGCGGAGATTCCCTTCGAGATGATCGTGCTCCGCGTGTTCTTCCCGATGTGGTGCATCTTCGTCCCCGTGTCCGCCTGCTGGAAGTTGTTCACGACGGCCACGGAGTAGAACTCGCCGATCGAGTTGTCTCCTTGGAGGATGCAGCTCGGGTACTTCCACGTGATCGCGGATCCGGTCTCGACCTGCGTCCACGAGATCTTCGAGTTGACGCCCGCGGCCTTGCCGCGCTTCGTGACGAAGTTGTAGATGCCCCCCTTGCCCTGCTTGTCCCCGGGGTACCAGTTCTGGATCGTGCTGTACTTGACCTCGGCGTTGTCGAGGGCGACGAGCTCGACCACGGCGGCGTGGAGCTGGTTCTCAGCGCGGATCGGCGCGGTGCACCCCTCGAGATAGGACACGTACGCGCCCTCGTCCGCGACGATGAGCGTGCGCTCGAACTGGCCCGTGTCCTGAGCGTTGATCCGGAAGTAGGTGGAGAGCTCCATGGGGCAGCGGACACCCTTGGGCACGTAGGCGAAGGAGCCGTCGCTGAAAACCGCGCTGTTCAGCGCGGCAAAGAAATTGTCGTTGTACGGGACCACGGAGCCGAGATACTTGCGCACGAGGTCCGGGTGCTCCCGGACCGCCTCGGAGAAGGAGCAGAAGATGATCCCGAGCTCGGCGAGTTTGGCCTTGAACGTCGTGCCGACGGATACGCTGTCGAGGACGGCGTCGACGGCGACGCCCGCGAGGCGCTCCTGCTCCTGGAGCGGGATCCCGAGCTTGCCGTAGAGGGCGCGGATCTCGGGGTCGATCTCCTCAAGGCTGCCCACAGCCTTCTTGGGCTTCGGAGCGGCGTAGTAGATGATGTCCTGGTAGTTGACCGGAGGATACGTGACGTTGGCCCAGTGGGGCTCCTTCATCGTGATCCAGTGGCGGTAGGCTTTGAGCCGCCACTCGAGCATCCATTCCGGCTCGCCCTTCTTGCCGGAGATGAGGCGGATGACGTCCTCGTCGAGGCCCTTCGGAATGCTCTCCTCCTCGACGTCGGAGACGAACCCGTACTTGTACTCGCTGTCCGCCATCTCCTGCTGTATCTTCGTCTTGGTGACCATGACGCACCCCCTTGGAACAGGGAGCGGTTCTCCAAGTATAACGATGTTATATATACATTTGGTCGCGACTTCGAAAACGGGTCCGGAGTCCGGTTTTCTCAGAGGATTGCGGGAGGAAGCCTTAAGTCGTGCCCCGGTGTTCGAACCGCGGGAAGCGAGCTCCATGATGGCCCCGCAGGAATCCTCGAACGTGATCGTGACGTCCAACGCGGTCCGGCGCATCCGGTACCTGCGGCAGAAGGAGAGCCGGCCCGAGGCCGCGCTACGTCTACGCATCATCGCCGGCGGGTGCAGCGGGATGCAGTACCGGATGGACCTCGCGGAGATGCCGCGGGCCACGGACATCATCATCGCGGCGGAAGACGCGAAGGTCTTTGTGGACCCGAAGAGCCTCGTCTACCTCCACGGGTCGACCCTGGATTACGAGGAAGACCTCCTGGGCGGGCAGTTCAAGATCACGAACCCGAACGCGAAGCACTCGTGCTCGTGCGGGCTGAGCTTCACGATCTAGAAGTCCCCGCGCGGGCTCACAGGGCTTGCGCGATCATCTCGGCGAGATCGACGATGTTGATCTGCATGTTCCGCTGCTTCGCAACCTTGTCGAAGTGACTCTCCGCATGCGGGCACGTCGTGACGAGGGCCGTTGCCCCCGTTTGGACGGCGTCCTCGATCCGGCGCGATCCGACGTTCGCGGCTTGATCCGGATAGACGTCGGGGAAGCCGCCTCCCCCACCCGAGCACAGGGCGTCCTCGCGGCTCGGGACCATCTCAAGGACCTTGAGGTCCTTGATGAACTTGAGCGCCTGCCTCGGCGGCTCGTACGTGTCGCAAACGCGGCTCAGATGGCACGCGTCGTGGAAGGCGACCTTCTGGGGAAGGGATTTCGCAAAGGCGATACGCTTCTCGCTCACGAGCTTGGCCACGAAATGCGAGATGTGATACACACTGAAGGGCGCGTTGCCGCCCCATCCCTTGTAGTCCCGGGCGAACGCACGGTAGCACTCCGCGCAGGCCGTGACAAGGGATTTCGCGCCCGTCCGAGCGACCGCCTCGAGGTTGTGAGGCATGATCTGCTTCTCGACCTCCCTGCGGTAGCCCATCCGCGCGAGGGGCGCGCCGGAGCACCACTCCTCGGGTCCGAGGATCCGGTACGTGACCTTCGCGGCATTCAGGATCTTGATGACCGCCCGCGCGATCTGCTGCTTCTCGTAACTCGCGACACAACCGACCCAGAACACGACCTCGGGGGAATCGGACTGGACCGCCTCGGGAGGCAGCCAGGCCGCGCGCTCCTTCGGGTCCTTGCCGTAGATGTTGTGGCTCTCCCGGACGTTGAGCAGGTACGGTTCCAGTTGCTTCCGTCCGTACCCGGATTCGACCATCCACCCCTTGACGTCATCCCAGAGGGTGTCGAACGGGATGTCGACGGGGCAGACCTCCGCGCACGCCCCGCACCCGGTGCATTCCCACGCGCTCGCGGCGAACTCCTCGCCGGGCGTGACGTGACGCCGCAGCAGGCGGTCCAGCGGTCCGCGGAGGTCGTACTGACGCATCGCGAACACCCGGCCGCGCGGCGAAGAGCCCTCCCAGCCCGCCTCCTGGTAGGCCGGGCACACGGGGACGCAGTACCCGCACATCGTGCACGCGTGCAGGTGGTCCTCAATGGGAGGCATCTTCGCGAGCCGGGGCATCATCTCACCGTCCAGGTCAACTGCGGAGCTCCGCGAGCTCCTTCCCCGCCTCGGCAGCGAGGGACTGCTCCTCGTTCGCGAGGGCGTCGAGCAGGGTCCGCGCCGTTCCTTGGCTTCTCTTCGCTGCGTCGCGGAAGAGGTCGGCCGACTTGCGCGACGTCTCCGCGGCGATCTCCCAGGCCTTCGTCAGGGCGATCTCCTTCTCGAACGTGTAGCGGGCCGTGCCGCACTTGGGGCACTGGCTCGGCAGATCCCGCGTCTCGACGATGTGGCCGCAGACGTAGCACTCGGCCTTCGAGACCGCGTCGAGAGGATACAGGTTCGGGTAGAACGCGCTGTCCCGCGCGGTCGGCCCGGCGAGCTCCTCCAGCCGCTTGAGCTGGGCGGCCTTGCGTCGGCCGAGGTCCTCGAAGGTCACCTTGACGCGGGTGTCGGCGGAAATGGCCTGGGCGAGCTCATAGAACGTGAGCCCCTCGAGGACCGATCCGAGCGCCTGCTGCAGGGAATCCGCCTCGCTGGGACGCTTTGCGGTCAAAGGATCGGGCCACCCGAGGAGCCAACGATGTGCTGGGATATCCCAGAGGGGATATCAACCTTCGCGCTTCGTCCCGGAGGTCCGCACGGACCGCGTCCCATGGAGGAAATCAGAGGCCCCAGCCGAACTGTTTCTTCGCGGTTTCCGACATCATCTCGGGGGTCCAGGGCGGCTCCCAGACGATATTCACACTGGCCTCTTTGACGCCGGGGAGCTGCTCGATCTTTCGCTTCACGTCCGCGCCCATGTAGGCGGACGCGGGACAGCCGGGGGCGGTCAGGGTCATCTTGACGTCGATCTTGCCCGAGGACTCGTTGATGTCGATGTTGTAGACGAGACCGAGGTCATAGATGTTGATCGGGATCTCGGGGTCGTAACACTTCTTCAAGACCAAGACGACTTCATCCTTCGTGGGCATGGATCTTCCCCTTGCGGGCTCACTTACGGGGTCGCGGGATATGAACGTTCCGACTACGGTGCCGCCTTGAGTGGCCGCCGGCCCGCGAAACCGCTCTCCAACGTATGCCAGAAGCCGATGGAGCCCTCACCCCGCTGCCAGCAGAGATAGGCCACGTTGCCCTCGATCGTGGACGGGAAGTCGATGAGGCCCTGCTGGGGGTCCTTGAGCTCGCAGCCGAGCGTCAGGATCTGACGGACCTCCGCCTCGACCGCCGTGCGGGCCTCCGCCGCCTGCGTGACCAGCCGGTCATAGACCGAGCGTTCGTCGGGAGGCATGCCCTCGCCCTTGGAATGCCAATACGCCTCCAAGTCGTCGACGAGGTCCTGGAACTCTCGCAGCCGAGCTAGCTTGGGGTCCATCCGTCGGAAGATCTCCGTGAGCCGAGGCAAGAGGGCGCTCGCCTCCTCTTTTGTGAAGAGGCGCGCCGGCGCATACGGCTGCATTCGGAGGTCCACTGGGCCTTCCATCCCGTTCCTCCAACGACGGTTAGGGCATCCGAAGACTATGAGCCTATGCCCGGGGCGTCAGGCGAGCCCGTGCTCCGCCTTGACCGCCTGCGTGGCGCGCACCATGACCTCGAGTTTCGCCTTCGCCTCGTCGACTGAACGCGTCTTGAGACCGCAATCTGGATCGATGTAGAGCTTCTGCGGATCGAAGATCTGCAGCGCCCGTTCGATGCGGTCAACGACCTGGGCCTTCGTCTCGAGGACGTGGTTGTGGACGTCGATCACTCCGAAGGCGATCTCCTTCTTGAGGGGATCGCGACGGAACCGGTCGAGCAGGTCGAGGCTCGAGTTCGACATCTCGAGGTCGAGCTGGTCCACGGGGAGGCGGTTGAAGTAGCTGTAGATGTCCTCGTAGTTCCCGTAGCAGGTGTGCAGGATCGTTTTCGCCTTGAGGCCTTTCGTGACGATCCCGACGGCGCGGACGACGAGCGGCAGCTCGTCTGACCGCGTTGCAAGGGCCGGCTCATCGACCTGGATGATCGTGGCGCCCGCCGCCTCGAGATCGCGGGCTTCCTCGTGCAGGAGCCGAGCGAACGCCAAGGCGGCCTGCTCCCGGGAGCCGTAGTGCTCGTCGAAGGACCAGTCCATCATCGTGTACGGCCCCGTGATCATCCCCTTGACCGGCTTCGCGGTCCGCTCCCGCGCGAACCGGAACCAGCCGACGCTGATGGGCTTCGCTCGGGCCAGTTCCCCCACGATGATCGGTTTCTTGTAGTACCGGTTGCCGTAGGACCGCACGAGCCCAGAGACCTCCATCCCGTCGAGGTTCTCGGCGAAGTACGTGGCCATGTCCCCGCGGTACTGCTCTCCGTCAACGAGGATGTCGAGGCCAATCTCGTCTTGGAAGCGGATCCAGTCTTCCGTGGCCCGCTCTTCGAGGGCGCGCAGCTCCCCCCGCTTCAGGTCGCCCTTCGCCGCCCGGGTCCGGGCATGCTGCAGGTAGTCGGGCTTGGGGAAGGAGCCGACCGTCGTCGTCTGGAGGGCCGTCATGCATTCCTCCCGAGCAGCTTGGCGGTCCGGGCCAGGCGAGCCAGCTTCTCGCGCGCCCTGGCCCGAGGCAGGAATTCCAGCCCGTTCTAGGGAGACAGATAGGAGCGCTTCAAGTCGACGGAGTGGCGGAGCTCGCGCACACGCGCGGCCAGGACCTTCGGCTCCTCCAGCTTCGTGTTCCGGGCATCGAGGACGCCCAGCATGAGGGGCTTGTCCGAGCCGTGCTTCGCGATCTGGGACCAGGTCTTCGCCCCCTGGACGAGATCGAGTCCCAGGACGTCTGCGGGGATTCTCACGAGGTCGCGGTAGATCTTCGCGACGTCGCCGAAGTAGATGGCCAGGGTCAGTTCCGCCGAGCCCTTGGAGGCGATGAGGAGCTTGGACGTCTTCGCGACGAGGGAGACGTCCTCGGGACGTCGCGTCAGGATCGGCTCGTCGATTTGCAGATATCGTACGCCGGCGGCTCGCAGCGCAGCGACTTCCTCGGTCAGCGCCTTCGCGAGGTCCAACGCCAGGGAGCGCCGGTTGCCGTAGTGCTGGTCCAAGGCGAGCGTGGCCAGGGTCACCGGGCCCGTCAGGACGGCCTTGACCGGAGAACGGGAGGCCTCCTGGGCGAACCTCCACTCGTCGACCAGGATCGGGGACGTCCAACGGACCGGACCGGTGACGATAGGCTGCCGGTAGTAGGTGTTCGTGTCGAAGTAGCGGACGAGGCCGCCAATCTCGACGCCCGCGAGCTCGCGGGCGATGTGACTCTGGCTGTCGTACCAGGAGATCTGGCCATCCGTGAGGACGTCGATGCCGGCGGCCTGCTGCTCCCGCAAAACCGCTTCGACGACCTCCCGCTCGGCCGCCCGGACGTCGGCCTCCGTCGCCTGGGTCTTGTCGAAGCGTGCGATCGTCCGCCGAAGGCCTTGCTCGTCGTGCGAGTCCCCGATCCGCGGGTACGTCCCGATCACGGTCGTCTGCGTCATGCCCCGTCCTCTCGAGCTCCGCGACCCGGAGTCTTTCGGCCAGACGAAAAGAAGGGCAGGATAAAAGGTTCACATTCCAAATGGAATAGTCCTATTCCGCATGCCTACTTGGCGAGGGCCTCTTCCGTCTGCTCCTCGAGCAGCTTGACCTCGCCTTGCTTGTTGATGTGGTAGAAGCCCTGGAGGTCCTTGTACCCGATTTCCTCCATGTAAAGACAATCGACCGGGCAGACGTCGACGCACTGCTGACAGCCGATGCACTTTGTGTAGTCGAACTCGGGCACGACGATCGGCTTGCCTTTCCGGTCGTTCGGGCCGTCGAGCATGTCGATGCACCGGGTCGGGCACTCGCGTTCGCACTTGCGGCAGCCGATGCAGACGTCCGCTTCGACGATCGGGTGCTCCCCCATCCGGTTGATCAGGACGATCTCCTTGTCCGAGACCGCGTCGGGCATCCGCAACTCCTCGGAGCGGTAGTACAGATCCTCGCGCGCATAGTCCGCGTGCTCGAACTCCTGGGTGAAGTTCCACGCGTCCGTCGGGCAGTACTCCATGCAGTTCCCGCAGAACAGGCAGTGACCGATGTCGACCGCGGGCCGGCGGATGATCTTCTTCATCTCGTCGAGCATCGCGCGGCTCGGATGGAGGTAGGGGTCGTCCTTCTCGACCTCGTGGAACTCGAAGTAGATGCACTCATTCGGGCAGACCTTCGCGCACAGCTCGCACCCGATGCACTTGTACCAGTCGATGCTGTGCTGCCCGCGGAACGCCTGGGGGAGGTCGACCTTCTGGTACGGGTAGAGGTGGGTCACCGGCTTGCGCCCGCCCGGCACGAGCTTGTTCACGACGGGCAACGTGACGAGGGTGGCCTTGATCGCGGCCTTCAGGGGGCGGAAGATGCCGCCGATCGTGGAGGTCGGCCGCACCTGCGTCAGGTCAGTGTCGGACTTGGGGGACTTCATACGTGTAGTCTCCTTCGCGCAGGTCCATCAGCTCGCCCTTGCGCGAGCTCACGAGGCGGCCCTTCTTCGTCTTGATCCAGCCCGTCCGCTCCGCCTTGATCTTCGCGCTGAGCTTGAGGAATCCGTCGATGAGGGCCTCGGGCCGCACGGGGCAGCCCGGGATGAAGATGTCCGTGGGCACGAACGTATAGGAGCCCTTCACGATGCTGTACGAGTCGTAGTAGGGTCCGCCGCAGATCGTGCACTCGCCCATCGCGATGACCCACTTCGGGTCCGCCATCTGCTCGTAGAGCCGCCGGACCGCGGGGCGGAGCTTGAGGGAGATCGGGCCATTGAGGAGGAGCACGTCGCACTGCCGGGGCGAGCTGCGGTAGATCACGCCGAACCGCTCGATGTCGTACCTCGGGTCCGAGGTGGCGGCCATCTCGATCGCGCAGCACATGATCCCGAAGTGCAGCGGCCACGTCGAGTTCCGTTTGGCCCAGTTGAAGAACTCCCCGACGAGGCCCTCTTTCATCTTCCTGACCACCGCGCCGCCGGGGCCCCGCTTAAGGGGGGCATCGATATTCTCATCGACCCATTTGAGGAAGTCCCTGGACCGGAGGCCGACGATGTTGGACTGCTCAGGTCGTTGGATCATGGTCGATTCCTCCGCCTCGTCTAGGGTCGCGACGAGACGCGTAAACCGGTTTGCTTCTTAATCCTTGTCACACGGTCCGCGGCTTAAACGTTGGGTGAGGGCCCTTCACAACCATTCGCGGGCCTCGAGGCCACCCCAGCTCTCCCACCACTCCGCCGAGGAGAACATGACGCCGGGGTTCAGGATGCTGCGCGGGTCGCGTGCCTCTTTGACGCCCGCATCGCACCATAGACCTCCGGCCCCCACATCCGCTCCAAGACGTCCGCGCGGATCCGACCGATCCCGTGTTCGCCGGACGGCAGCCCATGGGACCGGTCGAGCACGGCGTTCTCGAACTCCCTCCGCAGGGCTCGCATCCACGGAGAACTCGCGGAAGGCCCCCTCGCCATCGAAGACGCAGCCGTCCCCGAGGCCCCGGCGAGGGGCACCGAGGAGGTCATCGCCCGGCGGCGCGGTAAAGTCCTTTCCTGCGTACGCCCGGCAAGGGTTAGTTGTCACCGAGAAGGGTGACAGTTTATTAAGGCGCGGTCGGCATCGGGTGGTCCCGGAGGGGTCGTGGATGCCGATCAGCCAGGATCGTATCCAGAAACTGGAGGGATTTGGGCTCACCGAATACCAGGCCCGGGTCTACCTCGCCCTCCTCGACCTGAGCACGGCCACGGCCAGCCAGATCCCCGCGCTCTCCCGGGTTCCTCGGACTCGGATCTACGCGACGATGCAGCAGCTTCATGCAAAAGGGCTCGTGCAGATCCTGCCCGAGAAGCCCGTCCGGTACAAGGCCGTCCCGTTCTCGAGCTACCTGAAAACCCTCGCCGCGGAATACCGACGGAAGTCCGTCCAGCTGGCCACGAATGCGGACACCCTGTCCCGCGAGTTTTCCATCACCCCACTCGAGGTCCCTGAACGCCGCGGCCGGTTCGAGGCGATCTACGGACGTCGCAACGTTCGGGACCGGCTCGTCGATATGTACGAGCACGCGGAGACGGAGATCATCGCGATCGGGTCGATGCACAGCCCCGCTCGGATCCTGCGGGGCCTGGGCCAGGAACTCGAAGAGAGGGCCGGACTCGGGGTGACCGTGAAGTTCGCGTTCTTCACGAACCCGGACAACGAGACGGAGGTCCGTGCCCTGAGCCGCTACTCGGAGATCCGCCACATCGATTTCTTCACGCCGGTCTGCCGCCACGGGGTCGACGGACAGCAGTTCCTGATGAGCCATCCCATCCCCGACGATGACTCGGGATTCAGGGAGAGGACATCGCGATCTGGACGGACGACCCCGCGATCGCCTCTGCGATGGAGCAGATGGCGGAGCGCATCTGGGAGATGGGGAAGCGCACGAACCTGCGGCCTCGGGCCGACGCGGGTCTAGAGGCCCGCATCATGCCGAGGGTGGGACGGTGAGCCGGGCGAAGAGCTTGCTCACATCGGTCAGGGGCTCTCCATTCGGTCCGGCGACGCGCTGCTCCGCGGGCGTCCTCTGGTAGTACGTCGGGATCCGCTGCCGGATCCGCTCCCCCATGTCGGGGACATGTTCGTTGTTGTAGAACACGCCGATCGGGATGCGGTCGCCCCACTCGAGGGCCTTCGCGAGCGCCTGCTTCGCCTTGTCCTCGATCTCGCTCGGATCGTGCACGACCGGGTCGAAGGCCTCCGAGTCGAGCTTGTAGACCCGGGGGAGCGGCCTCCCGCCGTTCTGCTCCGACCGATCCTCGCCGCCATACCACTCCTTCGTGTTGATGTCGTTGTAGGTTGGGCAAGGCTGGAGGACGTCGAGGAACGCATAACCCTGGTGGCGGATCCCCTGGACGATGAGGTCCTTGAGGTGTTTGACGTCATAGGAGTACCCGCGGCCGACCCATGTCGCGCCCGCGGCGAGGGCGAGCCAGATCGGGTTCACGGCCTCGTTGATGTTCGGGTGCGCGAGGGACTTCGTCTGGACGCCCAGCTTGAGCGTCGGGGAGGCCTGCCCCTTCGTGAGCCCGTACACGCCGTTGTCGAACAGGACGTAGAGCATGTCGAGGTTCCGCCGGCCCGCGTTCACGAAGTGCGCGCCACCGATGCCCATCCAGTCCCCGTC
>JBGPGA010000072.1:0-10402 GCA_041483635.1 Thermoplasmata archaeon
CAAGCCGTGGAGGACACTCAGTTTGAGCTCGGAGCCGATGAGCCCGATGGCCATCAGCCCGGCGCACCCGGGTCCCTCGCACGGTGTCTGGGATCTTGCCATGTCCCGCTGCTCCCACGCATACCTAGGCTCCGCGCCTATATATAGTCTTCTTTGAGTACCAAGTTTCAAGTCCGAACCTAGTACACCTATCGAACAACCTCTTAGGGATGCCGAAGTTCGTCCCTCCCATGGAAGGACGAGAGCTACCCTGTCTCGTGCTGACAGGGTACATGAAATGGAGCACGACGTCCGTAGGATGTACATTTCGGTGCGCCTAACGGGCCACCGCGGTTGTTCGATCAACGCACCAGGACCTCATAAACGCGGGCCCGATTCCGTCCGTTCTCCTCGGCGAGTTTCAGAAATGTCCGAGCTGCCTCGGTCAGTAGGGATTTCGCAACAAGCGACGACTCGCGGTAGAAGAGGGAGCTGATCTCCTCGATCGCTACGGCCTTCAATGGAACGTCCTCGGCCGTTGCCGCGGTCGGGTCAACGACGTACCGATCCCCTTGGAGCCCGGTGATGGGCTCGAGCACCATCTCGTTGAGCGTCCGCTGGCGGGTCCGTTCGAGCAACGTCCGACGCCCCAGATGCTGCTCTGCGAGTTCGCGGGCGAGGTCCGTCCCCGGCCCAGGGCCGAGAATCCTTGCGGCCGCATCGTAGAACGCGGCGCTCGTGGCCTCGAGCTCGAGGCCGAATCGAATCAGCGAGCCGAAGTTCGTTAGTTCCGGAGGATCCATCGCGTCAAACCCAGCGCGTAATGACGACCTTGCTCTCCGTGAAGAACCGGACCGCATCCCGTCCCTGCGGGTGGAGATCTCCGAAGAAGGAGTTCTTCATCCCGCCGAACGGGAAGTAGGCCATTGCTGCGGCAATGCCCAGGTTGATCCCGATGCTTCCCGCGCGGACGCGGTACCGGAAGTCGCGCGCCGCCTTGCCGCTGGACGTGTAGATCGACGCGGCGTTCCCGTACGGGCTCCGGTTGATCCACTCAATCGCTTCGTCAAGGCTCTCCATCGTGAAGAAGCTCGCTACAGGCCCGAAAATCTCCTCCCGGGCCACCGTCATGTCCGGCGTGACACCGTCGAGGACGGTCGGGCCGACGAAGTATCCGTCGTATCCGGCGACCCTGACCTTGCGCCCGTCCAGGGCGACCTTCGCACCTTCCGCCTCGCCCTTATCGATGTACCCGAGCACGCGCTCCTGGTGTTTCTTCGTGATCACGGGGCCCATCTGGACCGTCTCGTCGAGGCCGTACCCGACCTTGAGCCTTGAAGCGGCGTCCGAGAACTTCTTGCGGACCGAATCGTGCGCCTCCTCGAGCCCGACGATCACGGACCCCGCGAGGCAACGCTCGCCCGCGGTCCCGTAGACGGAGGAGATCATGTTCGGAACGATCTTGTCGAGTTTCGCGTCCGGGAGGACGACGAGGAGATTCTTCGCGCCGCCCCCACATTGCACGCGCTTCCCGTGGGCCGCGGCCCGCGCGTACACGAGCTTCGCAATCGCGGTCGAGCCGACGAACGAGACGCCCCGGATCTCCGGGTGGTCGCAGATCGCCTCGACGGCGTCCTTGGCGCCGTTCACGAGGTTGAAGACGCCGGGGGGGAAGCCGGCCTTCTCGATCAGGTCGGCCATGTAGATCTGCACGAGCGGGTCCTGCTCGGACGGCTTCGCGACCCAGCAGTTGCCCGTCGCGACCGCATAGGGCCAGAACCAGAACTGGACCATCGCGGGAAAGTTGAACGGGCTGATGCCCGCGAAGACGCCGAGGGGCTGGTAGAGGACCTCCTCGTCGATCCCGGCCGCGGCGCCGTCCTCGAGGTTGTAGCCCATCATGAGGCTCGAGATCCCGGAAGCGACCTCCACGTTCTCGATCGCGCGGCGCACCTCGCCGCGCGCCTCGTCGATGATCTTCCCGTGGTCCTGTGAGACAATCCGTGCGAGCTCCTCAAAATGCTCCTCCATCAAGTCCCGAAGGTTGAAGAAGAACCGCGCGCGGGAGATCGGCGGCGTCTCGCGCCACTCGTCCCAGGCCCCGAGGGCTGCTTGCACGGCGGCGTCCACGTCCTCTTTCGGAGACAGGGGCACACGCGCGATCCGCTGGCCCGTCGCCGGGTTCGTGTCGTCGAGCCACTCGCTCGCCCGCGAGTCGACCCACTTCCCGCCAATGAAGTTCTTCAGGTCCCCGTAGTTCTTTTGGACCTCGGGGAGCAAGGTCGTCTTCGGATCGGCCATGCCTCTCGCCTCCTTACGACTTGCCCGCCAGGGCTAGCGCAATCGTGGTCTCGAGGAGGTCGAACGCCTTGTTCATCAGGGGCAGAGGGATGTTCAGAGGAGGCAGGAGGCGGATGCAGTTGTTGTAGTAGCCCGCGGTGAGGAGCATGAGCCCGTTCTTCAGGCCGGTCAGCTGGACGGCACGCGCGAGCTCCATGTCCGGGTCCTTCGTCCGCCGGTCCTTTACGAATTCGATTCCCCACATCGCTCCGATCCCGCGGACCTCGCCAACGCGCTCGAACCGTTTGTAGATCTCACCGAGCCGCGTGTGCATGAGCGCTTCGAGGCGGGGGACCTTTGGCAGGGCCCTCTGGATCACCTTGACCGCTTCGAGGGCTGCGGCGCAGACGACCGGGTTGCCGCCGAACGTGCCGCCCAGGCTCGCGGGTCCGGGGGCCTCCATAATCCTCGGCGGGCCCGTCACACCGCCGAGCGGGAGTCCACCGCCCAGAGCCTTGCCGCTCACGAGCAGGTCGGGAACGGTCTTCCAGTGGTCGATGCCCCAGAGCAGTCCCGTGCGACCCATCCCCGCCTGGACCTCGTCGTCGACTAAGAGGATGCCATGGTCGTCGCACAGCTTCCGGAGCAGGGGGAAGAACTCCTTCGGCGGGACGATGATGCCGCCTTCGCCCTGCACGGGCTCCGCGACGATCATCCCGACCTGGCCGTCGACCTCGGGCTTTTTGATCGCCGCCTCGATTTCCTCCACGCGGGCTTTCGCGCACTCCGCGGGTGAACGGCCCTCCGGGTCCCGGTACGGGTATGCGTAGTCCATGAGGAGGACCTCGCGCACGAGGGGGCCGAACCCTTCGCGGTAGGGCTTCTCCTTGCCCGTGAGGCTGATGTCGAGGAGGGTGCGGCCGTGGAACGCCGTGCGGAACGATACAATCCAGGGCTTCTTGGTGTACGCGCGGGCGATCTTGACCGCGTTTTCGATTGCCTCCGACCCGGAGTTCAGGAAGATGCTCTGCGTCATCCCGGGCGGGCAGATCTCCGCCATGACCTCCGCAAGGTCCGTGTACGGGCCGTACGTGGAGACCATGTAGCAAATATGGGTCAGCTTGTCGAGCTGCGCCTTGGCGGCCCGGATGACCTCCGGGGGACGGTGGCCCGCGTTGTGCACGCCGATGCCCACGCCGAGGTCGACATACACGTTGCCGTCCGCGTCCTGGACGAACGGCCCTTCAGCGCGCGTGAGTTCGAGCGGCAACCCGACTCGCAAGCCCCTCGGGACGAACGTTTCCTTTCGCGCCAGGGCCGCCTTCGACTTCGGTCCGGGCGGCGCGACGACGATCCGGGGTCCGGTCAGTCCCTTCCTTGCGGCAACCTTCCTCGCAGATTTCTTCGCAGAGCGCTTCGCCATGGTATCGTAGCTCGGGTACGGCCCAAGATGGGTCGCCCTCGTATGGAGAAAGGCGAGGGGGATTATAGGCTTTCGACAGGGAAGGAATGTACGTACCTGCACGACCTCTTCAGGGTAGGGCCGCATGGGAGGTCATTCGAACGTCTGTCCCTTCGTTTCGGGACCCAGGGCCGCCAGGAACAAACCGCCGACGGCCATGACCCCTGCAATCGCCGCAAGCGGGGCGACCACGCCGCCCGTGCTCGCGTACATCGCGCCAAACAGGATCGGGCCGAAGATCGAGGTCAGCTTGCCGACGGTCTCGCCCATAGCGAAGCCGGTCGCGCGATACTGGGTCGGGAACAGCTCGGGCGTGTACGCATAGACCGCGCCCCAGGCCCCGAGGTTAAAGAAGCTCACGAGGGCGAGGCTGGCGAAGAGTAGCGGGACGCCGCTCGCGGTGGCGAAGGCGAACCCGCTCACGCCGCCCAGGATCAGGAACAGGGCGAGAGTGCGCTTGCGGCCCCATCGCTCCACGAGGATCATCGACGCGAGGTACCCGGGGAACTGCGCGAGCGCGGACGTAATGAAGAAGAGCGCGGTAAGGCCCACGTCCGTCGCGACTTGGTTCTTGAAGGTGCTCAGCGCGAACGGGAGGTCGAGGAAGAGCCCGTAGTAGCTGAAGTTGAGAGCCGTCCAGACGACGAGGGTCACGACGGACCGGCGCGCGAGGCGGCCCGTGAACAGAGCGCCAATCGGAGCCCGAGGGACGGCCTGCTCCCGGGACAGCGACGCGGGATCCACGGGGCTCCCTGTGATTCGGGTCAGCACGGCAGCCGCCTCGGGCAACTTTCCGTGGCGCGCGTAGTAGAACGGCGATTCGGGGATCGTGAGTCGGGCCAGGAACGCGATGAAGGCGGGGAAGGCCGCCACGACGAACAGGATCCGCCAGCTCTCGATGCCCCCGACGGTCACTCCCTGGATGATGAAGACCCACCAGAACAGGATGGCAAGCAGGAACCCGATGGGCCAGAAAAAGTCCAGCAGGACCATGAATCGCCCGCGAGATTGGGGCGGGAGGAACTCGGACAGGATCGAAGGATCCACGACGAGCATGCCGCCGAGGCCGACCCCCGCGAGAACGCGGAACGAAAACATGCTCCATGGGTCCCACGAGAGCGCGGTCAACGCGGTGAACAGGGAGTACCAGAGGATGCTTCCAAGGAAGATCGTCCGGCGGCCATGGGTGTCCGACAAGCGGCCGAGGAACAGGCTTCCCAAGAAGGAGCCGATCAATGTGCCCGACGTGATCAGGAAGTAGAGCAGCGTGCCCGACGCGATCCCGAACGTCGTGAACACGTTGCCCAGCACGAAGCTGATGTTGATAATCTCGAAGGCGACGAACGTCCAGGCGAAGCCCGTCAGCAGGACGACCCGCCGGTGGAACGGAGCGAAGCCCCTCGCCCTGAGGACATCTTCCACGGTGCGGGTGGCCGTCGCCATCGAGGGTCGCACATCTCTCGGCTATTTTAGGGTTCGGGGAACCCTCCTGCTCCTTCTCCCCGGGCGAGGTCAGTTCTCGGCCTGCCGCTTCTTGCCCCAGGCCACGAGGAGATGGAACGACAGTTCGGGGACCGACTCGACCTCCACGTGGTGGAACTTCTCGCTGAGTACCGCGGTGACCTTCTCGAGTGGCACCTCCGTGACCCGTCCGCCGCTCCGCCGGACCCGGACGCCTTCGATGAACGCCCCGACCTCGAACGGCCGCGTCGGGTCCCGGGCGAGCAGCGCGTCCGGGAGGATGATCGCGAGGAGCCCCGGGGAGCGGATGATTCGCGTCGCCTCCTCGATCGGCCGAGTCCACTGTCGGGGCCGCGGCACCCATACGAGGACGGACTGGTCCACGTAGTTCTCCCGCAACGGGACGTACGATTCGCCGCCATCCAGCAGGGTGAGCCGCGGCTCTTCGATCTCGAAGGTCCCTTGGGGGCGGACCAGGAAGATGTCCCCCTGGACGACGTCGAACAGCTGCGAAAGGAACCAGCGGAAGTTGATCTCGCTCAGGTAGCCGGGGGGCACGACGAGCGCGGTCCGGCCGTGGAGCTTCGCGTGGGGGATGAACTTGGCCAGGATGTCGAGGGCGCGCTCCATCGTCGTGCGATCAGAGGCCAGATACTCTAGGTACGCGAGACGGACCATCGAGATCGCATCGGACAGGACGTCGTCGAGGTGCTCGCGGCCTTTTGCGGTGATCGCGTACTCGTGCCGCTTCGGGCCGCGTTCCCCGGGGGTTTCGTTCGCGACGACCAGGCCCTCCTTCTCCATGCGTTTCAGCACGGGATAGAGGTGATTCAGCCGGATCTCCTGCCCGGCGTCCGCCAGCGCGCGGTGGATCTGGTAGCCGTATGTCGCACCCTGCTGGATCGATCGGAGAATCGCCGTTGTGAGGTCGGTACGGGTCACCTAGGTACCTCGGGTGGACCTAGATAACAGGGGGAAGGGCTTGAACCTTGCCGTGAGCCCGGTCAGTCGTGCTTGGGGTCCATGTAGCGATAGACCATCCGGCCGCAGTTCGGACATGGACTTGAAATCCAGCGAGGATCCGCCTTCCACGCGTGGTTGCAGTACGGGCAGTCGACGATAATCTCTTCGGGAACGCCTGTCTCCGGCATCGATGGCTCATCATGGACAACGACATCGCGCGCGAAATAGATGTGGTCGTGCGGGAGGTCCCAGTGCCCCTTACCCAAGATTCTTATAGCAGCGGACCATAGATGCAAATTAGCCCACATCGTCTGATTTCGCGCGGAAGGAATTTTTCCCTACGCCTTGCGACTCAAGGCTGTTGTGTCGGCAGAAGTGAGAACATGGACAAGGTATTGACTAAAATCAAGGACCTGACCCCGGAGTCCAAGCAGGTAAACGTGCTTGCGAAGGTGGTCGGGTTGAGTGAAGAGAGAGAAATCACCTCCCGCTTTGGCGAGGCGCGCAAATTGGTCGAGGCAACCGTCGGGGACGAGACCGGAACGGTCTTCCTGACCCTGTGGAACGACCAGATCAGCCAGGTCGCGAAGGACGAGACAATCCTGATCGACAACGGCTACGTGAGCCTCGTGCGAGGACACATCCGCATCAACGTCGGGAAGTACGGCAGCTTCGCGAAGGCCGAGACGCCGATCGAGACCGTGAACACGGCCCTCGATGTGAGCGCGGTCGAGTACGAGCGCGAGCCGCGGTACCGCAGCGGCGGATACGGTGGCCAGCGCGAGGGCGGCGGGCGCCAGTTCGAATTCGGAACGGGCGGGGGCAGCCGGGGCGGAAACCGGGAGCACCGGGACCGCGGGCGCCGCCGATTCTGAGAACGATCCTTTCCCTTTCTTGAGACGCCCGGCTCCGCAAGGACCGGGCGCCTGTGTATTTTTCGGTGTTGCCGACCTTGAATCACGACGCGGAGCGCTCGCGAGCTAAACGGCGAGAGCCTGCGGCCGCGGCCGCGTCGGCGAGGATCAACGTCTGCGGGGTGGCCGGCGATCGCGGCGCTCGTCGCGCTCCGGTGCCTGGTACACGCGTTCGGGTTGCCAGACCGTGAGGCGGCCGTTCCAGTACGCGCGCGCGTTCTCCTCGCTGAACTCGACGTGGAGCACATCGAGCTTCGACTTCATGTAGTTCCGGAACTTCACGCGCTTCGCGTCGTTCTCCTCATTCCACATGCGGGTGAATTGCGCATCCTTCTCGTCGACCATTGTCGTCACCGCCTCAACGCTCACGAGAACACGGATCGCGTCCGGGGCGGGCCGACCGTGGTTCACTGGGACATGAGGACGCACCGAGCGAGCGAGACGTCCCTCATAAGGGTTTTCATGACTTACCCGGCAGAGAGGCCTACGCGCGGCCCCTCAGTACGTGAAGGTGAGGATGAGATCGTCGCCCGCGGTGGTGACCTCGTAGACCGTGAGGGGGAACTTCGCGGGAGGATCGACGGGCTGTCCCGTCTTGAGGCTCCACGCACCCTTACATGAGGGGCAGACGAGGACCATCCGCTCCTTGTCCACGGAGCCATCCGCCAGGTTGGCCCACTGGTACGTACATTGCGCGTCCACGCCGTAGAACGTCCCTCCCACGTTCGCTACAGCGATGTCGTATCCCATGATTTCGAAATGTCGGATGGTGCCGTCCGGAAGATCGGCCACCTTGCAGAGCACCACGTCCGTCGGCATCGAGCCGCGGAATCTCCGCGCGGCCTTAAGGGTTTTGGGCTCATGCGGGCTTGCGGCGAAAGAGCCGCGCGATCCGGCTCTCCACGGAGGGCTTCGGAGATGCCGGAGGTGCCTTCGTGGACACACGCAGGACGAGTCCGTCTGCCCTCCAGATGCGGAGCTTCGTCCCGGCGGGCACGTCCTCGTCGGAGATGGCCTGCCACAACTCGCCCTTGAACCGGACGTAGCCCCTCTCCTCCTTCCGCAGGGGCTCCTCGGCCACCGCGGGTTCGCCGACGAACTCTCCCACCGTGGGCTTGAGACGCCGGACCTCGCTGACCTTGTACATCGCGAAGAGGATGAAGACCCCGAAGGCGAGCGTGGGCACGAGGAGCGTGACGACAAACCCGATCTGGTATCCCGATGTGACGAGCTGTCCCGGGGGAGCGAGAGGAGCCAGGAAGAGCGCCCCGGCGGCGATCGCCACGATCCCGCCGATCCCGAACGCGCCGATCCCCGGATGTTTCGCCTCGAGGATCAGGAGTACGACCCCGGCGATGATCAGGAGCAGCGCAATTGGATCGACGCTGAAGCCGAGTCCGATGAGGGCAAGGAGAACCACGATGATGCCTGCGACCTCGGCGCCGTGACCCGGCGCATGGAGCCCGAAGATGACCAGATAGATCCCAACGATCAGGAGTAGAACGGCGATGAGCGGGTCCGTCAGGAAGTTCAGAAGCTGCACGCGCACGGAGGGAGAGAAGGAAACGACGTCGGCGCCCGCCGTGTCCAAGACGAGGTCCTTCACAACTGTGCCGTTCTCCTTCACGACGACGTGGCGGCCGTTCGCCGCGTCCAGGAGGGCCGAGACGCTCCCCGCGGTGTAGTCAATGGCGCCCAGCGCCAAAGCGGTCGAGGCGTCCAGGTTCAGGTTCTGTTCCACGAATTGCGAGGCGAGGGACGCGGTGCGATTATGGATCGTCATCCCGTTCGCGAGGATCCCCACGACATAGTTCACGATCTTGGGATCCGTCACCGGCGTGGACCCGGTAATGCCCAGTTCCACCGGCTGGACGGAACCAATCGAAGTGCCGGGAGCCATCGAGGCGACGTCCGTCCACTCCAAGAGGATCGTCCCTGCGCTGGCCGAGCTCGCGCCGGGAGGACCGACCCACCCGAGGATCGGGAGGCTCGAGGCTCCCGCCATCATCTCGTTAATCTGGAGGGTACTCTGAAGCTCCCCACCCGGGGTGTCGAAGCGGACGACGAGTGCCGCATACCCGCCTGACGTCGCCTGACCGATTGCGTCCGCCATGTACTCGACCGTGTTGCTGTCGATGGCGCCGGAGATCTCCGCCAGGAGGACCCGGGGTCCTTGGGCGCGGGCCTGGAACGGCGCGAGGATCGACACCCCGAGCATCAAGAGGACGAACGCCAGGACGAATCGGTCCCGGCGGGTCGAGCCACGTATCAATCCTGTTGCGCTCCCGGCTTTCTCTGGATCGCGCTCGCCATCGCAACCATGTCCCCCGCGAGGCTGCCCGAGGAGGTCGTCGTGACCACGACCATGTTCTTCTCTCGGGCGATCTCCGTGAGGGTCTGCAACTCCCGCAGTCGCATCGCGGCAGGCGCCGTCTCGTAGAGCTTCGCCGCCTCTGTCATCTTGGCGCTCGCCTCGTACTCACCCTGGGCCATGATGACACGCGACCGGCGTTCCCGTTCCGCCTCCGCCTGCTTCGCGATCGCGCGGACCATCGTGTCGGGCAGGGCGACGTCCCGCAGGGTCACCGAGGAGATCTTGATGCCCCAGGGCTCGGTCGCCGTGTCGAGGAGGACCTGGATGCGCTTGCTGAGCTCGTCGCGCTTCGAGAGGAGCTCATCGAGCTCGACCTGGCCCAGGACGTCCCGCAGCATCGTCTGGCCCAGGAGGTCCGTGGCCTGGATGTAGTTCTGGACCTCCGTGATCGCCTTCACCGGGTTGTAGACCTTGTAGTATACCACGGCATCCACGTCGACGGAGACGTTGTCCCGGGTGACGATGTGCTGGCGGGGCACCTGGGCGGTCACGACACGGAGATCGACAAGCAGCCGCTTGTCGATGATGGGGACGATGACCGTCAGGCCAGGTCCCTTCGGGGCGGGAAGGAGGCGCCCCCAGCGGAACACCACGAGCCGCTCATACTCGCGGACGACCTTGATGGCCGCCGCGATGAAGATCAGGATGATCAACGCAACAAGCACTGACGCCAAGATGAGGACCGTGTCGTCCGCCATGTCCCACTCCACTCCCGCCCGCCCAAGCGCCTCCCCACGGATATAGCTTGCCCGGGGACGCCCATCCGGCGCCGGCTCTCGCGGTGTTGGGACCTGGCCCGCTTCCCATGGGCCCGCGCCGGCGGAAACGGAGGCGCCCGTTGACCCCGTTTGGGGTCAATCGAGCCGCGGAGACGGAAGCCGGTGACGGGGCTTCAGAATCGCCCGATCATCGCGGCCACGTGCTTGGCGCCGCCGACGAAGTCCGTGAGGCGGATGTTCTCGTTGGGCG
>JBGPGA010000073.1:0-10400 GCA_041483635.1 Thermoplasmata archaeon
GATCGACCGTCTCGAGCCCTACGACATCTTCAAGCGCGGGATCGTCCGGAGCTACCAGGTGCCACGTCTCTTCTACGGCATGACGGTGGTCGAGAACTGCCTCGTTCCCCCGAGGAATCAGATCGGCGAGAAGTTACTCAAGGCACCCTTCCCAAAGACCTGGACTCGCCAGGAGGCCGAACTCACGGACCGGGCTGAGGCCGTGCTCAAGGCGACCAACCTGGAAGGCGTGTCGAACAACCTGACGACCGACCTTTCAGGAGGTCAGATGAAGCTCGTGGAGTTCGCCCGAGCGACAATGGGGGAGCCCTCACTCCTCCTGCTCGACGAGCCAACCGCGGGGGTCCTTCCCCAGCTCGCGCAAGAGATCTTTAAGGCCATCGTCGAGACCCATAAGCGGCTGGGCCTGACCATGGTCATCATCGAGCACAGGCTGGAGATTCTATTCGACTACGTCACGAAAGTCTTCGTGATGGACCGGGGAAAGATCATCTCCCAGGGCACGCCACCAGAGGTGTCCGCAGACCCGAAGGTCATCGAGGCGTACCTGGGGAACTAGGCGGCCCGTGGTCGACGAGTTTCGTTCCCCCGAAGTAGAGCTGGGCAATGTGATCGCTCTGCAGCATCTCGGCCCGGCTCCCTTCGAAGACCTTGGCGCCGGAGGTCATGATGAGGCCCTTGTCGGCGATCTCGATCGCACTTCGCAGGTTCTGTTCGACGAGGAGAACGGTCACCCCGCCATCGCGGATCTGGAGAATCTTGTTCATGAGCTCCTTAATGACCCTGGGCGCGAGGGCGGCCGTCGGTTCGTCAAGGATGAGGAGCCGAGGCTTAGCGATCAATGCCCGCGCGATTGCGAGCATCTGCCTCTCCCCCCCGCTCAGCGTGTCCGCCCGTTCGCGCCTCCTCGTCTGGAGGACCGGGAAGAGCTGATACATGCTCCGGATGGCCTCGAGCCGTTCCGCCGCCTTCTTCGATAACGACCCCATCTCGAGGTTCTCTTCGATAGAAAGGGTGCGGAAGATGTTGTTCGTCTGGGGCACATAGCCCACGCCGCCCGAGCAGACCTCCTCGGCGGATTTGTGCGTGATATCGTTGCCCTCGAAGAGGATCTGGCCCGCAGAGATGTCCACGAGATGAACCACCGACTTCACGAGGGTGCTCTTGCCACTGCCGTTGGGACCGGCGATGACCGCAATCTCCCTGTCTTGCAGCGTGAGTGAAACGCCGAACACGATCTTGACCTTCCCGTAGCCGCAGTGGATGTCTTCAAGTTGGAGTACCGGGACCATGGCGCGTCACTCCTTCGGAACTGCGGATGCGATGGTGGTCTTCTGCGGTTTCTCCGGGATGAGGCCCTTGGGCCTGAAGACGAGGACCACGATCAGCAGAGCGGAGATGGCGATGTATCGCAGGTAGTCCACTTCGGCGGTCGCAGAGATTCCGAGGGCAATGATGCCGAACTGGGTCGATGTCTGGAGGGCGGTCAGCAGGAGCGCGCCAACCACCGCACCCTTGTTGTTCGCGACCCCTCCCACGATCACCATGAGCCAGGCATTGATGGTCCAGATTGTGATGAAACTGTCCGCGGAAACGTAGTTGAGATAGAAGGTGTACAGGCAACCCGCGAGCCCGGCCATGGCCGAGCCAACCAGGAGGATTTCGCCCTTCATGCGCGGAACAACCTTCCCCAGGGACTTCGACGCGTTCTCGTCGTCGCGCATCGATTTGAGCATGCGGCCGTACGGCGCGTTTGCCAGCCGATTGGCGTACCAGTACACGAGGCCGGCGATGGCCATCACGAGAATGGCATAGGCGGCGAGGATGGCCGTCCCATCGTTGAGCCATGCGAACGGATTCGGGATCCCCCCGAGGCCGTTTGCCCCACCCGCAATAGAGGGCGTCGACCGCACGAAACTCCGGCTGATCTCCCCCAGCAGAAGGAGGGTGATGGACAGATAGTCCTCCCGGAGTCTTAGGGCAGGATACGATGCCAGGTAGCCGAAGATCGCGCCCACGACGATCGATACGAGGAGCGCGAGGATGAAGACACCGATTGTCTGAAGAGGGTGCGTCATGGCATATGTGCTTCGAAAGGTCGAGGCGGCAAAGGAGTAGATATCGCCGTTGAAGTTCGCGAGGGAGGAGACGAGGGTCGCGACGAGCACGCCGGTCGCGTAGGCGCCAACAGAGAAGAAGAACACCTTGCCGAAGTTGGGCTGTCCTGCGAACCCGTATTCGAGATTGAGGCTGATCGCCAGGATCAGGTACACTCCGTACAGCACGAGGGTGCTGGTGATGAAGATCATGAGGTTGATTGCCACAGGATCACCCAGCCGACCGAGCACGCTCCCCTGTCCCCGTCCTCATGACGGATCTGGCACGGAAGAGCAGTACCACAACGACCATTGAGAACGTGATCAGGAGCTTGTACTGGGTCGGGACACCAAAGAACTGGTTCAGCAGGTAGCTGCCTGTGTTCTCGGCCAGACCGAGGACGTAGCCGGCGGCGGCGGAACCGTAGATCGACGGCCCGCCGATGATGTACGCCGCGAATGCATCCAGAAGCAAGATCCAGCCAATCTCCGGGTTGACGAGCGAGTAGATCGACCAAAGGGCACCGGCGACTCCCGCCGTCCCTCCGGCAATCAGCCACACGACCCGGCGGGTCCTCTTGACCTTGATGCCGCTGACTCGTGCCAAGTCGGGGTTGTCGGCCATCGCCCGTATCTGTTTCCCGATGATAGTCTTCCTGAGCAGGATGTAGAGTAGGCCTATGATTGCGATTACAGTGGGGATGATCGAGACGTCGAGTGTGCTCACCGACAATGCGCCGATCGACCAGAGATTGCTGACCGGGACGTCCGCCTTCAAGGTCAACAAGCTCTCCGCAGTGGCATAAATGTACACGGTGTAGCGGATGATGAGACCGATCGCAATAGTGGCGACCATGATTTGGATCCCGGTCGATCCCCGTTTCTCGAGCGGTTTGAACAACGCTTCATCCATGCCCAACGCTAAGAACGCGGAGCCTAGGAATGCCAAACCCAGGCTCAGGAAGACGTTTGCGCCAGCGAAATTCACGAGCAGCGCCGCCACGTAGGCTCCAACAGTAACCAGTTCGGCATGGGCCCAGTTGTAAATCTTGACCGCAGAGATGATCAGCGCCAAACCCAGGGCCATCAGGGAATAGAGGCTCCCGACAAGGAGGCCATTGAGGACCGTATTCAAAACTTCCGCGATCAAGTTCGGTCCTCGAACAAAGTACGGGATTTGTTATAGAAAGTTTCTCTACGTACTTGGCACACACCTACACAAATGGCGTCAGCATGCCGAAGTCGAATGACGTAGGCCCTTCTCGACGTGTTCCTGAGGACTGACGAACTGAGAGAAATCTCGCCGCTTTTCAACCACGAAGGACCTCGGATGGCTGGTGGTTCACTACGTGAGGCGAGCGCGCACTTACCGAGCTCTGCGCAGCTCTCCCGTCTGCGACGGTTACGCTTCGTTGAACGCCGAAGAGCTCCGCGGGGAAGCATTCGTCTCCTGCGTCCGGGATCGGTTGGAAGTCGAGGAGTCGGCATCTGCCCGCAAACCAATCCGCGGGGACGAGCATGTCGAAACCGGCGCGTCGGGTCGGATTCGGGGACGCTCGTTCTGTCACATGTCTGCTCGAGATCTCGGAGGGATTGTGCCTGGACTGACCCTCCTTGCTCGAGGCCGGAGCAGGGGAGGGTCGTGCTCTCGGACGAGATCGGGCGTGATCGCCAGCTCTAGGGACACTGGCCTTCCTCCGTAGGGATAAAAAGTACATGGTCTATTAGTATCAAACTAGGTCTCCTACTGAGCATGGCTCCCCCCGAAGAAGTCAAATCCTCTGCTCCCCGGAAGACGTCGAACACTACGCGTCTTATCGTGGTCCTGATTGTGGGCTTGCTCATAGGAGTGGCTGCCGGCTACCTGATCGGAACGAGTGTGACTCCCAGCAAGTCGGCCGGTGCGCAGACATACACCATTGGGGTCGCGACAGACCTTAGCGGTGGAGGACAGGATTTCGGAATCGAAACTCTGGAAGCCGCCCAGATGGCCGTCACCGAACTGAATGCACAAATGAACCTGACGGGGACCCCGGTGGAGTTCAAGATTTCCTCGGCGGACACTCTCACCACAACTGATGGCACGCTGACAGCCATTCAGTCGCTGGTCAGCGCGGGGTCGACGATTATCCTGTGCCACTGCTGGAGCGGGCAGGTGCAGGCCGTTCAGAACTTTGTGAGCACGAACCACGTCGTGGTCGCGAGCGTGTCCTCGACGAGCGACCTCCTGGCCGTCCCGAAGGCGTATGAGTTCAGACTCCTCGCCCCCGACCTCTTCCAAGGCCACGCCCTCAGCGCTCTACTCTCATCTCAGGGAATCACGAAAGTGGTCGTGATGTATCGCGACGATCCCTACGGCCAAGGAATCTCAGGCGTGTTCAAGGCGGACTTCACGGCGAAGGGAGGCACGGTCAAGCTCGATGCGTATCAACCCGGTCTGACCGACTACGCGACCGAGGTTTCGGTGATCTCGTCGGATGTGAACACGATGGGCGTTGCTCCGACCACCGCGGTGCTCTTGATCGGCTTCGAGTCGGAGGCAGTCAACATCTTCGGACATGCCCGTCTCGACAGCGTCCTACCGCAGGTCAGGTGGTTCTCTAGCGAAGGAATCAAAGGATCGAATCTGCTGCCACCGACTGGGACCGCTCAGATAGCCGCATTTGAGACCCAGGTCAACCTCACCGGAACGTTCCCGCAGGTCGCGGTTCCGAACAATCTCACAACCCACTTCCTGCAGGCTTTCCAGGCGAAATTCGGACACGGACCCACGGCATACGGATTGCAGGCATACGATGGCCTCTATCTTCTCGCAAACGCCATCCTCACGGTTGGGAAGTATGATCCAGTCGCCGTCAACAAAGTCCTCCCGACCGTTGCAGGCTGGACGACGGGTGCCAGTGGCCCGATGCGCTTCGATTCCAACGGAGACCGGGCGTCGCAGGACTACGTAGTCTGGAAGGTCGTGAATGGGGCATCGGGATACGCCTTCAAGGACATTGGAGCTTGGACAAGCACCACCGGTGAGCTAACCTTCTATTAGTCAAGCTGGCGTCCCGGACGTGCGTGAGGTCGAGAGGATGGACCCGACGGATATCTCCAAGAAGAGCCTATCCTCCCTCGGGCGCAGGTACGGGACCCCCCTCTTTGTTTTTTCTGAGGAGACCATTTCCGAGAACATCTGGCAATTGAAGCGAGTGTTCGGTTCCCGGATCAGGCGGCTGCAATTCTTCTATGCCGTGAAGGCGAGTTCTAATCTCGCGGTCCTGCAGGTCATCCGGAAAAGCGGAGTGAACGCGGAGATTGCCTCCGAGGGGGAGATGTTCCTCGCGCTGATGGCCGGTTTCAAACCGGAACAGATCATCTTCAACGGACCCGCCAAGAGCGATCGGGAGCTCGAGCTCTCCGCCCGACTCGGGCTTGCGGTCATCAATCTAGACTCGATGGACGAGCTTCGAAGACTGCATGCCGCCGCCAAGCGGTCGGGAAAGACCGTTCGGATTTCCTTCCGGGTGCGACCCGATGTCGCAGCCGGTGCGGACGTCATCCAGACGGGCACCCACGACAGCAAGTTCGGCATTGCCTTCGAGGACGCCATGGCCGCCTACGAAGCTGCCTCACAACTGGAGCCGGAAATCCAAATCGCAGGGATCCACGCCCACGTGGGATCTCAGAACACCAGCCTGGAGAGCTGGAGGACCTATGTGACAAGAACGGCCCGATTGGCCAAGGACCTGGAGCGGAAGCTCGGAGTCAAGCTCCAGCATCTCAACCTCGGCGGGGGACTCCCGGCCACGTACAGCAGGGACAAGATCCACAGGCCGCTGCCCGATTACCTCCGATCCCGGCCACGCGACGAGGAGATTGCGGGCGCCGTCTCGTCAGCGTTGAAAGCGAGCGACGCAGGAAAGTATCGGATCTTCATGGAACCAGGGCGAAGGATCGTGGCCGATTCGGCCGTCCTGATCACCAAGGTCATCTCGACGAAACAAACTCGGGACGGCGAGAAGTGGATTTACGTTGACGCAGGGTTCAACATTCTGCCCAGCAGTCGGATTCTCAAGTGGTATTACCACGCATTCCCAATCGACCGGGAATCTGCGGGAAAGATGGCGGACTATAGGGTGGCGGGTCCCCTGTGCGATGGGAACGACCTGTTCCATGACCTGGAGGGCGAGCAGGTCGGAAAGCCTCTCCTCCCGCGATATCGGAAGCTGCCCGCAGCGCTCGCCGATGGCAACATGATCGGCCTCATGGACGTGGGTGCGTACAATCTCGAGCTGACAACCCATTTCAACGGAAGGTTGAGGCCCGGCGCCGTGATGATTAACACGAAGGGCAGGACCAAACTGATCTGCAGCCCGGAAACCAACCTTGACCTCGTCCTGCATGAGCCCCACTCGAAGACCAACACGAAGCGAGTCCTGGAGATGATGGAGCTTGGTTGACCAGAGGTACAGGATTCTCGCTCTCAATCCAATCATCTCCGACATGTTCGACCAGTTCGACCAGGAGTTCCTGAGCGCGCGGGTGAACCCCCGCTTCGACATCACCGTCGAAAGCCTGGAATCCGGGACGGAGACGATTGAGAGCGAGTATGACGATGCCCTCGTGGCCCCGTACGTTGTCGACAGGGTGCTCTCCGCGGAGCGTCGAGGGTTCCACGCGGCCATCATCTCTTGCTTCCTCGACCCAGGGCTGGCCGCAGCCCGGGAGTCGTCAGATATTGTCGTCGTCGGACCTGGAGAGTCCGCCATGCTGACCTCCCTGGCCCTGGGGGATACCTTTAGCATCATCGACGTGGGAGCGGACACGTTCAAACGGCACACACCTCCCCCGCGAATCCGGAGACTCGGACTGTCTTCCCGCTTTGTCTCGCAGTGGGGCTCGGGAATCACTGTGAAGAGCATCGGTGGCGACGAAGAACTCGCGCAGCGATTGACCAAGGTCGCGCAGAGACTGGAGAAGGAGGACGAACCCGACGTCATCATCCTGGGGTGCACAGGACTGTCAAAGGTGGCCGAACTCGTGGCCGCTAAGCTGCCTGTCCCCCTGGTCGATCCTCAGGTGGCTGCGCTCCGTATGGCGGAATCTCTTGTCCTCAGCGGCCTCAAACACAGCAGAAGGGCCTACCCCAAGCCCGCTCCAAAGTCCCGCCAGGTTCCGGGAGCCAGCCTGCTCGAATCGTAGACGGACACATTCGAGACCCTGACTTCTAGGGCGCGGCCCTTGTACCAGCCCGGCTAGCGGTCAGAAGCCAACAGGCAGCTTCTCGAGAGGAGTTCGAATCCCCTCTCGGTTCGGACCGAAAGTCCGTCCTGTGCGGACCGCGTGAGGTACGAACCCAGGGAGACAGGGCTCAAAAGGCGATAAGATTCACACCCTCAAAGTCGGCTCCCGAGAGGATTCGGATGTGATTGTGTCCGCACTCGATCTGCCCTGGGGCCAGAGGGAGGCAGATCATCCGCGAAGAAACATAGCAGAGACTCCACTTTTTCTGCCAAGGTTGGGATGCGGACGCTCAAGCCCGACGCGCGGCGAGCCAAATCCGGATCAGGGCGAAACGGAACATTTCCCGCCCAAGGGTTAAGTACGCGCAGGGCCCCATGGCACCTTGCGATGAGAGGGAGCTTGCGGGGACCGCCCGCCATCCTCAAGGCGAAGGTCTGCCTCGTCGGCGACGCCGGCGTAGGCAAGACGTCCCTCGTCCGCCGGTACGTCCTAGACCAGTTCGACGACCGCTACATCACCACCCTCGGGGCGAAGGTCACGAAGAAGGAGCTCAGGCTGGACGATCCCAGGGGAGGCGGGCCAGTCGTCGTGGACCTCACGATCTGGGACATTATGGGACAGTCCTCGTTCCGGGAACTCCTGCGGGAGGCCTACTTCCGCGACACCCAGGCCGTCCTGGCCGTGGCCGACCTCACGCGACGGGAGACCATGGACCACCTCCCCGCGTGGATCGACGCGGTCGGGCGGACCGTGGGTGCCGTGCCCGTGGTCGTCGCGGCGAACAAGGCGGACCTCGCGGATCGCGCCGAGTACGGGGCCGCCGAGGTCGACGCGGTCGCGAGGTCGCTCGGCGGCGAGTCCTTCGCCACGTCCGCGAAGACGGGCGACCACATCGAGGCCGCGTTCCGACGGCTCGCGACCCTCGTCGCGGACGCCCAGCTCCGCCGGCCCCAGGCATGAGGCGTCAGGCGAGCAGGGGTGTCGCGAACCGCTTCACGATCTCCACAGCGAGCTGCCCGAAGATCGGGTTCACGTTCTCCCCGCTCTTTGCGCTCGCCCAAACCACGGAACCGTGGTAGCGCTCCGCCTTCTCTCGCGGCTCGTGCTCGTCGTAGAGGCACATGATCTCGTCGCGGAGGTCCGTCTTGTTCACGACGAGGACGAGGGGCACCTCGCCCGTGACCCGAAGGCAGGCAGGGATCCACTCGTCCAGGGCCTCGAAGCACGAGTACCGGGTGAGGTCGCACACGGCGACGAGACCTTGGGCGCCTCGGAGGTAGTCCTGATGGAGGGTGTCGAGGTACGAGCGCTCCCCGATGAGGTCCCAGAGGGAGAGCTGGACCTCGAGGACGTGGGAGCGGTCGTCCCTCGGCGTGAGCCAGATCCGTTTGAGGCTGACCTTGCTCCCCAAGGTCGAGACGTACCGGTCGTCGAAGGCCTCCTCGACGTACCGGCGGACAAGGGACGTCTTCCCGACGGCCGCCTCGCCGATCAGGCAGATCTTGCCCTTGAACACTCGAGGGGAATCCAAGCCCTGCCACGGTTCCCGAGTCGCAGGATGAAGCCTCCCCTCCGTTTATCGACGATGATAGGCAGGACCGCGATCCCGCCGGGGGGACCCCGCGCCGCCGTCGTTGCGGCCATCACAGAGAATCCGAATGCGGCCTGCCGCGGAGAGCGCCCTCCCTGACCCCGTTGTAGGCGGACCTCCATTGGGCAGCTGTGCCCATTACCGCCATCCTGGGACGGATTCTATGGAGGCGAGCCTCCTAAACCGAGGCGTTTGCCGAAGAGAGGTCTTCTGGCACCCGGCACTCCACGCTTGCGACTCAATGCTTGAATTTACCGTTACCTTGTTACCCTTCGCATGACGGCTTTCCTCCAGGAGAGCTGGAGGAATAAGTTCTATTCCGAACGGCATTGGTTTGGCTTAGATCAATGAGCAATCGGCCTCGCGGGTGCCAATCGGTTGGCAGCAGCGAGAATGGACCGCAGAACCCGCAATGAGGCGGCACCTTTTGTAGAGGCTCGCGGCCAGGAGCGGGTGACTGCTTCCACCGCCTCTGGGATGAATCTGAACTAGGCTTGGATCGCCACACGGGCGACCCTTGCACGCGGATTCCGATGCTTCGACAATGCCGGCAACCACACTACGAAGTTTCGAATCCATCTGACTTCGATCCTCATCGGGCAAGATTCTTGGAGGGTGCTAATGCTGAGTCGTTTGTACCTGGATCAAGGCGAGCTGCATGGCAATCTGGGCAGCTGCATTCGGCGAACTGCTCATCTAGGGCCCACCGAGGAGCGTCGGCTGTGTCGAATGCACACGATGGTGAAGTCCTCGGGGTCCGGGAACCTGAATCGCCCGGCGAGATCGTGCGCGGAATCCTCAGGCGTTCGGCGGCGGAGCGGGGCTGATGGTCTTCGTCCACGAAACGCGATCCATCCCGTCCAGGAGGGGGACGGTGTGACCTCGAGTTCGGAGCCTCGTCCTTCCGCGACTTCAGCAACCTCGACGCGCCGGTGTGTAGCTCAGTCCGACTTTCCCTCGAGCGATGCCCGCAGCATCCAGGCCATCTTCTCGTGGTGCTCCAGGAGGCCGATCATGAAGTCGTTCGTCCCCATGTCGTGGTGCTTATCCGCGCAGGTGCCCGCGTCGGCCCTCAAGGTGCGAATAATGGATTCGTGATCCGAGAGCAGGCTCGAGACCATCCCGCGGGAGTCGGTGTGCTCGCCGGGTCGCTCCTTCAACCTGGAGTCTTTCAGGAATTCAGCGAGGGTCCCACTCGACCATTCGCCGAGCGCTCGGGCCCTTTCGGCCACCGCGTCCACAATGTCATTCAGCTCTTCGTATTGTGCCTCGAAGAACTTGTGGAGCGGGCCGAATTGCAGCCCGACGACGTTCCAGTGATAGTTCCTCGTCTTCGTGTATAGGACGTACTCGTCCGCCAGGAGGCGGTTGAGGATCTTCGCGACTCCGCTGCGGTCCTTGTCTTGGATTCCAACGTCCGGCTTCATTTCCCTTACCCCGCCGACTCAGTTAGGAGCGCCTCAATAAGTGTTTGGAACGTA
>JBGPGA010000074.1:0-10319 GCA_041483635.1 Thermoplasmata archaeon
AGGGTCCAGGGTACGCTCATATTCGCTGCGGTTTGTCCATTTCCCCGTGGCCCTTAACCCTTCCCTCACGATTCCTAATTCCAGGAACGGACGCCGGGGGGACGGCCTCCTAAAAGGGTCGCAACGGTTATGCCGCCGGGGCCGATGTCTGGCATCAAACGGGAGGCGGAGTCTCCGACCCGAGGGGTGTGTCTACGGCTGGCGTGGGAGCCTCGTACGACGTCGTCGTCGCGGGCGCGGGGCCCGCGGGAGCCACGGCCGCGTACGTGGCCGCGTCCCGCGGCCTCCGGACGCTCCTCGTCGAAAAGCGCGGTCCGCCGCGAGACAAGATCTGCGGCGGGCTCCTCACGAGCCTCTGCGTCGAGTTCGTCCGGGACGTCTATGGCTCCGAGGTGCCCAAGGAGGTCCAGATCCCTCCGAGCCCGATGCCCGTCTTCGTCGCGCCACCGAGCGGGACGCAACGCGGCTTCCTCGTCCCCGGGGAATCCGTCCTGAACGTCACCCGCCGGGCGTTCGACGGCTGGCTCGCGGGTCGCGCGGCCGACCACGGCGCCGAGGTCCTCGTCGATTCGGAGGTCGTCCGGTACTCCTTGGCCGGGGACCGGATCGGCGTGGCCCTCCGCACGCCCGCGGGAGCGAACGCGATATCGGCCCGCTTCCTCATCGGCGGGGACGGCATCTATTCCAAGGTCCGCGAGCAGCTCCGGCCGCGCCCCCTGGAGAACCGCGCGTACTACATCCAGGAGTACTACCCCCGCACGGGCGACTTCGAGGACTGGTTCTACCTCATGTACCGGGGGGACACGTCCCCGATCTACGCATACGTGATCCCGAAGCACGACCTGCTCTGCCTGGGCATCGGGATCCACAAGACGGTTCCTCCCACGTTCGAACGGGGCATGGCGCACTTCAAGGCGTGGCTCGCAGACGAACTCGGCTTCCGCGACGAGGGCGTGGGGCACCGGGAGGGGTTCAGCGTCCCCTTCGGGAACGTGGTCCTCGGAGAAGGGCCCGTCCTCCTGGCCGGGGACGCCGCGGGCTTCTGCTACCCGCCCACGGGCGAGGGCATCACGTTCGCCGTGCAGAGCGGGGCTGCGGCCGCGGGCGCCGTGCTGGAACCTGATCCCTTGCGCGCGTACGGAGAGCGGATGGCGAAAACCCGGGACGCGGTGGAGGCTGCCGCAGCACGGACCCTCCGCCTTTCGGACGCGGAGCGAGAGGCCCGCATCTTCAGCAAGGCGGGTCTCTGAGGAGCCGTCAGGCCTTCTCCACTTTCACGGCCTTGAGCTGCCCGCGGTACATCTCCAGGAGCTCCCGCTGCGTCGTCGCGTCCTCGGCCTTCTTGTCGTCCCGCCACTTGCCCGTGAAGCGGGGGAACCGGACCGCGAGTCCCGCACCCTTGCGGACCGCATCCCGGGCGCAGGTGTGGATCGGGCTGACCGTCATCTCCGCGCCCTTCACCTCGAGGACGAAGCGAGGCTCGAACCAGACGTCGGGCGTGAGCTCGGAGTCGACGCGGGCGTGCTTGTGCGGGATCGTGACGTCCCGGAAGCGGTCCTTGAGGCCGAACAGGGTCTCGTCGTCAAAGCCCGTCCCGAGCTTGCAGGTCGTGCGGAAGACGTCCGCCTGGTCATCGTACGCCGCCATGAGGAGCGCGCCGTACGTCCCCGCGCGCTTCCCCCGCCCCGCGAACGCGCCGACCGCGACCAGGTCGATCGTGTCGCTCAGCTCTGTGCTGTACTCCTTCTTGAACTTGATCCACTGGAAGCCGCGAGCGCCTGCGTCGTACGTCGAGGCGAGGGACTTCGCCATGAGCCCCTCGCATCCGGCCTGCAGGGCCTCGTCGAAGAAATCCTCGGCGGTATTCACGTCGGACGTGACCTTGTACGTCGCGCGTTTCACGTGTTCGTTCTCCCGCAGGATTGCGTCGAGGGCCGTCCTCCGCTCGACATAGGTCCGGGTCGTGAGGTCGCCGCCCTCCCGGAACAGGCAGTCGAACGTGAACAGGGTCACGGGGAGCTCCTGGGCCATCCGGTCCACGTCCGTCTTCCGCCCGCGGCGGCGGCTGACCTCCTGGAACGGGAGGAACTCGCCCGTGTTCGCGTCGACGGGCACGGCCTCCCCCTCGACGATCGCCTCCTTCGCGTGGATCGCGGTCCGCAGCCCCTCCACGACCTCGGGGAACTGCCCCGTGATGTTCTCGAGCTCCCGCGAGAACAGCTCGATCCGATCCTTCGAGATGTGCGCCTGGCACCGCAGGCCGTCGTACTTGTACTCGAGGGCACACTCGCCGAGCCGCTCCATGATCTCCTGGAGGGTCGGCAACCGTTCCGCGAGCATGGATCGGATGGGCCGGAAGAGCTTGAGGTGGATCGCGTCGACGCCCGCGAGGCCGTCCTCCGCGAGGGCGCGGGCCACCTCACCGAGGTCCGACGACACGTTGTACGCGCGCTCGACCCGGTCCCGCTCCTCCTTCGTCGCGTACGTCGCGGCGAGCGCGTCGATCATGGTCTGGTCGGCCACGCCGAGGCGCATCTTGCCCACGACGGTCCGCACGAGGTAGCGCGCCTCCTTCGGGGTCGCGTCGGTCAGGAGCTCCGCCAGGAGGCGGAGCTTCTTCTCTTGGGATCCGGCTCCCGTCGTCGTGGCGATCTCCTTCAGGTTCTCATAGACCTTTGAGACGGTCAGGGGCTCGGAGGACAGGGAGGTCTGCTTGCGCTCGCCCAGCCGCTCTTCCGCGACGAGTCCCAGGTCGCCCGAGGCCTTCCACGCCCTCTCGATCGTCTCATCCGAGTCGCCGGTCGCCTGGGCGATCGCGCGGATCGCGAGCTTCTCCGCGACCCCGAGCTCGATCCCCGCGTAGTCCGGGTAGACCCGGCCCCGGGTCATGTAGACGACGCGGTCAAGTTCGTCCTTGGGAACCTGCTTGAACAGCGCGACCAGGAGGTCCGTCATCTCGAGGCGCTTCGTCGTGGCCTCGAGCTTCTCGTACGCGTCGACCAGGGTCGCGTACCGCATCGTCCGGGCTAGGCACGACGTCGGCTTAAGCGTGGCGGGAGGCTCAGCGGACCTTCGCGAGCACGGAGGCGACGATCTCCTCGCTCTTCCCGATGTACTTGTCTGGGCGCATCGCGTCATCGATTTCGCGGTTCGTCAGGTGGGCCGTCACGCGCTTGTCCGCCTTGAGCGCGTCCCCGAGGTGCTGCCCCTTCGCGCGGGCCCTCATCGCCACGTCCCGCACGAGACGATGGGCGTCCTGGCGGCCCACGCCCTTCCGCGTCAACGCGATCATGACGGACTCGGACATGACCTGTCCCTTCGTCGCCTCGATGTTCTCCTTCATGCGGTCCGGGTAGACGCGGAGGCTCCGGAAGATCTCGATGCTCCGGGCGAGCATCTCATCGAGGAGGACGCAGGCGTGGGGGATGATGATCCGCTCCGCCGCGCTGTTCGTCAGGTCGCGCTCGTGCCACAGGGCGACGTTCTCGTACGCCGGGATGACGAAGGCCCGGACGACCCGGGCGAGGGAAACGACGTTCTCCGCGTTGACCGGGTTCTCCTTCTGGGCCATCGTCGAGCTCCCGACCTGCTTCGAGGCCTCGAAGGCCTCCGCGGCCTCCCCGATCTCGTTGCGCTGCAGGTTCCGGACCTCCGTTGCGAACTTCTCAAGGGAAGACGCGACGTTCGCGAGGACCGCGATGAACTCGGCATACCGGTCGCGGCCGACGATCTGGGTGGAGGCCTCGTCCACGCCGACGCCGAGGTCCGCCATGACGGCCGCTTGGATCTCGAGGGCCTTCGGTCCGAAGGCGGCGCCCGTGCCCACGGCGCCGGACATCTTGCCGACGACCACGCGCTTCGTCATCTCGACGATGCGCTCGCGCTGGCGGTCCACCTCGGAGGCGTACACGGCCATCTTGAGGCCGAACGTGATCGGCGTGGCGGCCTGCCCGTGCGTGCGGCCGAGCATGACCGTACCCTTGTGCTTCTTCGCGAGATCCGCGAGGGCCCGGGCCAACGTCGCGAGGTCCTCGTCCAGGATCGAGATCGCGTCGCGCAGCTGGAGGGCCGTGGCCGTGTCGGAGATGTCGTTGCTCGTCGCCCCGAAGTGGACGAACTTCCCCGCCTCGGGACCGCTCGCCTCCGTCAGCGCGAGGACGACGGCCATGATGTCGTGCCGGGTCTCCTTCTCGAACTCCGTCACGCGGTCGACCGTCACGTCCTTCGTCGTCGCGTGTTTCGTGATGCCCTTCGCCGCGTCGCCGGGGATCAGGCTGGCCTTGGCCTCCGCGCGCGCGAGGGCCGCCTCGACGTCGAGGAGCCGCTGGAGGCGGCTCTCTTCCTCGAAGACGGCCTTCATCTTCGGACGACCGTAGCGGAAGTCGATCGGGCAGAGGAGGGACATGGCGTTTCCCATCGGGGCAAGGCCTCGAGCCGATATGGAGCTTTCTCCCTTCCAAGGAGGGCAGACCCCCGAAAAGACCATCCGTTCGGCCGTCGCATCACGTGCCGAGGGATTGCTGTGCGACTCACCCGTTTCCAGTTCGTCGGATCGGTCGGGATTGCCCTCTGGGCGCTCGGTGGGTTGTTCGCCAGCGTGCTGCCCCAGCTGGACCCGCCCCTCACCACGCCGCAGGAATTCTCCTGGGCCCTGTTCCTGACGGGCGGCGTTCTGTTCTGGGTCGGCGCGTTCGGCGCATGGGTGCAGGTTTTCTCGGGCGCCGCCGAGGCGTGGCGGGCCGCGCGCCGAGAGCCCCAGACTCCACCGAAGTAGCTCGCTAAGGGCGCCTCACCGGGCTCCCGTGGCCAGGGAGGAGGATCGTGGCGTCGAGGGCGGTGAGCTTCCGGAACGAGTCCCCTGCCGCGTCGCGGTCCTCCACGAAGATCGGGGGCTCCGCCTTCCCTCGGCGTCCATTGACCGCGTCCCCTGCGAACAAGACGCCCGCGGACCGTGCGTAGAACGCGCAGGACCCGAGGGTGTGGCCCGGGGCGTGAATCACGTCGACCGGCCATCCGAGGATGTCCAACGTCTCGCCCCCTTCCAGGATTCGGTCCGTCGTCACGGGATCCGCCGACATGAGCCTCGTGAAGACGCCCATGAACAGGGACAGCGCCTTTGCGCGCGCCCCGACGCCGTGCGAGCGGCGCCGGACCTCGTGGGCGGCAACGGGCGCGTCGTCCCGGTGCAGGTTGACCTGGGCTCGCGCCTCATGTTTCCACACGCCCGCGGTCCCGACGTGGTCGAGATGATGATGGGTAAGCAGGAGGACCGCGATGTCCTCGACCTCCTTGCCGATCTCCCGCAGGGACGAACGGATGAGGGGTTCCGCACTTTTCGTGCCCGTGTCCACGAGGACAATCTTCCCAAGATCGAGGACGTACAGGTTGACGAATCGGTCTTCGATTCGGTACACCTGGTCCGTGATGGGCAGGAGACGCTCCGCGGGCACGGACCGCCCATCCGGGCGTCCCGGATAAGCCTCGCGGACGGCAGTCAGGAATCCGGGGCGCGGACGGCTATTTCTTGCTCGCGGCGCCGATCGCCTCTTGGGCGCCCAGGTAGGGACGCAGGACCTTGGGCACGGTCACGCTGCCGTCCGCGTTCTGGCAGTTCTCCAGGATCGCGACGAGGCCGCGGGACGTCGCCATCGCGGTCGAGTTCAAGGTGTGGGGAACGAACTTCTGGCCGCCCACCTTCCCCGCTCGGATGTTGAGCCGCCGCGCCTGGTAGTCTGTGCAGTTCGAGCAAGAGATGACCTCGCGGTATTTGCCCTGCCGCGGATACCACGCCTCGATGTCGTACTTCTTCGCCGCGACCGTGCCGATGTCGCCCGTGCAGACACTGACCACGCGATACGGGATCTCCAGGGCGCGGTAGATCGCCTCGCCGTTCGCGCGGATCTTTTCATGCCAGGTCCAGCTTTCCTCGGGGCGGCAGAAGACGAACTGCTCGACTTTGTTGAACTGGTGCATCCGGAAGAGCCCCTTCGTGTCGACCCCGTGCGCGCCGATCTCCCGCCGGAAGCAGGCGCTGATCCCCGCGAAGGTCAGGGGCAGCTGCGCGTCGTCGATGATCTCGTCCTTGTACAGCGCGCCGATCGGGTGCTCGGACGTCGCGATGAGGAACAGGTCCTCCCCGTCGACCTTGTACATGACCGTCTCGAAGTCTCCCAGGTCCGTGACGCCCTCGTACGCGTCGCGGTGCATCATGTACGGAGGGAAGACGGCCGTGAAGCCCTGCTTGACCATGTAGTCCAGGGAGAACTGCAGGAGCGCCTGGTCCAGGCGGACGAGGTCACCCATCATGTAGACGAAACCCGCGCCCGCGATCTTGCGAGCGCGCTCGAAGTCCGCAAGCTGGAGCGCCTCGAGCAGTTCCCCGTGCGGCTTGAGCTCGAAGTCGAACGTCCTCGGCTCGCCCCATTTCGCGACCTCCACGTTCTCCGTGTCGTCCTTGCCGACGGGGACGCTCTCGTGGAGGAGGTTCGGCAGTCGCATGAGGCCGTTCCGGACCCTCGTCTCGAGATTGGCGATCGTCGCATCGAGGGCCTCGATCTTCCGAGGGAGGTCGGCCGCATCCTTCTGCAGGGCGGCCGTGTCCCGCTTCGCCTTCTTCGCCTCGCCGATCGCGCGGGTGATCTCATTGCGGCGTTTCTTCAGTCCGTCCGCCTCAGAGGCTGCGGCCCGCCACTCCTTGTCCCAGCGGATCACGTCCTCGAGGAGGCGTTCCTTCTCCGCAGCGCCCCGCTTCGTGAGGTCCGCCCGCACGGCCTCGGGACGCTCGCGGATGAGCCGGATGTCCAGCACGGTCGAGCCGATGGGGCGCAGTCTATTTGTAGGTTACCCGGCAGGGCCCCGGGAGAGCGCGTGCAGCACATGCAGGGAAGCGCGCCGACTCCAGGTCCCGCTCTCCGGTCCCGACCCATGATTTCGCCGCGTGATAACGACCGGAGACCTGTTAAATAACGCGCCACCCAAGGGAGCACGTTCGAGGTTCTATGGCGTTCCGTCTGCGGCCATCCACCGTGAACGCCGCGTTCACGATCCTGTTCGCGATCATCGCGGGCCTCGCATGGGCCACCGCGTCCGCGACGACGGCACCGTGGTACGACGCCGCGGTGGGGCTCCAGGTCTATGCCCTCGCGGCCGCTCTCGCAACCCTGCTCGCGATCATCTTGGTCCTCAATGCCCTCCGGCGAGCCTCCGCATTCGACTCCTCCGTGCGACGCGTCGAGCGACGGGTCGCGATTCTCCGCGCGAAGGCGAGAAAGAACTCGACGAAGATGGACCCGGCCTCCGGGCCCGTGTCGATTCCCGTGCTCGACGCGGTCGAGGCCCTCGATGGCTTGGCGGGGGATACCGGGCACGCGGTGGTCCGGATCGAGAGGGAGGGCCACGACACCCTGGTCCCTCTTCCTGAGGGGGTCGCGTCGTCTCGTTCCTTTGCGACCACGGAGGTGCTTCGACAGCTCGTCCGCGAGCGCAATGTCTTGCTGGCCGCCCGCGCCCAAGTGTGGGTCGTGGCCGCGGGGCCCGTCCTCACCTGCCTCCTCTTCCTCGCCATCGCGGGCCCCATGCTCCCCGGGTCGGCCGGATTCGCGGCCGCCCACTTCCAGCTCAACACGGCCCTGATCCTGTTCCTGGCGTACGGCCTCGCACCCCTCGTCGCCTGGACCCTCCTCGGGCTGGGGATGCTCGGCGGCTCAAGCCGCCCTTGGGTCGACTAAACAGGGGTGGCCCGTGCGGGGGATCGGTCCAATGGGATTAGCTCGTTCGGGGAGGGTGCATTCAGGGAATGCCAGGCCGCGCGAACGGCACGCACGAAGACTACATAGGTGTCCAAATGTTGCTGCTTAAGGTCGCCGCGCGTCGGCGGACCGCGGAATCCAGCAGGTCGGACGGGTGGTTCGTGGCAGCTTCGAACGAACGGGCCGAGGAGGCCGCATCGGGCGTCGTGCCGAGGTCGCCGAAGGGCAAGGCCGGGAGCGCCCTCGCTGCCGCCGTCTCCTTGTCTTTCATCGCGATGGCTTCGCAGCACTCCGTCCGAGACGGGCCCGCCCGCGAGATGGGCACGGCGGGCGCGACCCGCAAGCAGGGAGGTCCGGTCCGCGTACATCGCGGCTTGGGTGGACTGGACGAGCTTCGCCCCACCTGGGAGGCGGTGTCCCATCCGTGGGCCAGTCCGATGCTGAGCCCGGCTTGGCTGCGGGCATGGGCCGAAGTATATGGAACCGGCCCTGATCTGGAATTCCTTGTCGCCGGGGACGGCCACGCGACGGCGATCGCGCCGCTCGTTCATTCAAGGCGAGGCGGGCCTCGGCTCGAACTCGCCGGACCCGACAATCTGGTCGAGGTCATGGACTTCCTGTACGAGGACGGGTCCCACATTCCCGCTCTCGCTGGCGCGCTCGCCCGATCTCGGGCCCCGCTGCGGTTCTGGCGGATTCCCGCCGATTCCCCGGTCGTCCCCGCGTTGACGGAGGCTTACCGGGGGCGGGGGCTGGTCCGGTGCCAGGCGAGTGCCCCATGCCCGTCGCTCCCCCTCGACGCGACTTGGGCGAACCCCCTCGACCGCCTGGATGCCCACCGGCGCTCCAACGCCCGCCGGGCCCGTCGGATCGCGGAGGGCTTGGGACCCGTCTCCACGGAGATCCTCTCCCCTCGCCCGGAGGAGGTCGGTCCGCTCCTGGACGAGGCCTACGCGGTCGAGGCCGCGGGGTGGAAATCCCGCGAGGGTTCGCCGCTCGCGCGCGACCCCCTCGTGGGTGACTTCTTCCGCCGATACGCCCGGCTCGCCGCGGAGACCGGGGAGCTCCGGATCTGCTTCCTACGCATCGGCGGACGGGCTGCCGCGATGAAGCTTGCATCCGTTACGGGCGACCGGTTCTGGCTCCTGGCGATGGGCTTCTCCGAGGAGTTCGAGCGCTGCTCTCCCGGGACCCTCCTGCTCCTCGACACGCTCCAGTACGCAGCCCGGTCCCGCCTCCGGTCCTATGAGTTCCTCGGTGCGGACGAGCCATGGGTCCGGGCCTGGATGCCGACCCAGCGGCCATGCGTCTCGATCCGGACCTACCCGATCGGCGTCCGCGGGGCGGTGGCCCTCGTCTCGGACGGATCGGACCGAGTGCGGTTCCGCGCCCGAACCGCACGCGCGGGGGCGGAACGCGTCTTCGACAAGGTCGTCCAGCGTCTGGCGCTCGCCTATTCGGCGGGGCCGTCTCCCGGGGACGCGTCGCGAACCGCCGAGTCCCTGTCGACGATCGGCTACTCAGGCATCCTCGGGTACATGAACGCGGAGAATGAAGATCCCCGGATCGTCGCCCGGAACAGCATGGGCGCCCTCGACACGATCCACGCGGGGGGACTCGACTGCTACCTATCGATCAAGGCGCCGCCGCTTCGGTTCGACCGCGGCCTCGTCCGTGGTATCGTCACGTCCGGACGCGAGAAGGGCATCCGCATCCACTTCGACGGGATGGCCGCGGACGACGTGGACCGCACGTTCGCCCTCACCCAGGAGATGCAGGCCTTCCACCCGAATCTCGGCTGCACCCTCTCGGGCCGCTGGCAGCGGAGCATGGCGGATGCCCAACGGGCGATCGACCTCGGGCTGAGCGTGCGGGTGATCAAGGGAGAATGGGCCGATCGTCCGGAACGCGAGTGCGATCCCGTGGCCGGGTTCCTGGAAATCGTCGACCGACTCGCGGGGCACGTCCCGCAGGTGGGCGTTGCCACCCACAACCCGACCCTCGCGCGCAAGTCCGTTCGCCGCCTTCGCGCCGCAGGGACCCCCTGCGAAATCGAGGTCGTCCGGGGATATCCGATCCATCGGGTCCTCCCCGTGGCCATCGAGGAAGGGGTCCCGGTGCGGGTGTATGTCCCCTTCGGCCACATTGCGTTCCCCTACACGGTGAGCAAGGTGGTTCATGAGCCCCGCATCGCGCTCTGGGCCCTGCGGGATGTGTTTCGGGGCGGGACCTCCGTGGTGCCGAAGGACCCGCGAAGGAAAGGCGGTGGCCGGGCCGAGGACCCGCGCTCGGCCGCTCCTTGAGGTCGCCGGTTCGAGCGGTCGGTCGGCACGCGACAGAGCCGGCGTCGCGGATCGAACCACGGCCGCGTTCCTCCTTGTCGTCACGGCGCGAAAGCTCCCTCGTGCCACGGGACGGTCAGAGAGCTCTCCTGCCCCGTGGGACGACCTCCGTGCAGAAAGTTACTTATGGGCTCGCTTCATGGGGCGGGTGAAACGACCAATGATGGAAGGTTGGCAGGCGTTCACCGCTCGACGCACGGACATCGATTCGCGTCCGCGTCCTCGAGGG
>JBGPGA010000075.1:0-10223 GCA_041483635.1 Thermoplasmata archaeon
CACGATCGCGTCGTCGTCGTGAACGCGCACGAAGGCGAGCCGGGGACCTTCAAGGACCGGCTCATCCTGGAGAGGGAGCCGCACCGGCTGCTCGAGGGAGCGCTGATCGCCGCCGCGGTCGTCGGCGCGGCGGTCGTGGTCATCGCACTGAAGAAGGAATACGCGAGCGCGCGTTCCGTGCTGGAGCGGAGCCTTCGGGAGCTTGAGGAGTCCTCCGGCGAAATGGGCCTCAACGGGCGGCTGCCCGATCTGGAGCTCCGATCCCTCGTCGGCTCGTACATCACGGGCGAGGAGACGGCCTTGCTCGAGGCCTTGGAAGGGAAGCGAAGCGAGCCTCGCTCGCGTCCGCCGTTCCCCGCCGAGGTGGGCCTGTACGGAAGACCGACCTTGGTACAGAACGTGGAGACGCTCGCTTTGATTCCCCGCCTCCTCGCGGAGTCCTCCCGGAACGCGGCACCGGGGAAGGTCGAGAAGCTCTTCTGCCTGACCGGTGACGTCCGGAAGCCCGGGGCCTATCGCGAACCCCTCGGGATTCGTGCAGCCTCCCTGGTCGAAGACGACGGACGGTCGCCGGCGGAAGGGCTCAAGGCGTTCCTCCCGGGCGGCCTCTCCGGCGGGCTCCTCCCCGCGTCCAGGCTGGACATCGAGCTCGACTTCGACGCGGTCCGGAAGAACGGATGCGGCCTGGGCACAGGGGCCGTCGTGACGATCGGAACGGATCGATGCATCGTGGACGTCCTCGGGACGCTCGGGGAGTTCTTCCAGTCGGAGTCGTGCGGGAAGTGCGTTCCCTGCCGGCTCGGGACGGCGAAGCTCTCGAGACTCATGGGACTCTTGCGCGACGGGAGGGCGACCGAGGAGGACTTGCGGGACGGGGAGACGGTCGCGAGGATCATGCAGGCCACTTCCCTCTGCGCCCTGGGGCAGGTGGCGGGGAAGCCGTTCCTGGACGCGATGCAGTGCCTGCGAGAGGAAATCGTCGCCCACACGCGAGGAGACTGCCCGACGCACGTTTGCCATGCCGGCGGGGACTGAGATGGGCGTCCGCCTCACCCTGAACGGCCAGGAACTGACCGTGGACGGCGCGCCGACGATCCTGGAGCTCGCCAAGAGGCAGAGGATCGAGATCCCGACGCTCTGCAGCTACGACGGGTACGCGAACGGAGTGTGCCGTCTGTGCATGGTGGAGGTCGACGGAGGCGGCCGCGCGGTTCCCGCCTGCTCGACTCGGGTCCGAGACGGGATGTCCATCCGGACCGACACGCCGCGTCTCCAGGATCTCCGGCGGGGCCTCCTTTCCCTCCTCGTTGGGGAACACGGCCGTCACGCCGGGAGCGATCCTTGCCGCCTCGAGCGGCTCGCTGGGGATTTCAACGTGAGCGTCGATGGGGCGGCCCGACCCGCTGGCTCGATCGACGGCTCGCATCCCGCCATCCGGTTCGACCCGTCCCTCTGCATCCTGTGCCGTCAGTGCCTGATCGCCTGCGATGAGGATCAGCTCAACGATGTCGTCGCCCTTGCGGGACGAGGCCACGGGACCCGGGTGGCCTTTGACCTCGGCGTGCCGTTGGGCGGGTCCACCTGCGCGAGTTGCGGGGCGTGCGTCGACGCATGCCCGACGGGCGCCCTCCTCGAGACGGGATGGGAGCCTGCGGAACGCACCGTGGTCACGACCTGTCCGTATTGCGGCCTCGGTTGCACCATCGAGTACGGCATCGTCCAAGACCGAGTGGTGTGGGCGAAGGGCGGGGCCGGGGACGATGGGAATCGAGGCAAGCTCTGCGTGAAAGGCAAGTTTGCCTTTCAGCACGAGGCGAGCCGGGATCGGCTCCTCACGCCGCTCATCCGGAAGGAGGGAGTGGCCCGTGGCCCGCTTGAGGGGAGGAACCTCGGCGAGGTGTTCCGTGCGGCGAGCTGGGATGAGGCGCTCGACCTGGTCGTCGCGAGGATCCGGAGGACGCGCGACGACCACGGGCCGGCGTCCATCGGCGGCATCGCGAGCGACCGATCCACGAACGAGGACATCTACACCTTCCAGAAGTTCATGCGAATCGCGGTCGGGACGGACAACGTGGACCAGTCCGCGACCCTCTGCCACTCCCCCTCCGCAGCGATGCTCTCCTGGGCCCTGGGCGCCGGGGCCTCGACGAACCCGATCGGAGACCTGGAGAACGCCAAGACGATTCTGCTCGTCGGCTCCAACACGGAGGCGGCGCACCCGGTCCTGGGCGCACGCATCAAGAGGGCCGCGAAGGACGGCGCGCACCTCATCCTCGTCGACCCGCGAAGGCTCGGGATGTCCCGGTACGCGGAGCTCAGCCTGAACCTCCGGCCCGGGACGGACGTCGCGCTCTTCTCCGCGATGGCGAAGTGCATCCTCGACATGGGCTGGGAGGATCGCGCCTTCGTCGATGCGCGCACGGAGAGGTTCGAGGAGTGGAGGAAGAGCTTGGAGCCGTTCTCCGTCGAGTTCGCGGCCTGCGTGACCGGACTGTCGCCGGATGCGATCCGGGCTGCGGCGAGGCTGTACGCGACGGAGACGCCGTCCGTGATCTTTTGGACGCTCGGGATCACCGAGCATGCGAACGGGTCCGACAACGTGTCCGCGCTCGTGAACCTGGCCTTGCTTACGGGGAACGTCGGCAAGGCCGGGGCGGGACTGAACCCGATTCGGGGGCAGAACAACGTGCAGGGAGGCGCGGACATGGGGAGCACCCCCGGCTCCCTTCCCTGGTACCAGGATCTCCTGGATCCGGCGACACGGGCCACGTTCGAGGCAAGATGGGGCCGGACCTTGCCGGCGTCCAAGGGCTGGAAGAGCACGGAGATGATCCAGCTTGCGCGGGGCGGAGTCCTCCGGTTCCTGTACATCTCAGGGGAGAACTCGATTCGGTCGCATCCCGACTCGCTCAGCGTCGCGGAGGCGTTCCAGAAGCTCGATTTCCTCGTCGTCCAGGACCTCTTCCTGACGGAGACGGCCGCGTACGCCGACGTGGTCCTCCCCGCAGTCTCCTCTTTCGAGAAGGACGGGACCTTCACGAACACGGAGAGACGGATTCAGCTCGTCCGTCCCCTGTTCCGCCCGATCGGTCTGGCGAAGGGCGACTGGGAGATCTACGCCGCCCTGGCCGCGAGGCTCGGATACCCGATGAACTACGAGGACAGCGGTCAAATCATGGAGGAGATTTCCGGGCTGGTTCCGTCCTACGCGGGCGTCTCCCACTCCTCCCTCGCGCGCGGCGGAGTCCAGTGGCCCGTCGCGGCAGGGTCGAGCGAGGGTACGCCCATCCTGCACGTGGGGCGCTTTTCTCGGGGGAAGGGACGCTTCCGACCCCTCGAATGGAGAGACCGTGCGGCGCTCGAGGAGGGCGATTTCCCGTATGCGCTCATCACGGGACGGCAGAGAGAACAGTACCACACGGGAACCATGACGCGTCGCTCGCCGGTGGTGAACGCGATCACGCGGGGCCCCGAGATCGAGATGAACCGGGGGGACATGGAAAGGGAGGGCCTCGTGGACGGTGCCCGCGTCAGGATCGTCTCGAAGCAAGGCTCGGTGGAGGCGAAGGTCTGCGGGAGCCCCACGCTGCCGAGCGGCGTCCTGTTCACCACGTTCCACTATGCGGAGCTCCCCGTCAACGTCCTGACACCTCCCACCTTGGACCCGACGACGCAGACCCCTGCCTACAAGGATGTGCGGGTGAGGGTGGAGAGGATTTCCCGGGAGGCACGGCCCGATGAGTCCCAACATGCGGCTGCGCCTACGTGAGCGTCCTGGCCGGAAACGGCCACGGGAAACAGCGGGCGGGGAGGCGTCGTGGTGCGGACCGGATTGATCCTGGCGGGGGGCGAGTCGTCCCGCTTTGGAAATCCGAAGGCCCTTGCTTTGTTTCGAGGACGGCCGATGGTCCGGTGGGTCGCAGACGTCCTCGTCTCTCGATCGGATGAGCTCCTCGTCTCGACACGCAACCCCGGCGAGGCAGCCCGATTGGGCCCGATCGTCCCCGAGGCTCGTTTTGTCAGCGACGCTCGCCAGGGACGGGGCCCCATCGAAGGCTTCGCCCGAGGGTTCGCGGCCGCGCATGGCGGCATCGTGTTGGTCGCCCCGTGTGACGCGCCGCTCCTGCGCGCGCCGCTGTACGACCTCCTCCTCGCAGCCCTGGGTGACCACGAGGCGGCCGTGCCGCGCCTCGAAGTCCTCGATCCCGTTCGTGCGGTGTACCGGAAGGACGCCGTCCTTCGCGTCATGGCGAGACGGGCGCCCGAGTCTCCCTCTTCGCTGGTCGACTCCTTGCGGACCGTTTTCCTGGGTGCGGACGCGCTTCGAGAGGCGGACCATTCCTTGTCGTCCTTCGCCGACGTGAATCGCGAAGAGGACCTCCACCGGGTGGGTCAGGACCGTGACTCGGACGGCCTCCAACCCAAGGGTAGCTGGATTCGAGGCCAGGACCGCGAGACGAAGGATCCGAGACTCGGTCCGTGCGAGTCGACGGGTCCGACGCCGGGCACTGGCCGCGCCGCTTAGGTCTCCCCTGCCGCGGCCGCTGTCGCGGTGAGAGGGGGTCAAATCCCCTCCGGGGGTCTCCCTACATACTGTCGCGACACAGGGCTATTGACCCCGTCTCCGGTTGGGGTCTTGGAGGAGCCACAGAATGAAGGTCATGGTCCTGGGAGCGGGTGCCATCGGTTCGCTGACCGCCACCCTGCTCGCAAGGAGCGAGCAGGTCGACGAGCTCGTCGTTGCGTCGCGGCGTCTGCCGCCGGCGAGAAACCTCGTCAAGAAGATCGGGAAGAAGCACGTGAAGGCGAAGCAGCTCGACTGCAACAAGGTCGGGGACATGACGAAGGCGTTCAAGGGTTTCGACATGGTCGTCAACCTCGTCCTGCCGCGCTTCAACCTGAAGATCATGGACGCGTGCGTCAAGGCCGGCACCCACTACCTCGACACGGCGACGGACCTCGTCCTGACGAAAGACAAGAAGGGCGACGTGATCACGCGCACCCCCGAGCAGATTCAGCTCGACCTGGACGACAAGTGGAAAGACCATGACCTGACCGCGATGCTCGGATGGGGCTGCGACCCCGGACTGTCGAACATCTTCGCTCGCCTCGGTGCGGACCGCCTCGACCGCGTCGACGAGATCCTCGTGCGGGACGGGGACAACTCCACGATCGAGGGGTATGAGTTCGCCACGCTCTGGTCCGCCGACACGCTGATCGAGGAGGTCCAGATGGACGCGCTCGCTTTCTACAACAAGCGCTTTGTGCGCGTCGGCACGGCGGAGGGCGAGGAGGTCTTCAACTTCCCCGCCCCCGTCGGCCCGCAGACCGTCTACAACGTGGACCATGAGGAGTCGAACACGCTGCCCCTGTTCATCACGAAGGGCTTGCGGAACCAGGACTTCAAGCTCTCCCTGCCGAAAGAGCTCGCCGAGTTCGTGCGGATCGCGAAGAAGTGGGGCATGACGAAGGCGGAGCCGATCAGCGTTCGGAGCAAGTTCTTCAACACGACGACGAAGGTCGCGCCCCGGGACGTGCTCACGGCCCTCCTGCCCGTTCCCGTCGACATGGCCGCGAACGTCCACGGGTCCACGTGCGTCGGGACCGTCGTGAAGGGCGAGAAGAACGGCCACCCCGCGGGTTGGTTCATCTACACCCTGATGAGCCACGACTACTGCTACAAGAAGTACGGGTACAACGCGGTGTCGTACACGACCGGCGCGCCGCCCGTCGTCGGGCTCGAGATGTTCGCCCGCAAGGAAATTACCCGCCGGGGCGTCTTCCCGCCCGAGGTCCTCGACCCCGTGCCGATCGTGAAGCACCTGCCCGACTGGGACATCCCGTACGGGGAGCGGCCCGAGGTCCACGAGGTCGAGCTCGCCGCATGAGCCGGAGAAACCCGCGGTCCCCGGAGGGCATAAGTACCTCTTTCCCGGGCCCGCGAGAACCGTTATTACCCCCGTCCGGCTCGGGACGCCCCAAGGAACGAGAGGTTCCGAGCTGATGAAAGTTGTCGTCTTGGGAGCGGGAGCCATTGGCTCCGTCTCCGCCACCCTGCTGTCGAAGAGCCCGGCCGTCGAACGCCTCGTCATCGCGGATCGCAGCCTCGAGGCCGCGAAGACCCTCGCCGAGAAACTGGACCGCGGGCGGGCCGAGGCGATCCGCGTCGATGCGAACAAGGTCGACACGATCGTCGACGCGGTCAGGGGGTTCGACGTCGTCCTGAACCTCGTCCTCCCGCGCTTCAACCTGAAGATCATGGATGCCTGCCTCAAGGCGGGCGTGCACTACATGGACGCGGCGACGGACCTCGCCCTGGCCAAGGAGAAGCCGGGCGAGTTCGTGAAGGCGCCCCCCGAGGCGCTCCAGCTCGCGTACGACGACGCGTTCAAGCAAGCCGGCCTGACGGCCCTCCTAGGGATGGGCCAGGACCCCGGAATCTCGAACATCCTCGCGCGTCTCGGGGCGGACCGCCTCGACGAGGTCCAGGAGATCGAGGTCCGCGACGGCGATGCGGGTACGGTCGACGGCTACGAGTTCGCCTCCCTGTGGTCCGTCGACACGCTCATCGAGGAGGTCCTGATGCCCGCCCTCGCCTTCCGCGACGGGAAGCTCATCCGCCTTGGCTCCCTCGAGGGCGAGGAGGTGTTCGACTTCCCCGCCCCCGTGGGCCCGCTCACCGTCTACAACGTGGACCATGAGGAGACGAACACCCTCCCCCTGACCATCGGGAAAGGTCTCCAGGCGATGGACTTCAAGATCGCGATTCCCGAGGACCTGGCCCACGCGCTCAAGGTGTTCCAGAGGTTCGGCCTGCATCGAGGCCACCCGATCGAGGTCGAGGTCAAGTCGACCGGGGAGAAGGTGAAGGTCGCGCCCCGGGACATGCTCGCAGCCCTCATGCCCGACCCGAAGACCCTCTCGGACAAGGCGAAGGGCTGGGCGAGCCTCGCCGTGGTCGTGCGCGGGCTCAAGGATGCGGAGAAGGTGGGCTGGATGTTCTGGATGACCCTGGACCACCAGGAGTGCTACCGGAAGTTCGGGTTCAACGCGACGAGCTATCCGGTCGGCGCGCCGATGGCCATGGCCGCCGAGATGATGGGACGCGGCGAGATCACCCGCCGCGGCGCGTTCCCCCTCGAACTCCTCGACCCGGCGCCGTTCCTGAAGCACTTCTCCGAGTACGGGATCCTCATCCAGGAGAAGCGGCTGACCTGATCCTCGTCAGGGTGCGTCGGCGAGGCCCGCATAGCCGCCGAGGCCGGTCGCGGCGCGCACCGCGTTCACGGCGGCGCGGGCCACCTCTCGCACGGCGACGTGATGCAACGTGTCGAAGGCGCGGTAGTCGATCCGTTTGGCCCGCCTTTTCCCCGTGCAGAAGCCCAGGATCGTGTCTCCGTCCGTCGACATGTGCGCGGGTCGGATGGCCAGCGCGAGTCCGTCGTGGGCGAGTTCGACGAGGCGGGCGAGCTGCTCATGGTCCAGCGACGCATCCGTGCCCACCGCTCCGATCGTCGTCCCGAAGCGGGTCGTGGAACGCGCGAGGTATTCGTCGAGGAGATCGTCCATCTCCAGGAACTCCTCCGAACCCGCCCGGTGGGTCCCCGCGATCGTCTTCCGGCCCACCAGATCGTAGACGTTGCCAACACAGTTCGTGACCACGATCGCGCCGAGGGTCCAGGGGCCGATTCTCGCGGAGCTGCTGCCGAGCCCGCCCTTCGTCCCCTTCAGTCTGCGCGCGTCGAAGAACGGACCCACGGTCGCCCCGGTGCCTGCGCCTACCGTCCCCTGCGGGACGGGCTTGGAGGTCGCCGCACGGCACGCGCGGTACCCGAGGTCGACATAGTCTCGCCCCTCGAGCGGGCCGAAGTGGACATCGTAGATGTTCGTGCCCATGATCGCAGGCATCTTCCCTCCACCGCGCGCCTTCGCGAGACCTTCCTCCAGGAGATAGCGGCGAATCCCGATCGATGCGTCGTATCCGTAAATGTCGCCTCCCGTCAGGAAGAGCGCGTGGCGGTCGATGAACGTCTTCCCCAGGTCGGAAGCGGCCGTGTCGAAGCTGCCGGGCCAGCCTCCGCGGGTGTCCGCGAAGGCCATGGCGGGCGGATCGATCAAGACGACCGTCGTGCCGCTTCGGACGGAGAGTTCCTGCGCGTGGCCGACACGTACGCCCCGGAGGGCCGTGAGGGTGCGGTTCGCGGGAGGCATGGCGTCCACGTCGGAGCAGCGCCGGAACGCCCTCGTCCCATAAAGAACCGACGCGTGCGTCTAGGCGGCGAATTCCTCGATCCGGAAGGTCACGCCGCGGGCCTCGAACTCGGGGAGCAGGACCTCGAGTGGGATCTCCTCCGCCGCGAGCACGCCGGTCCGGGGAAGCTTCTTCCCGATCAGGAGGGCCGCGGCGGAGGCGACCGCGACGGCGGTGAGGTATCGCTCCGCGGTCGTCCCCCGCCGACGGTTCGCCTCGCGGTGGTCCAGCACGTTCGATGCGCGGACGCGCACCTTCGAGCCGTCCGCTTTCGATCCGATCGCCTCCGCGACGATGGCCTGGGCTCCCGCGATCGGGCCGATGAGGGTCGACGGCTCCGGGAAGGTCGCCAGGAACGCGTCCCGGAAGGTCGTTTGTCCGTTGCCGATTTGGACCCGTTTCTCGTCCCGGAGGAGACCAAGGGATTCGAGGGCCACGATCGCTCGGACGAGTTCCGGGTTGATGTCGTGCTTGTACACGACCCTCCCCACGGGACGCCCCAGCCGCACGGGGATCGTGAGCACCTCCTCGTGGTAGAACTGGTACACATGCCGCTTCCCGACCGGCTCGGGGAATTCGTAGTCCTCCTCGCCGCTCACGAATGGCTGCGTGACGAGTTTGCCGCCGTCCCAGATCGCGGGAGGTGAGAGGGCGTCGCGCAGGAAGACCGTCCGCGAGTAGAGCGGGTACCCCTCGATGTCGCCGGTTCCGGCGGCGGCCTTCAGGATCCGGATCTCCTCCACGGTCTGGAGGCGGTCTGCGGCGGCGCGGGCCATCACGTTTGAGACGCCGGGGTCGGATCCCATCGAGACCACGGCGGCGAGGCCCCGGCTCCGCCAGGCGGCATCCTGGTCGAGCTGCGCGAGGACTCCGGGCCGCTCCCCGGGCGCCACGGGGCTCAGACCCCAGGGGTCGATGTAGGAACATCTCGCCTCCAGGCAGGCCGCCATGACCGGGAGGTTGAATTCAGGGAGGGTCGCGTTGACGGCGACGTCGACACCCGACAGAGCGTCCCGTAGCGCGGCGGGCTGGGTCACGTCCACCTGCAGGGGTCGTACGGCCGCGGTGCGGCCGATTGACTTGAGGGCCTTGGAGCGGTCGCCTCGCTTGTCGGCGAGGACGAGTTCGGTGACGCGCGGGTCGGCGGCGAGCTCGAGGGCGAGGATCCGGCCGAGGCCCCCGATGCCCAAGACGGCGACCTTCACGTCCGATTCGAGGGGACCTTGCGCGGCTTCAATGTTTGCCCGCGAATTTCTTTCTGCGCGGGTCACGATCGAAGTGCGCGGAGACACGCCCCCGATTCTGTCTATCATTATGTCGTGTGCGAACGGCCCCGCAAGGACTTTATATCAACGAACTGAGAGGAAGCCCGAGGCCGCCCCCCACCGGCACGTCCGGCCCCAGCGAGGTCCCATGGTCGCGAAGGCCATCCCGATCAATGACAACGCGCATCCCGGGCCTCCGCGCGAGATCCTCGTGATCGACGCGAACGAGGACCACCAGACGCTCAGCGCGATCGCGCTAGGACGGCGGGGATTCAAGGTCACCGCCGTCGCCTCGGGCGTGGAGGGACTGCGCCTCGCGCTCGCCCGCCCGTTCGACGCGATCGTCCTCGATCACAAGGTACGGGACATCGCTGCGTTCGAGGTCCTCCAGGGACTCGTGCGACGGCTTCCCCACACGCCGAAGCTCTTCGTCGTCGCTGCGGGCACCGAGGACCAGGCCGTCAAGGCGATGAACGCGGGTGCCACGGGTTATCTCGTCAAAACGGCCCGATACAACGAAGTCCTGGCCGTCGAGGTCGAGGACCAGATCGAGAAGGCGAGGACGAAGGCCCGCGTGGTAGAACAGAGCCGCACAATCGAGCAGGGTGTCGCGGAGCGCGAGAAGGCCGAGGAGACTCTGCGGGCCTTCGAGGAGCGCGTCGGCGTGATGAGCGAGCAGGCTCCGTTCATCCTGTGGACAATGGACA
>JBGPGA010000076.1:0-10173 GCA_041483635.1 Thermoplasmata archaeon
GCCTTGGCGGCATCCGCGAGGCCGCAGCGGTCTTCGTCAAGGGGAGTGCTCCGAAGGTGGCCGAGACGGAGGCGGTCCTGGGTGACCGCTTCTACAGCGCCCTCCGCGCGGAGATCCCCGTCTTCGCTCCGAGCGGTTGCCCGCTCTGCCGGTCGGACGGACCGCCTGTCCCGTGGACGGCCCTCCTAGGAGGCGGCTCCTCGTGAGGCTCGTCACGTTCTCGTGGGGTCGCGAAGCGGAGCGCCTGGGGGCGGTCCTGGGACCCTGGGACGCGTGGGAGGCCGTCGTGGACCTCCACGCCCTGGACCGCGAGCTCCCGGCCGACATGCTCGGGTTCATCGACTCCGCGGGCTCCCTGGCCGGCGGCACGTGGCGTCGAGCCAAGGCGGCGGTCCAGCGGGCCGAGAAGGCCTTGGGCCGCTCCCGACCCGCGTACGCCCACGACCCCGAGCGCGTGCGCCTCCGCGTCCCCGTCCGGCCCCGGCTCCTGCGGGACTTCATCGCCTTCCGCGGGCACATCGCTCGGACCCGGGCGGCGCGCGGGGAGCGCGTCCCCCCGGAATGGGACCGCGTCCCGGCCTACTACAACGGGGACGCGCTCAACCTGCTCGGCCCGGGTGAACCGGTCCCGTTCCCGGCCTTCGCAAGCTTCGAGGGCGGGACCTGGATCAGGACCCTGTCCCAGAAGCTCGACTACGAGCTCGAGATCGGATACGTCGTTGGCCCGGCCCCGGCGAGGGCGCGGCCCTCCCTGTTCGGCGTCATGATCTTCGACGACTTCTCGATGCGGGACCTCCAGTCCCTGGCGGGGCGGGTGGGAATGGGCCCCGCCGCAGGGAAGGACTGGGCGAACGCGCTGGGTCCGTGCATCGTCACGCGCGACGAGTTCGGCGGCCTCCGGGACCAGCGGGTCGCCGTGCGCGTGAACGGCGTGCGGCGGCTCGCGGGCCGCCTGCGTACCCTCGTGAACCGCAACCCGCTCTTCGAGCCGGGCCAGCGGACCGCGTGGTCCTTCGAGGACCTCGCCATGTTCCTTGCGGCAAGCCAGGCTGTTCACCCGGGTGAGGTCTGGGGGAGCGGGACGATTCCCGGCGGATGCGAGTTCGAAAAGGGCGACGCGGCGGCGTACCTCGTCCCTGGCGATCGGGTCGAGCTCGAGGTCGAGGGAATCGGCGTCCTCGCGAACCAGGTCGCCGCCCCCGCGTGAGCCTTGCGACCACGAATCACGCAAGGGTTATGGCCCTAGCTCGGCCATGTGCGGCCCGGGGATCCGATGGCTGTTCCGGAGTTCCTGAAGCTCAAGCCGGACCACAAGACCGTGCTTGTCCGCGACATGACCGTGTTCAACACGCTGCGGGACTTCCTCGTTAACGACGGGTACCGCATCGTCTACGAGACGCCGCGGGTGGGCGAGGAGAAGACGGGCATGGCGACCTCCGCGTTCCACCACCCGTACACGAACGAGCGCATCGCGATGGTCTTCGGGATCGACGCGCCCGACGAGGTCTCCCAGGGACAGGCGCCGTTCAAGTTCGGGTTCGACGGCAAATCGGCGGGGGACGCGAAGACGTACATCCAGCACCTCGCCCTGCGGACGACAGACATCGTGAAGTTCCGCTCGTACCTGGAGAAGAAAGGTGCCGAGTTCCTCACCCCGATCTTCCAGGACAAGGACTCGTTCGGGCCCCTCCTCCAGTGCTTCTCCCGGGAGCTCCTCGACGACGAATGGTTCTTCTTCGAGTTCCTCCAGCGGGACTACGACGCGGACAAGATCGGCACGAAATCGGGCGTGCAGTTCGTCGACAAGACGGTCCGCTCCCTGTACGTGACGAAACAGGATGAGTTCCGGGAGTGGATGAAGACCCACAAGAAGATGACGTTCCTCGGAAACCTTCCGAAGGCGAAGGCGCGGGAGGTCCTCCACGAGATCATCGACAACGTGGATCCAAAGGGCTACCCGCTCACGGTCTGGGCGATCGCGAAGGCCTACAAGCAGTGAGGCGCGCGATCACGCTGCGTCGATCTCGACCGCCTCGCGGAGCAGCGGCGTGAGCAAGGCGGGCTTCACGTCGTCCGCGGCACGGAGCTTCACGTGGCGCAACGATTTGCCCGTCCCCTCCAGGAGCCGCTTCGGATCCGGGAGGGACGTTCCGTGGTAGAACTCGAGGTTCGTGTGGTCCGAGTGCGTGGCGATCGAGCACACGAGCTTCCTCCCGACGTAGCAGGGGGTCCCCCACTTCACGACCTCCCCCAGCTCCGGGGCCGCCTCGAGGATGAACTCTCGGAGGGCGCGCGCGACCTCCCGCTGGGACGTATCCAGGTCGGCGAGGAGCCGGTCCACCTCCTTGCTGCGTCGCGTCGCGGTCGCCCCCGTCTTCCCGGCCGCGTCGAATGCGTCGGGGGAGATGGACTTTGCCCTGTCTAGGGGGCCTTGCGTCGGGCCTTCTCGCGGGCCTCTCGGTAGGCGTCGGACCAGAGCAACTGAACGGAATGTTGCGCTTCCAGGAGGAACCGATTCCGGTAGGGCTTCTCCTCGCCCTCCGTCAGGGTCCTCTTGATCGCGTGGACGGCCGAACGGGGCTCTTCCGCGAAGGCGCGTGCAAGGGCGAGCGCCTTCGTCATCGCCTCGCCGCGCTTCGTGACGTGCTCCACGAATCCGAGGTCGGCGGCCTGTCGCGCGTCGACGTTCGCCGCGGTGAGGAAGAGCTCGAGGGCGCGCGCCCTCCCGACCATCCGCGGGAGGCGCGCCGTCGCGCCGTGGCTCGGCATCCAGGCCTGGTCGATCTCCGGGAACGAGAACGTCGCGGATTCGGATGCGAACCGGATATCACAGGCGAGGGCGAGCTCCGCGCCGACGCTGCGGCATCCGCCCTCGATGGCGGCGAGGCTCGGCTTCGACAGATGCTCGAGGGACCACAACGCCTCGAAGCCACGCTGGATCGCGGACTGGGTGTCCTTCCCGGAGAGAGTCGACCATTCGGCCTCATCGAGCCCCTCGCAGAACGAGTGGCCTCCGGCCCCCGCAACGACGACGACGAGCGTCCCGCTGTCCTTCTCGATCGCGGCGATGTGGCCTGAGAGCTCCTGGATCATCCCTTGGGTGAGCCGGTTCCCCGGGGGATGATGGAGGAAAAGGACGGCGACGGCTCCCTCGCGGACGAGCTCAATCCGGGGTCCTTCGGGCATCGCAACTCCAGCTTCTCCGAGGCTCGCGCAACGGATAACCGTTTCGTGTCCGCGCGGCCCGCCTCGCCCGCTGGCGAGCCGGGGGTATGTTTAATGCCTCGCAGCACGGTTCCCTCATGTCGAAGGGGAGGACATGCAGGCGGAGGCGGTTCTGCCGAAGCCCTGGTACAAGCACTGGCCGGAGGGCGTGCCGAAGTCAATCCAATATCCGGAGATCCCGGTCGATGAGCTCCTGCGACGGACCGCGAGGGCGCATCCGGACTGGCCCGCGATGCGATTCTACGGCAAGCAGATCTCCTACCGGGATTTGGACGACCTGGCCGACCGGTTCGCCGCGGGCCTGCGCCGGATCGGCGTGAAACAGGGAGACCGTGTGTCTCTCCTCCTGCCCAACACGCCTCACTTCTTCATCGCGTTCTTCGGGGTCCTGCGCGCGGGAGCGGTCGTCGTCCAGACGAACCCCCTCTACACGGCGCGAGAGCTCGAGGAGCTCTACAAGGACGCGGGCGTCGAGACCGTCGTGGTCATGGACCTCTTCTGGCCGAACCTGGGCAAGGCCAAGCCTCGGACCCCGGTGAAGCGTGTCGTGGTCTGCGACGTCGCCGAGTTCCTCCGGACGCCGTTGCGGCAGCTGTACCCGATCCGAAAACGGAGCGACCTGAAGAAGCAGAAACATTGGCCCCTCGAGATCCCGACCGAGGCGTGGGTCCACCGCTATCCCGAACTCGTCGCGGAGCCCGGCAGACCGGGGGAGGAACGACCCGTGGATCCGAGGGCGGATGTCGCGGTCCTCCAGTATACGGGCGGGACGACGGGGACGCCGAAGGGGGCGATGCTCACCCACCGCAACCTCGTGGCGAACGCGATGCAGACGACCGCCTGGCTTCCGACGAAAGGGACCGAGCAGGAGCGGTTCCTCGGCGTCATCCCGCTGTTCCACGTCTACGGTCTCACCACGGCATTGACGGGGGCCGTCGCCCTGGCGGCCGAGGTCGTGCTGCATCCGAACCCGCGCGAAATCGGGGCGATCCTCAAACTGATCAACAGGACGAAGCCGACGATCTTCCCCGGCGTGCCGACGATGTATATCGGCATCTTGCGGCACCCGAACCTCTCGAAGTACGACCTGCACTCGATCAAGGCGTGCATCTCCGGATCCGCTCCCTTGCCCAACGAGGTCCGACGGCAATTCGAGGCCACGACGGGCGGGCGGCTCGTCGAGGGCTACGGACTCACGGAGACCTCGCCGGTGACGCACTGCAATCCTCTCTTCGGCCTCGTGAAGGAGTGCATCGGGATCCCGTTCCCGGACACCGACTCGAAGGTCGTGGACATGGAGGACCGGACGAAGGATCTGCCGCAGGGAGGCGTGGGAGAGCTCGCGATCCGCGGACCCCAAGTCATGAAGGGATACTGGAACAAGCCCGAGGAGACGGCGAACGTCCTGCGCGACGGGTGGATCCTCACGGGCGACATCGCGAGAATGGACGAGGACGGCTACTTCTACATCGTGGACCGCAAGAAGGACATGATCCTCTGCTCCGGGTACAACGTGTACCCGCGCGAGGTCGAAGAGGTCCTGTTCATGCACCCCGCAGTCCAGGAGGCCGCCGCGATCGGCATCCCCGACCCGTACCGGGGGGAGAGCGTCAAGGCTTATGTGGTCCTCAAAGCCGGGGCGGCAGCGTCGGCCGAGGAGATCATTGCCTTCTGCAAGGACAAGCTCGCGCCCTTCAAGGTGCCGAAACAGGTCGCGTTCGAGAAGGAGCTGCCCAAGACGATGGTCGGCAAGGTCCTGAGACGGGAATTGAAGGAACGCGAGCGGGCAACGGCCCAACCCGCGAAGCCTTAAGCCCGACAAAGGGTTCCTCGAACCAGGCGATGGGGAGACCCATGGGCACGATTGAACGGCCGAGCCTGGAGAGCCTGATCATGGACTTCGCGATGGCCCTCACGCGCCGGGCGACGTGCAAGCGCGCGCAGTTCTCGTGCGTCGTGACATCGCTGGACATGACCCAGATCTACGGGTTCGGGTACAACGGGACGGCGAAGGGGTTCGACCACGACGACTGCCGGGTGGACCAACCCGGGAACTGCGGCTGCGTTCATGCGGAGATCAACGCGCTGATCAAGGTGCGCGTGAACGATCCGCGGAAGGTCTTCTTCGTCACGGGTCAGCCCTGCGTCACCTGCGCCAAGGCCATCGTGAATTCGGGTGCGGCCAAGGTCTACTACCGTTCCGCGTATCGCTCCGACGAGGGCCTGGAGATCTTCAGGAAGGCCGGCGTCGAAGTCGAACGCGTCTGATCCCGTCGGATGCCCTCAGAAGAGCCGTTGAGGACGGTCCTCGAGTCCGAGGAACTCCTTGACCGCGGCGACGAACTCCGCCCGCTGCTCCACATGGGGCCAATGCCCGCAATCCTCGAGGACCCGAAGCCGCGAGCCCGGGATCCCCGCCTGCAGCTCCCGGGCGCGTTCGAGGGGGACCCGCTCATCCTGCCGGCCGTGGACGATCAGGGTCGGCACGCCGATCTCTCCGAGACGCTCCCGGACGTCATAGGACTTGGCGCCCACCGTAACAGCCCACTTCAGGCGCTGCGGGGAGAAGCGCATCCTCGGCAGGAGCTCGTCCATCGCCTTGGCGAAGACGGCCGGGTGGCGTACGGAGCGCTGGACCTCCGCTCGCATCCGCTCCCGCATTTCGTCCTCCGTCTCCGGGAACCCGGAGTCGGTCTGGAAAGGGCTCGGATCGGACCACCAAGCCGCGGTGGAGATCAGGATGAGATGGGAGACCCGCTCGGGGAACATCAGGGCGTACGTCAGGGCGACCGCGCCGGCTCCGGAGTGGCCAATGACGACCGAGTGCGAAAGGCCGGCCGCGTCGGCCACGATTGCCGCGTCCCGCGCGGTCGTGTCCCGGGAGAACTCGGCCTCCGATCGGACTGGGCTCGATCCGCCGACCCCCCGCGGGTCGAAGGTCACGAGGGCGAGATAGAAGGACAGGGAGGAGAACCCGCGCGTCTGGATGTACGAGTCGAGCCCCCAGGGCACGGGCATGACGAGCGCGAACGGCCCCTTCCCGCTGATTCGGTACAGGAGCTTCGCGCCGTCAGGCGCGGTCGCGATGGACTCCTCGACCTCGAGGGCGCACATGACGTCAGCCCGCGTCGGGGACCGCGCGCGGGGAGGGGGCCGGGCGGGGGACCGTCTCGGGCGTCGAGGCAGGGGCGGGACCCTCGGGTTTCGGGGGCAGGAGCAGGCTGCGGATGACGGGCGTGTACGGGTCCACGAGCCCGCCCGCAAAGCCTTTCTCCTGGAGCGCCGGGATGTCGGTCTCCTGCACTCCGCCGCCCAGGTAGAGTGAGAGATCGCTGCCTTGGAGAAGGGCGACCAGCTCGGGATCGGGTCCCTGCTCGGTTCCCAGGCGCCGGAGGTCCATCACGCAGGCCGCGCTGAACCCGACGCTCTGGAGGAACCGGAGGGCCTCGCGGAGGTCCGTCCGCTTCTCGCGCGGGTCGCCCCACACGACCCGCCCGTCCCAGTCGAGGCAGGGCAGGACTGCGGGGGACAGCGCATACGCCTCGATGAACGAGTCCGACGAGGGCAGCGTCTTCGTCCCCGCCACAACGCGCTCGACGTCGAGCATGTAGCCATCCATGATGTCGCCCGAGTCGCGGGCGCCCAGGTCGAGCCAGACGTCGACTCGCTTCACGAGGTGGCGCATCACGTCGAAGTTCGGGTTCGCGCGCTCGATGCCGCTCAGGTCCAGCATGTAGAGGAGGGACGCGTTGTACCGCGAGCCGCCGATCGCGTTCCAGTACTCCTGGAACGAGGTCTGGTACCCGTTCGGCTGCAGTCGCCTCCCGTCCCACCGCACGCCGACCACGGCGGCGGCGCGGACCGGGAGCTGATCGAGGAGGGGGACGTCGAGGAGCGGCTTCGTGTAGATGGGCAAGATCGGGACGCTGGGCGCGGTCCGCAAGGGTTTGTCGGACGGGACCCGCCCGTGCTCGCGGATCTCCTTCTCAAACTGGGCGCGCTGCCCGTCCGTGTCGAAGATGACGGGCATGGCCTCGTAGTGGCAGTCCTCGCAGATGTACGAGTACGCGTCGCTGTCGATCCCGGGCACGGGTCCCATGACGAGGAGCTTGGGGTGCACGCGACCGCTCCCGCACCGCGCGCAGCCCGCGACCCCCCTCGGCCCCCATCCGGTCCCGGCCATTCAGGTCCCTCAGTCGACGCGGATGACCTTGACCCGTCTCCCGATCCAGTCGGGCGGGAGGTAGACGCGGCCCGAACTGCCGCTCTTGGCAACGACCTTCTCGAGCATCTCCTCCCCGAACACCTCGAACTTCGATTCCCTACGAGTCCGCGCCATCTCGGCTCCCCGCGACCGGACGCCCCTCCCACGGATAAAGTTTGTTGGACACGGTTATGTTGTAGCTACGCTCCGACCGCCCGGGCAGAAAGGTCATGTAGCCGGGGTGTCCATCCCCGCTCGGTTTCCATGTCCCGCCGAGGGAGTAAGGCGCCACCCGGATCGTCCTTCGAGCTCTACGCCCAGGCCATGCTCGACTTCTGGATGGGCAAGCGGGTCCGCGTGGAGTTCGAGCGGGACGACGGGTACCGCAGCCTGTCCGCCCTCCACTCGTACTTCGGGACCGCGAACCAGTGGCCCCGCATGGAGAGGGAGGCGATGAAGGAGGTCCGCGGGCGGGTGCTCGACCTCGGATGCGGGCCGGGCCGCCATGCGCTCTACCTGCAGTCCAAGGGCCACGCCGTCGTCGGCCTCGACGCGTCTCCGACCCAGGTCGCCCTCGCGCGGATCCGCGGGGTGCAGGAGGTGTACCTCGGCAACGTGCGCCGGATCCCGGCAGGCCTCGGGACCTTCGACACGGTCCTCCTCCTCGGCAACAACCTCGGCCTCGCGGGGGACGTGCCCCACATGCGCGACTTCTTCCGCCGCCTGACGCCCGCCATGCGCCGCGGGGGGCGGCTCGTCGGCCACAGCCGGCTCCCGGGCACCTGGTCCGTGGACCACCTCCCGTACGTGAAGCGGAACATCGGCCGCCGCCGCCCGCCCGGACTCCTCACCCTGCGGGTCCGGTACAAGGGCCTCGTGGGCGACTGGTTCGACCTGCTCCTGCAGTCGCCGGAGGACCTTGCGCGAATCGCCCACCAGAGCGGCTGGGAGCTCATCCGGGTCCTCTGGGGCGGCGGGTACGCGCCCGGGGACTACATCGCGGTCCTCGCGCCCCACTAGACGGGCCGCGAGGTTCCGAGTTTCGGCCCTCCGAATTCCTGACGCAGGCCGGAAAGCTTCATCCGTCGGGGAGTCCATCGTTGGCGGGAATGGCCCTCCTCGACCAGTTCCGGATGGAGCCCCTTCCGAAGAAGTGGCAGGACGAGGGGCGGGCCTGGCAGGAATCCTACTTCCCCGAGATGCCCGTCGTCCTCGACGAGGCGAACTGGACGCGGTACTACCCGGGGACGCCGATGCCCCTGCTCACGTGCGTCCTGGCCAAGCCGGACGGATTCGCGCACTTCGCCCGCAAGGTGGTCGGGGCCACGAGTGCGACGGCCGACCTGTCCTCGCGCCTCTGGAAGGCCGACGACATGCCAGACAGCCAGTACATGACGGCCCTCAAGATCATCCGCGCCCAGGCGTCCACGGAGCTCGCGTCAATCCAGCAGCACCGCATGGTGTACGAGCAGCTCGATTCCGGATCGCTCAACGGCCTGGACCGCGAGATCGTCGAGGGGATGCACCGGACGGACCCGACGGGGCACCGCCTCGATGCGATTTCGTTCTCGAAGAAGCGCGTGTGCGTCGAGGAGCTGCGGCACCACATGCAGATGGCGGGCGTGCTCACCCTCGATGCGAGCTTCGACCGCGCACGGTGGGGCCACCACTGGGCCACGGAGACGCTCGAGGAGCTGTTCGCGATGAAACCGGGAGAGCACGTCCTCGACGCGTTCAACATCGAGTTCAAGAGCATCATGGACTCGGCCACGTTCATGAGCCTCATCGATCGCGTCGGCAAGTTCCAGCTCGAGATGCAGCACCATTTCCTGTACGGCCCCATGGCCGTGTCGATGCCCTGGATGCGATGGAAGGAGGAGTCGTACCACCTCGCGGCGGGGGAGACGTTGATGAAGGCGATCGGCGCGGCCGCGATCCACGACGGCGGCAACTTCGGGGTCGAGGACCTCCAGAGGACGATCAACATGTGGTATCCGCGCGGCCTCGAGATGTTCGGGTCCGAACTGGGCGGGGGGCTCGTCAAGGGCGTCTTCAAGACCCTCACGAACGGCGAGGCGCAGGCCATCTACATCGAAGAGGTCCGGGGCAAGGTCAGGGACATCAACCTCGCCATGGTCGCATCGAAGGCCCGCTGCACGAGGGAGGAGGCGGACCGCATCCTCTCGCGGCTCAGGGATGGCGAGGCGGTCCATGGCATGACGAAGGACGACCTCGTGTTCCTCCCGGACCGTCGCTTCTTCCGGATCCGCGGTCTCCAAGAGTACGGGGATTTCCGCAATGTGGGAAGCGATTCACCCGGCGTGGGCTACGTGTACCTGCCGTACGCCATCCAGGGGAATCTGCTCACCCAGGGCAACAAGCCAATCGATCGGCACTCCTACGCAGACTACCTCAAGACGGTCCTGCCCGACCGGTACATGACGAGCCGACACTGGGAGTTCGTGAAGGACGAGTTCCTGTTCAACGACAAGTGGGGCGAGCCGGAGCCGGCGAAGCGAATCGGCCCGTGAGGACGGCCTGCCGCCGGGTCGGATAGGCCATCCTTTATTACGAGCCGCACTCTTAGACCGTGCCGAGGGGCAGTCGATGGACCTCACCTACATGTCCTTGGAGAAGAAGGACCGCGTCGCCATCGCGTGGTTCAACAAGCCGAAGATGAACACATACGACACGGACCTGATGCGGGACATCAGCAACGTCATTGACGAGGTCCGCTTCGACGA
>JBGPGA010000077.1:0-10165 GCA_041483635.1 Thermoplasmata archaeon
ACAGGAATTCGATCCGCTGGCTCAGGGTGAGATTCCCACCGATCCGCAGCGGGAGGGTCGCGTTCTGTCCGGGGGCCAGTCTCGAGGACTCGGCCACGGCCTGCTGCAGGTCGAATACGAACCACCGGTAGAACTCGCTCGTCGTGTCATTTGCGACGATCACGACCGTTGCCGTGCTGTTCGCGAGGGTGCCGGGGAACTGGTCATCGATGATCCGCTGCGCCACGGAGGACTCCGTGTCCTTCGGGAGGAGCTCGGTCTGGTTGTACGACACGACGTTCGCGACGGGCCAGATCTGGTTCGCGACGAGGGCACCGGCGAACACGAGGACCCAGAGGAGCACGAGGAGCCGGTAATGCTTCGTGACGAGGCTCCCGATCCATCGGAAGATTGCGTAGCCTTCCTCCGACGATCTCCTCATGCGACACCCTCCCGAGGAGTGTACTCCCGACAATCACACGGTCAGTCGTCCGCCGTCCACGACAGTCTTCCGGCCGATCTTGACCGACGCGTGGCTGAGCCTCGCGGCGTGGGAGAAGCTCGAGGAATTCTTCCCGCCCCATTCCGAGTTGTCCCCGATCGAGATCTCGACACTGCCCGCGACCAGATCGTCCTGGAGGAAGCCGTAGGAAGCCTCGGCGTTGAGTCCGATGCTGATCGCGCCGAGGCGGTCCTTCGTCCCCGTCGCCTTGTCCCACGAGGCCTGCATGGCCTCAGCGCCGCTCGCGGCACTCCAGGTGGCCTTTCCGTCCGCGAAGTCGAACCGCACCCCGCGCGACAGCGTGCCCAGATACGGCGTGGGGAGGTCCGCGACGACGGTGCCCTCCGCAGACGTTTCATCCGGCGCGACGTAGGAGGTTCCGGGTGGAACGGCGGTCATGAACTCCCCTTCCTTCAAGTCCGCGGCGTCCACGATCCCGTCATCGCACCGAGCGGAGCGGCCCTTGAGGCGGAACGCCAGATGCGTTCCGTTCGGGCCCGTCACCTCGACGTCTGCGTCCGCGGAGAGGAGGGTGGCGAGCCGATGACCGCGTCGGGAGATGGCTCCGAAGTCCGCGCTGCCGGCTCGGACGACCATCGCATGCCAGGGATCGTAGTCGAAGCCGTAGGCCTGGGCCCGCTCCGGAGAGACGTAGCCCAGGAGGACCCGCGCCCCCCGGACGCCCGCCTTCCGGCCGCGGCGGTACCAGTCCGAGTTGTACCCGGTGGCCGCCCCCATCTTCGCCATGTTCCTCCGGTAGCGGGCGATATCCGCGGGGCCGGGCAGGAAGATGTAGGCGTCCGCGTCCGCCAGGGCGGACCACTCGGACTTGGAGACGTGACCGAGCTTCGCGGCCGGGAGCGTCTCGACGGACCGCCAGTACGTCACCTCGTCCTCGAACAAGAACATGGGCTTGGCGCCCGCGGCGCGCAGCTGGAAGAGGATCTCCCGCGCCGGGTCGAGGCCATGGTCCCAGCTTTCCACAATCACATTCTCGTTGGGCTGGATCTTCAGGGACTTGCGGATGATGTTCTTCGCGAGGGCTTCGTATTCGGACATGGTCTCAACCCAGGTTGGGGCGCTCGAAGGGCCTGACCGGATAAATAGGTACGCCAAGGGCCACGGCAAGGGGCTAATTACACGCTCCCCATTCGGGTCGATGGAGCCGATGGGCATGGGGGAGGGAGAATTTAGTTCGGAGGAGCGGCAGACGCTTCGCATGCTGTGCGACACCCTCGTGCCCCGCGTGACGGGCGTGCCGGATCCGAACGGCTTGTTCGGACGCTCGGCGACGGACATCCACGTGGACGAGGACATCGCCGGGATCGTGGGGAACTACCTCGGCGCGGAGCAACGAGCCGATTTCCACCGTCTCCTGCGCACGGTGGAGAACCCGCTGTTGAACCTCCTCCTCACGGGCCGTCCTTCTCGGTTCTCTCGGTTGTCGGCGGAGGCGCGGGAACGGTATCTTCTCGGATGGGCCCACAGCCGTCTCCCGGTCAAGCGCCAGGGGTTCCATGCGGTCAAGCGCCTCACGGAGTTCCTCTTCTACGCGAAGCTCACGGACGGCGGCAGGAACCCGAACTGGGCCGCGACCGGGTACGACGGGCCCGACGATGCCGAGCGCGCCCGATACCATCATCCCGAGGATCTGAAGATCGTGCCCTTCGTCCCGCAGCGGGAGACCACCCTCCAGGCGGATGTCTGCGTCATCGGGAGCGGCGCGGGCGGTGCCACGATCGCGGCGAAGCTCGCGCAGGCGGGCCATAAGGTCGTCGTCCTCGAGGCCGGGCCCTACCGGACGCCGGACAACTTCACCCAGCGTGAAGCCGACGCCTACGACACGATGTTCCAGGGTCACGGCGTGCTGACGACGAAGGACCTCGCCTTCGGCGTCCTCGCGGGCCAGGCGGCCGGGGGCAGCACGACGATCAACTGGATGATCGCCCTCAAGCCACCAAAGTGGGCGCGGGAGGAATGGGAACGGGATGCGGGCATGGAGGGCGTCACGGGACCCGCGTTCGATGCCTTGATCGAGGAGGTGTGGACCCGCGTCCACGCAACCCAGGAGGAGAGCCAGATCAACCCGTGCAACGATGTGTTGCGCCGCGGGAGCGAGGCCCTCGGCTACAAACTGGGGGTGGACTACGCGGTCCTGCACCGGAATGCGAAAGACTGCCGGAGCCGCTGCGATTTCTGCTTCTTCGGGTGCATCTACAACGCGAAGCAGTCCACCCTCGTCACGTATCTTCCCGACGCCTACCATGCGGGGGCACGCTTCCTGTTCGACACGAAGGCGGATCACGTCCTCGTCGAGGGGGGTGTGGCCAAGGGGGTGGACGCGACGTATCGGGCCGAGGGCCGCGAGGTGCCCGTGCATGTGAAGGCGAGACAGATCGTGGCGGCCGGGAGTGCGCTCCAGACACCCGCCCTGCTCCTGCGCTCCGGCATCCGCTTCCCGGGCGTCGGGTACGGACTGCGGTTCGATCCCACGACCGCGCTCTTCGGTGAGTTCCCCCATCCGATCCGGTTCTGGAAGGGCCCCATGCAGACCGTCGTCGTGACGCGCTTCCAGGACACGGACGAAGCCCACCACGGGCCGTGGCTCGAGGTCGCGCCGGCGCATCCCGGCCTCACCGCTCTCGCGCTCCCTTGGCGGGGCGGGCGCGCCCACAAGGAACTCATGTCGAACCTCACCCGGTCCGCGAACACGATCGTCCTCGCCCGGGACTGGACGGAGGGCCGCGTCACGATCGATGCCCGCGGCGAGCCCGTGTTCGACTACCGCCTCGACTCGAGGGATCGCCGGAACCTGGCCCGGGGTCTCCAGGAGGCCGCTCGGATCCATCGTGCGGCGGGTGCGTTGCGCATCTCGACCCTGCACATGCAGGACCTGAGCGTCGGAGACGGGACCCGCCCCATCCCCGAGAGCGAGTTCGACGGGTTCCTCGAGCGCGTCGCGCGGGCAGGCGTGGGGGAGAACCGCCTGGCCCTCTTCACGGCCCATCCGATGGGCTCCGCGCGCGCGGGCCGCGATCCGAGGACATCTGCGGCGAAGCCGACGGGTGAGTGTCACGAAGTCCAGAACCTCTGGATCGGGGACGGGAGCATCTTCCCCACGGCACCCGGCGTGAATCCGATGATCTCGATCATGAGCGTCGCGCTCCGGACGGCCGGTTTCATCCGTGAACGTCTCACGGGCCGCTGAGCCACAGGCCGGCACCTTTCGTGAACTCCCGCCCTTGGAACCGGTCGTAGGTGAGGCCGGAGACGTCGATCGTCTTCGACTCGCCCCGGATGATCATCTCGGCGAGCGCGAGGCCGACGCCGGGGCTGATCATGACTCCGTATCCGGACATCCCGTTCGCCAGGTAGAGACCTCTCGCCTCCCGGACGGGGCCCAGGATCGGCAGCTGGTCCGGAGTGAAGGTCACGACGCCGGACCACGCATTCGCGATCGACGTCTCCGCGAGCAAGGGCACTCGGTGGACAGCGGCCTCGACGGCCCGCGTCTTGAACTCCCAATCCGTCTCTGGGTTCGCGAGCTCGGAATCGGCGGCCGGGTCGTCCTCGACGAGCCCCAGGACGAAGCCGCCGTCGAGCTCCTGCCGGAAGTAGAATCGGCCGGGGAGGTCGATGTACATGGGCCGATCGTTCGGGATGGCGGGGTGAGGCGAGGTCACGAAGATCTGCCGCTGCCACCGCGCGATCGGGAGCCGGATTCCCAACGGCTCGAGGAGATCGTTGCACCACGGCCCGGTGGCGTTGACGACCACGGGGGAGGGGAGGTCTCCCTCCTCCGTGCGCACCCCGCGGACTTGTCCGTCCTCCACGAGGATCTCCTGCACCGGCGCCTTCGTCTGAATCCGGGCCCCCAAGCGTTGGGCCGCGGCGGCGTAGCTGCTCGCGACCGAGTGGGGATCGCAGAAGCCCGCCTCCTCGGAGAGCAGGCCTCGGGTCACATCGTCGGTCCGGAGTTCCGGGAACGCCTCGAGGATCTCCTCCGGATCGACGAGGCGGACGTGGACTCCGTGCCTCACCCCAACGTCGACCGCGTGCTCGAGGTGCCCTTCCTGGGGGCGCGCGGCCACGGTCTCGAGATACCGTCGGCGGTGGAAGTCTGCGGTGCCTCCCGTAATTTCGGTGAATCGGGTGAACTCGTCGTAGCCGTGCTTCGCGAGCGCGACGTTGACCTCGAGCGCGTAGTTCGTCTCGATGAGGCCCACGCTACGTCCCGTGGACCCGGCCGCCAGATGGGATCGCTCGAGCAGGACGATGTCCCGCATGCCGAGCTTCGCGAGATGGAAGGCCACGCTGGCCCCGATGACGCCGCCACCCACAACGATGGCCTCGGCCGGCGACTCCATCCTTCCGGCGGAAGCCGTGATGCGGGAAGAAGATTCCCTTCGGCCGGGCACCCTCTGCGGCCGTTCTCAGACGCGGCCCGTGGGGACGAGCGTCCAGTACACCCGGTTCAGGAAACGCTTCGCCATCCAGTCCTTAAGGCCGAGCGGTGGAGGCACGGGCGGGTGTTCGTAGTCGAACGACATGCTGATGCCCTTGTGGTATCCCGCGTCGCAGTAGCACATCACATGGCCGTCGTACTTCGCGGTCGCCGGTAGACCGCGGACGTCCGCGACGAGCGACTCGGCGATGACCTTGGCTTGGAAATGTGCTGCCGCTCCGCTCTTCGACACGGGGACGTCCGTGCAGTCACCGAGGGCGAAGATGTCGGAGTGCGCTTTCGTCCGGAGCGTGAACTTGTCCGTCGGGAGCCAGCCGCCCCGGTCCCCCAGGCCGCTGTCCTCGACGACCTTCGCGCCGCGGTGGGGAGGGACCATGATGAGCAGGTCGAACGGGATCGATTCGCCCTCGATTGAGTTCACCATCTTCTTCTCCCGGTCGATGGACTCCGTGTTGAAGAAGATCGTCGAACGGATGTTGTGCTTCGCGAAGACCTGCTCCACGACCGGGTTCACGGGTTCGAGCGGGAACACGCGGGAAAGCGGGGAGAGGAAGTGGATGTCCACCTTGTCGCGGATGCCGCGCTTCGTGAAGTAGTAGTCGAGCTGGCAGGCCGCCTCGGAAGGCGCAGGCGGGCACTTGTAGGGAACGCTGGCCACGGTGACGACGACCTTGCCGCCCTGGAAGGCCTCCAAGGCCTTCCGGAGCTCCCCGGCCGCTTCGAGACTGTAGAAGTGGTGGGCCGTCTCCTTGTAGCCCGGGAGTTCGTCGGGCGTGAGTCGGGCGCCGAGCGCGACGACGAGGCGGTCGTAGTCTAGGACGGCGCCGTCGGCGAGGTGGACCTTCTTCGCTTCTGGGTCGATCTTCACCGCCTCGCCCAGTACGAGCCTCACCCGCTTCCTCAGCAGCTTCCGCTCATCCCGGACGAGCCTCTTCGGCTTCTGGTGCTCGAAGGCGACGTAGACGAAACCGGGTTGGTAGACGTGCTTCCCGGTCTTGTCCACGAGCGTGATCTCGGCCTCGTCTGGGCGGAGCTTCTTGGCAAGGAGGTTCGCGACGATCGTGCCGCCGACTCCGCCCCCGAGGATCACGACCTTCTTCATGCCTGGCACACTCCCTTTTTCCGCCGTCATTTCAGCTTCTTCACGATGAACCGGGAGTAGCCGGGTTCTTCGACGACGCCGAGCAGCTCGTGGCCTGCCTTCTGGATCCAGAAGGGGATGTCCTTCTTGGACCCCTGGTCCGAGGACCAGACCTCGAGCTCCTCGCCGACCTTCGCCTGCTTGATTCCGCGGATGAGCTCCATCAACGGGCCGGGGCAGAACGAGCCCCGGGCGTCGAGGATCATGCGCTGGCTCGCCGATGCCGCCATGGATGCGACCTCCTCACAGGAAGAGCGTGATGCCGCCCTCGGATGCCTTGCTCAGGAATTCCGTCACGCCGATCACGTCGTCGACGATCGGGTCGAGGTCTTCCTTCTTCATGTCCATCAGGTCGTACGTCGTCGCGCAAGCGTGAATCTTGACGTTGCCCATCTCCTTCGCTTGGCGCAGCATGTCGTACCACGAGGGCATCTTCTTCGCCATCATGACCTTCATCATCATCGGTCCGACCTCAGGATAGTTCGCGTCCATCTTCATGTTCTTCTGCGGCTGGCCTTTGCGGAACGCCTCGAGGCCGTAGAAGGTCGCGAAGATCTCGACGTCCTTTCCCAGTGCGACGCCCCCGGAGGCCATGATCGCCACCGGGTACAGCTTGTCGACGGTCCCGCTGAAGACTACGAGCGACAGTCGGTCTGCCATGGTTTACCACCGGAGACCTCTTCGACACGGGAGCCATTAGGAGATACCGACAGCAGTGAATGTACAGATATATGGGAATATACGAAAGGACGCATATACACCGGGTTGGGTCATCCAACTATCATGGAGCCTCCGGACGAGTCCTTCTACGAGATCAAGGCCAAGATCATCTCCGTCCTCGCGAACCCCAAGCGGCTCCAGATCATCGAACTCCTCGGCAAGTCGGAGCGCACGGTGAGCGATCTGTCCGCCGATCTCAAAATCGCGCAGGCGACGACCTCCCAGCACCTTGCGGTCATGCGCAAGAGCGGCATCGTGGAGACCCGCAAGGACGGGAACTTCGTGTACTACCGCCTCGCGGATCAGAAGATCGCGGAGGCCTGTGCCGTCATGAGCCGCGCGATCCTTGATCTCCTGATGAGCCAGCAAGAGAAACTCCGTCCAGTCCTTGCCGTCGCGCAGCGGCACGGCGCGGAGTGACGGCGGTCGAGGGAGTCCGAGACGATGATGAACAAGATGGACGCAATCGAGGCCACGTACCGCGAGATGGAGAAGATCATCAGCAATCTGGTCGAGTGCTATGCGATCCCGCACACGCGCATGTGCATGCGGTGGTCCAGACCGACGAAGAAGGCCTACCGCGAAGAGGTTGTCGTGTGGCTCGAGGACTACAGCAAGTCCTTCCGCCGCCTCCCGAAGAAGTCGGCGCCGGGTCGCGAGGATTTGCCCACGTACGCGCGGAGCCTCCTCGATGCCGAGATCGCGCGCATCATCCGGGGGGAGAACGTCGCCGTGGAGCGCAGCTACGCCCACCTCTTCGCGTAGGGCGGCTGCCTACACTTCGATGAGGTGGAACTCGTTCCCGTCTGGATCCGCGAACATCGCGTGAGTGGCCCAGGACTCCTTCTTGGTCGGCTCCGTGAACTTCACACCCCTCTTCCGCAGGTCCGCTTCTTCCTTCGCGACGTCCTTCGCGTAGAACGCGAACCCCGTGTTCCCCGGTTCGAGCTCGTCCCCTTCGCAGAGATGGATCACGAGCTTCGATCCCTTCGGGGCCACGGTGATCCAGTGGCCCTCTTCGCTCCGGACCTCGAACCCGAGCTTCTCTTTGAACCATCGAGCGGACTTCTTCCCGTCGGAGACGACGATCGCGACGGATCCAAATTCCCAAGGCATGTGAGCCCCTCAAACGGTCCAAGACGGACCGGCAGATAAAGGCGACGCCGGGGGAGGGGGGCGCGAACGTGGACCGACCACAACGGGGAGCGGTCATGTCTTGGCAATCGTCTTCTTTCGTTCTCGCGCCCACGTCTCGAGGAATCCCCCGACGACGTCGCGAGCGGTCACGATGCCCTCCACGTTGTCGAGGCGCGTGACGACGAGGCGCCGCACGTTGTGCCCAATCATGATCCGCGCCGCCGCGCGCAGGGTCGAGAGAGGCGCAATCGTCACGACGGGGGACGTCATGATCTCCTTCACCTGGACCTTCTTCGGGTTCCGCTCCTTCGCGGTGACCTTCCAGAGGATGTCTCGTTCCGTCACGAGCCCAACCGGTCGGCCCGCGCGGACGACGACGAGCCCACCGATCCGCTTTGCGGCCATCTTCTTCGCCGCGTCCAGCACGCTCCAGTCCGGGTCGGCGACGATTACGACCTTCGTCATGACGTCCCGCACGAAGACCAAGAGGCTCCCCGCCCAGGGAAGCCGCCGCCCCCTCTTGAAAGCTTCCGAAATACCGACGGGGAGGGGACCCCTCTCCGGTTCAACTCCCGGGGCATGCGGCTCGCCGGTCCGCAGCGCGGCCCCGGCACCTAGAAGTCGATCCAGACGTAGCCGGCTTCGACCTTTGTCTTGTACGACTTGACGTCGGTGACCCAGTCTGTCTCGGGGTTCGCCGCGCCGGTCTCGTAGTTGTAACGGCCTTCGTGCCAGGGGCACACGAGCTCTCCGTTGTCGAGGCTCCCTTCCCCGAGCGGACCGCCCTCATGGCTACACGTGCCGTCGATGCAGAAGAACCCCTGGCTCACGTGGATGATGGCGAAATCCTTCTTCCCGATTTTCGCCTTCCCGACTTGGCCCACTGGGATTTCTGACTCCTGCAGGGCCTTCTGGAACGCCATGAGGACTCCTACGCATTCGTGATTATATACGTTGACCACGCTCTCTGGGCCGACCTCGGCCCCTCGACGGGGAAAGCTCTAATGCCGCGCGGGTTTCTCGGATGGCCGTGACGTCGGCGCTCGCGGCCGCGTTTCGATCTGAACTCCCGTGCAGCAACGCGACGGCCGCGCTGCTCTCCTCCCTGGCCCAGGAATGGGTCCCCCGCCTCGGCGGGACGGTGGAGGACAGCGAGGAGGACCTGGTCCTTCGCCTCCGCGACCCCCGCATCTTCGGGGCGTTCGTGGAATCCGTTGCCGGGGACGGCCGGGTGACCACGCAGGTCCGCACGGCGTTGATCGAGCACGCGTTCGATCTCCTTCCCCTCCCGCGCACCGAGGGCGAGGTCATCGCCGTCGAGTCCCGTGCCCCGCGGCATCTCCTCGCGCTGGCCGCAGCCCTCGCGGCGGTCGAGGATCTCAGCGTGCTCCACGTGATGCATCTGGTGTATGCCATCTTCTTAGATCGGTCCCTCGTGGCCGATGTGCCGCGGAAGACCCGCTCCGTCGTCCTGCAGGCCATCCTCTCGGACCAAGGGAGCGAGAAGGAGCTCCGTCTCCTCTATGCCGGTCTGGCTCTTGCAGCGGTGCCGGAACCCGAGGCCGCGTCCGAGCTGCGCCGGATCCTGAAGATGACGACCGTCCCCGTCGAATCGCGGCGCGCCCTGGCCGCGATGGCCGCCGCGGACGACGGAGGGCGCTCCGCCCTGACCCGGATTGCCCAGCGGCAAGGGCTCCTCCCCGCTGACCTGAGCGATTCGCAGTCGCCAACGGTCCTTGCCAACATCCCGCGGATGCCCGCGAGGCTCTCCGCTTCCGGGCTGCGATTCCTAAAACGGTCGGGCCCCGTCTGACGCGGGGGCGTCAGTGCTTCTTGTGCACGTCGACGACGTACTTGAGATACGCGACCATCCCGCCCGCCGTCGCATAGTTCTCCGGGTTGCGGAAGAACGGGCATCCGAGGGCCGCAGATACGGCGCCCACAATGATGAACAGGATGACACCGAGGGATCTCAGGTTCGGTCGCTTCATGTCCGGTCCGCCCTCCTGATTTCGGTTCACCTACATTAGCCTTGCGTGGCGGTTTCGCCCCGGTGCAGGTGTGAGCGCAGCGAAGACCCCGGGCAGGCGTCAGAACTCGAAGAAGCTAGACAGTTCCGTCGCGAATGGGCGCCCGAGTCTCTGCCGAATCTCCGCGAGGCGCAGGCGCTCCGAGGCGAGCAGGCGCATCCGTTCGTCCTCGAGGGGTTCAAAGGGCCGCA